>CAILQK010000156.1 GCA_903836265.1 uncultured Bacteroidota bacterium | reverse complement strand
CCGATTTCGGCTGTCGAGAGTGTGCTTTTGGCCAGTACCACCCCTGCGAGCACTGCCGAGCCTGTCCTCATTACCTGGTACATCTGCATGGCCAGGGTAGAATCCAGTCGTTTCGGCAACGCTTTGAGCATTTTTATACCTGTCAGGCCAGCGACTCGAGGAGTTTGCGCATATCCACGCGTTCGCCCACGATACCTGCCACTTCACTCACGGGCACACGCACCTGCGTCATGGAGTCGCGTTCGCGTACCGTGACGGTATTGTTTTCGAGCGTCTCGAAGTCAATGGTAACGCAGTAAGGCGTACCGATAGCATCCTGACGGCGGTATCGGCGACCGACTGCGTCTTTCTCGTCGTACTGACAGATGAAGTGAAATTTCAGTTTGTCATATACTTCGCGGGCTTTTTCCACCAGTTCATCCTTGTTTTTCAGGAGTGGCAGTACGGCACACTTCACGGGTGCGAGCGCGGGGTGTATGCGCATGACCGTGCGGGTGCTGTCTTCGCCCTGTGCGTCGGGTACAGACTCTTCCACCAGTGCGTTCGACATCACGGAGAGCACCATACGGTCGCAACCCACCGATGTTTCTACCACATAGGGAGTGTAGTGTTCGTTCAGTTCAGGGTCGAAGTACTGAATTTTCTTGCCGGAGAGCTGTGCGTGGCTGCTGAGGTCGAAATCGGTACGGGAGTGAATACCTTCGAGTTCCTTGAATCCGAACGGGAATTCGTACTGAATATCAACGGCAGCATTGGCATAGTGCGCCAGGTTGTCGTGATCCTTGAAGCGGAGTTTGTTTTCCGGAGTAATTGCCCGGTGCCATGCCATGCGGCGCTCCTTCCATTTGTTGTACCATTCCATTTCGGTGCCGGGGCGCACGAAGAACTGCATTTCCATCTGTTCGAACTCCCGCATGCGGAAGATGAACTGACGGGCCACAATCTCGTTTCTGAATGCCTTTCCGATCTGGGCGATCCCGAAAGGAATCTTCTGGCGGTTCGTCTTCTGTACATTGGAGAAATTGACGAAGATACCCTGGGCTGTTTCGGGGCGCAGGTACAGTTTTCCGTCATCTCCACCGATATTCGACATCTGGGTGGAGAACATCAGATTGAACTGCCGCACTTCCGTCCAGTTGCGGGAGCCTGTGTCCGGATCGGCAATTTCGAGTTCGTCAATGAGGGCCTTGAGATCGGCCATATCGTTGTTTTTGAGTCCGCTGGCCAGTCGCTTCTCTGTTTCGGCAGCCTTGTTCACGTAATCAACAACCCTGGGATTCGTCTCACGGAACAACTGTTCATTGAATGAATCTCCAAATCGTTTGGCGGCTTTTTCCACCTCCTTGTCGGCCTTGGCCAGCATCTTGTCAATTTCGCCCTCAATCAGCACATCGGCGCGATAGCGCTTTTTGGAGTCCTTGTTGTCAACGAGCGGGTCGTTGAAAGCATCCACGTGACCGCTGGCCTTCCAGATCAGCGGGTGCATGAAAATCGAGGAGTCTATGCCCGTGATATTCTCGTGCATCTGCACCATGGAGCGCCACCAGTACTCCTTGATATTATTTTTCAGTTCAACACCCATCGGTCCGTAATCATAGACGCCGTTCAGGCCGTCATAAATTTCGGAGGACTGATAGATGAAACCGTATTCCTTGCAGTGCGACACCAGTCGCTTGAACAAATCTTCTTGCATGATTATTTATATGGAAAATGCGCCGCAAAGGTGCGGAAAAAGAAGGAGAAATCGGGTATTTAATCAGGAAAATACCCGGAACATTCATTCCTTTTCCAGTCCGTACTGTTTCAGCACATCATCCGGCACGCCATTCCACTGATTGGGCACATTGCCGACATAGCCGAGGTCGGCGATACCGATCTGGCTGGACCAGAAGCCGGAAGCGGTCAGATTGCGCATCAGATTGAAAAAGGCGACCCCCTGACTCATTCCGGGCTTCACTTTTTCCGGCCAGGCGATATCCTCCACTATTTCGGTTTGCTGATTTGAATTGCAGGCAGTAAAAACGGCGCCGAACCTTTTTCTTGCCTGTGCATCGAGCCAGTGCAGTCCGCCGCGCAGCGGAGTCTGAAGTTCGGGCTTGTCTTTGGCCATGAACTCGATAAAGGCGGGTACTCCGGCGTCGGAAGCACTACCGGAGTGACTGTCGCGGGGTATAATGATATCAGCAAGAGCGGCAATAGTTGCCAGTTCCGCGGGTGTGAAGAACTGTTCGGCCAGCAGTCTGGCATCTCTTTCCTTTTCCGATTCGGTGCGTCCGTACGGCTCCCAGGGTTCTTTTTTCTTTTTATCGCCTTCATTTTCGGCAGCGACAATATTTTCGGCAGCTTTGACCTGCGGGGAGAGTCCGGCGAGGCCGAGCGAGGTAAGTCCTATTGACTTGAGGAGATTTCTTCTTTTCATGGCGGGTTACAGTTTTCCCTGATTGCGGAGGTCAACGATATGGCGTGAGGCGCGCATGGACAATGCAAGGATAGTCCATGTACAGTTCTTGTCGCCCTGAGAGGGGAATGGAGCGGCATCCACGACAAACAGATTTTTCACATCATGCGCCTGCTGGTACTTGTTCAGTGCAGAAGTTTTGGGGTTGTTGCCCATTCTGACGGTACCCACCTCGTGAATAATTTCACCGGGTGCATTCAGGCCGTAGTCCTTTTCCGGCCCGGGTTTGTCGCTGAGCGGGATACCCCCCATTTCATGAATAATCTGCTCGAAGGTTTCGTGCATGTGTTTGGCCTGGAGGCGTTCATAGTCGGAGTGTTTGTAGTGAAACCGAAGTACGGGGATACCGAATTTGTCCACCTTTTCCGGATCAATTTCGCAATAGTTGTCTTCCCTTGCCACTGCTTCGCCCCGTCCGGCCATACCTATATAAGCACCATAGAAACGGCGGTAATCGTCTTTGAGTGCTGTTCCGTAGCCACCGGCCTCCCTTTTGTTTCCATTTCGGTCGGGGAACATGCCGTTCACATTTTCTATGCCCCATCCGAAGCCATAAGCCGGCATACCCATACCACCCCAATACTCTATATGGTATCCGCGCGGGAAATCAAGTTTCCTGTTGTCCTGCCACCATGGGGAGTACACGTGTAATCCGCCCACACCATCTTCATTGTATCGCTTCCTGTCGAACAGCATGGGAATAATGGCTGCTCTTGAGGCGCCGGTAGAATCGTGCAGATACTTTCCGACCACACCGGAAGAGTTGGCCAGTCCGTTCGGGAATCTTGGTGATTTTGAATTCAGCAGCAGTCGGGCCGATTCGCAGGCGCTGGCGGCCAGCACCACGATACGGGCTTTCACCGTTTTTTCTTCCAGCGTTCTGGTGTCCACGTATGAAATACCGGTGCAGAGGCCTGTTTGCGGATCGGTCATTACCTCGCGGGCCATGGCATGGTAAATCACGTCCAGATTTTTTGATTTCAGGGCCGGTTTGACCAGACAGGAGGAGGAGGAAAAATCAGCGTAGGCCATACATGCGCGACCGCACTGGCTGCAGTAGAAGCACTCCCCCCTGTCATCGTTGATCTTTTTGGTGAGAATACTCATCCGGGAGGGAATGGTTTTTATCCCCAGGTTCCGGTTGGCCTTTTTGATCATCAGCTCGTGCAGGCGCGGTTTCGGGGGAGGCAGGAAAACGCCATCGGGATCATTTGGCAGGCCCTCATTCGTGCCGAACACTCCGAGCATACTGTCAATTTCATCATAAAAAGGTTTCACTTCGTCATAGGTAATAGGCCAGTCCTCACCAAGGCCGTCAATACTCTTGCGTCTGAAATCATCTGGGCCAAACCGCAGAGAAATTCGTCCCCAGTGATTGGTGCGCCCGCCGAGCATTCGGGACCGGAACCAGGCGAATTTGGTACCCGGAGCTGTGGTGTAGGGCTCGCCCTCGATATCCCAGCCACCATAGGCGGCATCGAAATCGCCGAAAGGGCGGAAACGGGTGGAAGCGCCGCGCCGAGGCGATTGCCAGGGCCATTTGAGCTGCGTAACGTACTGAGGGTCGGCGGGATCGTAGTGCTGACCTGCTTCCAGCAGACAGACTTTGGCGCCCGCCCTGGCAAGTTCATAGGCAGCCATACCGCCACCCGCGCCCGAGCCGACAATAATGACGTCGTAGGATTCAGCAGAAAAATTGAAATGTATGTCTTGCATAATGGAAAGATTATCCGGCAAATTTTGGTTAAAATCCGGATTTGACGGCGAAAAGTAGGAAATGTTCCAAATTGTCAATCTAAAAGTATGAACATATTGTCAATAGCTCTACATTTATCCGTGATTTTAAACCATTAACTTACTTTTCTGAATTATGAAAAAACTTCTCCTTCTCGTCCTGTTCCTTGTGGCAGGGCTGCAGATGGCGCAGGCTCAGATTCCCGATGGCAGTATCGCTCCGGACTTCACCGGAATTGATATCAACGGAGAAGCGCACAACCTGTATGATCTGCTGAATGCGGGCAAGCACGTTTACATTGACGTGTCTGCTACCTGGTGTGGCCCCTGCTGGAACTACCACAACTCTCACGCACTGAGAGACCTTTGGGAAACACATGGCCCTCCGGGCACCGATGAGGCTTACGTTATGTTTATCGAGGGTGATGCCGCCACCAACACAGCATGCCTTTACGGCCCGTCAGGTTGCGTGGGAGGTACCCAGGGTGACTGGGTTTCGGGTACTCCCTACCCTATCATTGATGATGCGGGAATTGCCGGTCAGTATCAGATAGCGTACTTCCCGACCATCTTCTACATTTGCCCGATTGACAAAAAGGTATATGAGGCAGGCCAGCTTCCGGCTACCAGTCTGTGGAACTTCAGAACCAGTCACTGTGCACCACCACCAATTACATATTCTATTGATTTGCAGAGAAATGTAAAGTGCTATGGTACCAGTTCGGGTGCTATCAACATCACTCCGGGTGGAGGTCTTAACGGATCTTTCACCTATCTGTGGAGCAATGGTGCCACCACGCAGGATCTGAACAATATCCCTGCAGGCAGCTATACTGTTACTATCACCCGCGGCAACCAGACTGCCGTATCCGACCCGATTACAATAGAACAGCCTGCACAGCCACTCAGCTCCGAGGTGGTCAGTTTTATTCAGGTTGGATGTAACGGACTCACCGGCAGTATCACAGCCACCGGTGTTGGCGGCTGGGATTCCAACTACTCCTACAGCTGGTCCAACGGTGGCGGAACCGAGACAGCCATCGGCCTGAATGCCGGTACGTACACCTGCACTGTCACAGATGCAGAGGGTTGTACTTCAACTGTGTCGCAAACGATGGCTCCTCCCACTTACCCGACGGCGCTCGTGGCTGCACCACCCACTATTGACTGCGCCCACCCGACTATTCAGCTGGACGGAACACAATCGAGCACAGGTGATGATTTCAGCTATCTCTGGTTTGCAACCAGTGGTGGTCACATCGTTTCCGGAGGCACGACACTTACTCCAACTGTTGACAGCGCCGGCAGTTACACGCTGCGTGTAACCAATATCAATACCACCTGTGCATCTTTTGCCACCAGATCGGTAAACATCAATATTACCCATCCGGAGGCCAATGCAGGCAGCAATGGAGTTGTTTCCTGTCCGATACCTCAGGATACACTTTCCGGCAGTGGTTCAACAGGCACCAGTTTCAGCTATGCATGGAATGGACCGAATGTTGTTTCAGGTGGAAACACCCTGAGTCCGGTGGTGGGAGCACCCGGTGTTTATACGCTTGTTGTAACCAACTCATCGAACGGATGTACTACAACATCCACAACGACGGTTACGGGTAACAACGTGCCACCTTCTGTGAGCACAACCGGCTCTGAAATTACCTGTGTGATTGATACAGTAAATGTAACTGCATCAACCAACTCCGGCAATGCCACTTTTGCCTGGACAGGCCCCGACGGATTTACCTCCAACCTGCAAAGTCCGGCAGTCACTGTTCCCGGTTCGTACAATGTTATCATTTCTGATACCCTGACCGGCTGCAACAACAACGGAGCAGCCACGGTAGCAAATAACACATCCGGACCAGGTGCAGGCGCCACCGGAGGCTTCATTTCCTGCCTTGTCGGAAGCACAACTGTAACAGGTACAACTTCTGACACGACTGCTACTTACACCTGGACTGGCCCCAATGGCTTTACATCGAACCTTTCGTCATTCTCCACACAGGCGCCCGGCACCTACGCTCTCACGGTAACCAGCCCTGCAAATGGATGTGTATCTACTGCCACAGCCGTAGTAGATGACAATACGGCAGCTCCGGGTGCTTCCTGCTCTACCCCCGGTAATTTCAACTGCAACACTACCCAGATTACGCTCAGTGGTACAGGATCTTCAGAAGGACCCGATATGGCTTATGCCTGGTCAACCAGCGATGGTCGCCTGGTATCTGGTGAAAATACTCTAAGTCCTGTGATTGATGCTGCCGGCACCTATCAGATTCTGGTTACCAACACTGCCAGCGGCTGCACCAATACAGCAACTGTGACTGTTATCCAGCGTCCTGATGTGCTGGCTTCCCTGACAGGTCAGAACAACGTAAGTTGTAATGGCGGTTCCAACGGTGCTGCTGCCGTTGAGGCTACTGGCGGAAACAGTGTGTTCAGCTACAACTGGAGCAATGGAGCTTCCGACGCTGCAATCAGCAACCTTGCTGCCGGAGAATACACAGTTACGGTCACGGATGGTGAAAACTGTACGGCTGTTGCTACGGCCATTATCGCTGAACCCACAGCTGTATTTGCCAATGCTACAGCAACCAGCCAGATTCAGAGCGGAATAAACGATGGAACTGCTGCTGCCGACCCGGTTGGTGGTGTTGCACCTTACACATTCGCCTGGAGCAACGGCGAAACCAGCCAGTCGCTTGCCAATCTGGCACCCGGTACCTATATAGTGTCTGTAACTGACGCCAACGGCTGCGTTGTGTCGCAAAGTGTTACAGTCAACTCAGTTGACTGTGCTATTTCAGCAACATCACAGGTAACCGATGTAACATGTCCGGGCGGTTCAAACGGCGCAGCTGCCGTTTCTGTTACAGGCGGCCTTGAGCCACTTGCCTACAACTGGAGTAACGGCGCCTCTACAGAAAGCATAGCCAATCTTTCAGCCGGCAATTACGCTGTGACAGTCACTGACGGTGCAGGTTGTATTGCACAGGCAAACGTCACCGTGAACACCAGTGATCCTGAAGCTCCGGTTGTTACTGCTGAAAACGCAGTTGTTGTACTGGACCAGAGTGGCAGTGCCAGTATCAGCCCCGCAACTGTAAATGCCCAGGGATCTGACAACTGCGGCGTAGCCGGTATCAGCGTCTCTCCCTCATCTTTCGATTGCACACAGCTCGGCGAACATGAGGTGATCGTTACAGTCACCGATGTATCCGGTCTGACATCCACCGCTTCTGTTACAGTCAAGGTGGTTGACACTGAAGCTCCGGTTGTTACCTGCCCCGACAATATTGTTGTGTGCAGCTACAACAACGTGGTGAGCTACCAGCCAGCCAACGCACAGGACAACTGCCTGATCCTCAATGGACAGTGGCAGCAGACAAGCGGTCTGCCCAGCGGTTCGGAATTCCCTGTGGGTACAACCGAACAGCGTTTCACCTTCACAGATGCCAGCGGAAACTCCGGTTCCTGCTCATTCACTGTAACGGTGACTCCACCGGTCAATATCACAGCAGTGACCATTGTAAACGAATTCAATGGCCAGAGTAACGGTTCCATTGATATCACCGTGGAAGGCGGTATTGCTCCGCTTTCATACCGCTGGACATTCAACGGACAGGATCTTGCCAATACCGAAGACGTATCAAATCTCGCTGCAGGCAGCTACTCTGTTGAAATTACAGATGCCAACGGCTGTGTGTTCAAGCGCGAGAACTTCGAGGTAACCAACTCCTCTGCCACCAGCGAACCAGTCTGGATGAGCGGTATCAGCCTGCTTCCCAACCCGACAAACGGTATCACACGCATCGTATTCGGCGAAATACCCGAAACACGCATGGAGGTGAGCCTGATTGACGGCACCGGACGTGTGCTCAGGAATCTGTACCTCGAACAGGCCAATATGCTGACTTTTGATTGCAGCGATCTGCCTGCCGGTCTTTACACGGTTCGCTTCCGTGCAAACAATGAGATCGGAGCGCGCAAGCTGAGTGTCGTGAAATAATTTCACTGCGTGTGTGCACGCGCTTGCACGCGAACTGTATATGTGGATAGCCTTTCTTTTCGGTCAGCCCGGCTTCGGGCTGACCGATTTTTTTTGCAAGACTGTACAACTGTCAACAAATATTGTATATTTGCTCCATGAAACAATTCTTCTCATGGCGTTGGTGGCTTTATTCTGGTCCGACTGGTTCCGGAGGGGGTTTCCTGTGTCACGAAACAGATTAATTGTTCCACACACTCACTCTGAAAAGGGCTTGTCGGTATCGCCGGCAAGCCCTTTTTTCTTTTTCACCTTTCTTGTTTTCTTTCAAAATGAACAAAAAAATCTATCTGAACGAGTCAGAAATGCCTCAGTACTGGTACAATGTGGCTGCCGACATGCCCAACAAGCCGCTTCCTCCTCTTCACCCCGGCAACCGGCAACCTGCCGGCCCGGAAGACCTTGCGCCCCTGTTTCCCATGGAACTCATCAAACAGGAGGTAACTGCCGAAAAATACGTTGAAATTCCCGACGGTGTGCGTGAAAAGTACCGTCTGTACCGACCGACGCCACTCGTCAGGGCAACAGCACTGGAAAAAGCCCTTGACACGCCCGCACGTATCTATTACAAATACGAGGGTGGGAGTCCGAGCGGATCGCACAAGACAAACACTGCCTTCGCCCAGGCCTTCTACAACCGCGAGGAGGGCGTGAAGAAGATTGTAACAGAAACCGGAGCCGGACAATGGGGCACCGCCCTGAGTTTTGCCTGCCAGCAGTTCGGTCTGGCCTGCGATGTATATATGGTGCGCGTGAGTTACGACCAGAAACCTTACCGGAAGGTCATCATGCGAACATTCGGCGCAGATGTATATGCATCGCCGAGCAACCGTACCAAAGCCGGTCGCGATATACTGGCAGCCAGCCCCGACAGCAGCGGTTCTCTCGGTATCGCCATCAGCGAGGCCGTGGAAATGGCTGCAGGTGATCCTGACACGAAGTATGCCCTTGGTTCGGTACTGAACCACGTACTGCTGCACCAGACCGTTATCGGTCAGGAGGCCATAAAGCAAATGGAATACGCCGGCGATTTCCCCGATGTGGTCATCGCTCCGCTCGGAGGAGGCTCCAACTTCGCAGGCATTGCTTTTCCTTTTCTGAGACACAAACTGGAAAGCGCAAGAAACGTCAGGTGTGTTGCCGTCGAACCGGCCTCCTGCCCGAAACTCACCCGCGGACAATTCCGATACGATTTCGGTGATACTGCCGGTTATACCCCGCTCCTGCCCATGTACACCCTCGGACACCAGTTTATGCCCACCAGTATTCACGCGGGCGGACTCCGCTACCACGGCGCCAGTGTACTCTGCAGCCAGCTGCTCAAAGACGGACTCATCGAGGCCGTGGCCATGCAGCAACTGGAGTGCTTCGAAGCAGGGGTACTCTTCGCAAAAACAGAAGGTATTTTGCCGGCTCCGGAGGCAGCACACGCCATCGCTCAGGTAATCAGGGAAGCAAATGCAGCCAGAGAGGCAGGAGAACAGCGCACCATCCTGTTCAATCTGTGCGGACACGGGCACTTCGACCTGCAGGCGTATTCCGACTATTTCGACGGAAAACTCACAGATCATACCCTCGACGACGGTATTATTCAGGAAAATATTGCTGCAATCGACATGCTGCAGCCCGCCTGAAATCAAATCTTCAGCAGCGCGCGCCGCCAGACGCGCTCGCCGGCGCGCGCCTGAAGAAGATAAATGCCGGGTACCCAGCCTTTTGTCTCAAATGTTATCCGGCCGTTGTCAGCATTTGCGACAGCCACCTCACGCCCGTCGCCGGCGTATATGCGGAGGTTCAGCGCTTCCGGTTGTTCAAGTGAAATTTGTACAAAATCAGTGGCAGGCACAGGCGATACAAACAGCTGATTGTCAGCGGCGAGACGTGTATCGGCACCTGTAGTGGCAGTTCGCAGCTCGACACAGTAGTCCTCTATCTGCCCGAATTCAAAATTTGAACACGGACCGGGCGGGACGGGATCCACCTCTGTATATTTCATGGCTACCCGCATACGCGTGATACCTGCAGCGTTGAACAGTGGCGTATGAATATTGCCCGACAGCGTGCCCTGGAGCGAAAATCCGGGATCAAAGGCGAGTTCGGCGGGCATTTCAAACACACCATTGAAATTGTAGTCAACAAACACCCGGTAATATTCCTTGTAACCACCTCCCCAGAAGCCGGGTGTAATGGAAAGACTGACAGTGGAAAGCGGAAGAAGTACCGGGATCGAGTCGGTTTTTCCTGAAAAATTCTGGTAACCCGCTCCGCCCTGGGCAGAAAAGTGCTCCCAGTTGCCAATTCTGACCGAGGCAATCCACTCCTGCTGTGCATCCTGAGCTGAAGCCGCACAATAGCTGGCATCATAACATGCGCCACAGCCTCTTGTAACAAACTGATAATTGTCTTCAAGCAGATTCCAGCCGTCCAGACAATATCCGAATATTCTGACTTCGTATGAGGTGCAGGAAACCAGTCCGTCAACAAGTACTGACGGACTGTCCGCGACAACAACCATCCAGTTGCCCGGCGAATCCGTTTTTCTGTAAAGTACCCGGTAAACAGTATAATAATCGGGAGGATCCCACGAAAGTGTAACCGATGAGCTCTGCGCAACACTCATTATTTGCCAGTTGGGAGCAGAACAGCACCCCCCGGTCAGAAACATCACTGAATGCGACCAGCCCGACCAGCCGCCGGAGTGACAAATCGCACTCACCTGAAACTCATATTCTGTACAGGACTGCAGACCGTTCAGTGTCAGTGAAGAAGCAGAAATACTGTCTGAATACACCCAGCTCCCGTTCGGGATACGCCATCTGACCTGAAATCCGGATGCAACCGGCGAAGAATGCCACGAAACAACGGCTTCATAAATATCCGCAGCAGCCTTCAGTACAAATGGCTGCGGACAGTCGGGACATCCCATTTCGTAGGTTGACAAAAGATTGCCGAGGTTCAGTTTGCCACCCGAGACCGTTTTACCCAGCAGAGCTGCTGATGAATCAACCGTGGAGAGAATCAGCTCCTTTGTCTTTTGAGCAGCGAGGCCCGGATCCATATCATTCAGAACAGCCAGTTCGGGACATTTGGCGCTGTACAGCAGTCCGACTGCACCCGCAACAAACGGAGCTGCAAATGAGGTGCCCGACTGGACAGCATAGCCCTGCGTGGAGAGAGAGAGGACACCCTCTCCGAAAGAGGCAAGGTCAACCGAATTCATACCCCATGAAGAAGTGGCAGCCGGCAGCCCGGTGCCGGCAAGCGAGGTAACCGAAATCAGTGAGGCTGACGGACAGGTTGACGGCAGATCACCGGCCAGATCAATATCAACCGGATTATTGGCTGTTGCAGCCACCGTCAGAATTCCCTCTGCACCCATCAGATCGAGCATTTCGCACCACAGGGGCGAATCGGAAGGGAAACCGTAATCGAGCCCCCATGACGTGTTGACAGCTACTATATAGGCGCCCTTCTGGCCGCCGCTTTCATTGTACAGTTTTCGGTTCATCCGGATGTAGTCGCATGCAGCAAGAATACCGGCGATAGTATTGCCTCCCGAAACAAGCATCATTTTGACCTGCCAGTTTACACCGGCCATACCCTTGGAGTTGTTGCCTGCAGCACCGATAATACCTGCCACCCCGTTGCCGTGCAGGGTTGACGTTCCGCTGATATCATCATTTTGTGAAACAACATTCCATCCCCGATAGTCATCCGTATAGCCGTTTGCATCATTGTCGAGTCCGTCGCCCGGTATCTCGGCCGTATTTTTCCAGTGGTTGGGTTCCAGATCGGGGTGCAGGGCGTTGAAACCTGCATCAATGACCGCCACCACCACCGTATCTCCGGCAGGCGTGAGTCCACCCGTTGTATAATTCCAGGCTTCAGGTGCATCGGAATCGTTATCAGGTGAGCCGGGGTTGAGCAGTGGCCACTGCGACTGAAAAAAGGGGTCATCCGGAACAACCAGTCCGCGCTGACGAAGCTCGAAGTTCCGTTGAAAAACCAGCACCCCGGGCAGCGATTGCAGCGGGAAACCACCAGGGTCCGCTGTATTTTTTGTTTGAACCCTCCAGAAATTCAATGATTCTGAAACAGGTGAAAAATACCAGTCAGAAATGCCCCCTGCTCCTCCAGCCTTCTGAAACAGCTCCTGCGGAGTACTCTTTCCCGCCAGCTTCACGAGCCAGTCGCCTGCGTTCTGTGCTGGCAGTGCACAGGCGATCAGGAGCAGTAAGGTGACAACAGCTGTTGAAGTACAGAAATATTTTTTCATGGAAAGCATCCAATTCGGATGCAAAAGTGCTCGTTAAATACTTTATTTGCCCGACCAACCGACAAGCGTGTATATTTTTTCCAAAATATTCCGGATGAGTATTATCTTGTGATTGGAACAGGCTTTCGCACATTTCCAAATTTTTTTCATGAACTAATCCATAATCCTCGCCAATTTGAAACAAAACATTGTTTAATCGGATTTTTCCAAACAAATAATAAATGATCACTACCCGTCGAGTTTCAGCGACTGTCCGCAGACCATTTTTGCATCTAATCCTGCTTCTGACAATTCTTGCGGCCAACCAGCAATCCTATGCTCAGGGATGCAGCTGTACCAATTGTCCGCAGTTCATGCCCGACAATTTCGTCGGTGGCTTTCTGATCAATGTGATGGGTGCTACCAACAATACGCTCGGCCAGAACGGTCAGGGTGTCTGTGGTGTCAATATGAGTTTTGATCATGAATATCTCGGTGATCTGAGTATTGTACTTACCTCTCCCGGAGGTCAATCAGTGACCCTGGTAGGACCTATCGGATTGTTCGGCCCTACAGATTTCACAACATGGAATATAGGGTTTGTACCGTGTGGCGACACTCCGACGCCCGACCCGGGCTTCTCCAACCAGTGGAACAACAACCAGCCCTGGGGCACATTCGGAAACTATACCGGCACGTACTACCCCAGCAGCGGATGTCTCGAAAACTTCAACTCTGGTCCGGTAAACGGTACCTGGACCCTTACTGTGACCGACGGGCAGGGAAATGACGTGGGCAACTTCCTGAACTATGAAATTATTTTCTGTGATCCCGATGGTATCCTCTGTATCTCCTGCGATGCCGATGCCGGCGAGCTCACCCAGAATGACGTGACTGCCTGTGAGGGATCAGGCGACCTGGTACTCGATCTGCCGCCCAACTATCCGCCGCCAACGGACGCACCACCGCCAGCCGATTATGGATATACATACGTTATCGGTGGCGCCGGCGGCGTCATTCAGGCCTATGATGTAACGCCCGACCTGACGGGGCTGCCACCGGGCAACTATACCGTCTGCGGTTTTTCGTACCTGTTGCAACAGGAAGATGATATCCCTCCACCGAACGGCAGCCTGACCGTTGCCCAGCTCAACACGCAGCTCGAATCCAGTCAGCCACCGCTTTGTGGCGACCTCTCCGGCAACTGTGTGAATGTAACCATCCTCGAACTGCCGCCCGATGAAGAGGAGTTTGCCACTGTATGCAACCCCGAGTGCTACGAGTTCCACAACCAGTTCTATTGCAACTCGGGCACGTATATCAGAAATCTGGAAACCGACGACGGTTGCCCTTATGTGGCTACCCTGTACCTGACAGTGATACCGCCGATTATACGAAATGTCAACGAGTCAATCTGCGAAGGCAGTTGCGCCACCCTGCCCGGTTTCGAGGATTTCTGCGATCCGGGGGCATATCAGGTAGTATTCACCTCCGAGGTTTCCGGTTGCGACAGTATTGTAAATCTGAATCTGATTGTGCTCAACCCGGTCGCCAATATTGATCCTCCGGCACCACTGACGTGCAGTCAGACTACAACACTGCTGTCAGGCTCCGGATCCAGTATCGGAGGCGGTGTTACTTATTTGTGGACGACCACAGGCGGGCATTTTGTCAGCGGCACCACCTCGATCAATGCTGTGGTGGATGCTCCCGGCGAATATCAGCTCAAAGTATGCAGAACATCAGGCGGTATCTTCTGCTGTGACTCCACCGAAATGACCGTGATATCCCAACAACAGATACCCGCACCACCCAATGCTGTGGCAGGCGCCTCCATCATTTGTCCGGGAGATACAGCTGTTTACACTGCCACCACGTCTGCCGGAGCAACGGGCTACTCCTGGAGTGTTCCTGCAGGCGCCACCATTCTCTCGGGCCAGAACACACAAAGTATTCAGGTGCTGTGGTCGGGGGCCTCAGGTGGCAATGTCTGTGCGTCGGCCGTGAACCTCTGCGGAATCAGCAATCCGACCTGCCTGCCTGTCACAGTGGCACTGAGTGGCGCTCCTGCTGTTCCGGCAGGTGATTCAGTTGTGTGCGCAGGTGCAGTCAAAGTCTATTCGGTCAGTCCAGT
>CAILQK010000155.1 GCA_903836265.1 uncultured Bacteroidota bacterium | reverse complement strand
GATTTATAAACCCCGGCAAATGTTCAGTTACCTGCTTGTCGGGAACAGGCCGCTGGTACGCGCTGTCAATGCGTTCAGTCCCGATATCATTCACCTGCACTGGCTCGGGAAATACGTACTCGGCCCCGGCGATTTTTCCCGCCTGAAAGCTCCTGTATGCTGGAGTCTCCACGATCTGAACGCCGTCACGGGAGGTTGCCACTACAGCGGCTCCTGCACCGGATTCCAGTCCGGCTGCGGCAATTGTCCGGCACTCGGTTCAGAATCTGAACGGGATATCAGCGCCCGGCAGCTGAAAATCAAAGAAAAGGCTTATTCCGGCAAACAGATTACCTTCATCGGCTCAAGTTTGTGGATTACTGAACTGGCCGCCAAAAGCACTGTCGGCAAACTCCACAAACCGGTCAATTTGCCCACCTTCGCCGATCTGTCTGTGTTCAGGCCGGCAGAAAGGCCATACACGAAAAAAAGCAAACTTCAGCTGATATTCTCCGCAGCATCGGGAACAAAAGAACACAGAAAAGGCTTCGACCTGCTCGCCAGTGCACTCACATATCTCGATCCGGAAGAGATCGCCCTGAAAATTGTGTGCGATTCGCTCCCGCCGGAGCTGAATGAATCCGATTTTCAGATTGAACAGCTGCAACCGACAGATGATGATGATGTACTGGCATCGTATTACCAGCAGGCCGATATGGCTGTGGTACCTTCCAGGGAGGAAAATCTCTCCAACGTCATCATGGAGGCACTGGCTTGCGGGCTTCCGGTGGCGGCATTCCGGATTGGCGGCAATGCAGACCTGATTATACATCAACACAACGGATATCTGGCAGAAACGATGGACGCCCGGGCTCTCTCCGGGGGTATCAGGTGGGTGGCAGACAATCTCGAAAAAGGCAGGCTGTCGGAAAATGCTCGGGAAAGTATGGAAAGCCGCTTTTCTCCCGAAGCTGTGTCAAAACGCTATATTAATCTTTTCAGTGAAATCCTGTCCGGCCAGTCAAATGGTGATGGCACACTTCAGCACAATAAATGAAAAAAATCCTTTTTATCCCGACAAACTCCTGGGCTGCCTGGGGCGGCAGCGAGTTCCTTTGGGCTCAGATGGCCACAATTTTTCATGAAAACAACTACGAAACCGGTATATATATCAAAAAATGGCTGTCCATGCCGCCCGAACTGGAGTCGCTCACGAAAATGATTCCAACCCGGTCTCAGCCTTATGTAATCAACGACTGGCACAAGGGCCTGCTCCGCCTGACGGGAACCGAATACCCGGCCCGTGCATTCAGGGGCCTGAAAAACATTCGACCCGATTTTGCCATCATATCCCAGGGTGTCAATCTCGACGGCCTGATATGGATGGAGGCATGTCGGGATCTCGGCATTCCCTATGTAACCATCTCGCAATCCGTACAGGATTTTCACTGGCCCGAACAGGATGTAGTGCTGCACCTGCGCGAAGGCTACACAGGCGCGCGCGCCAACTATTTCGTGTCGAAGGCCAACAAACTGCAGACTGAAAAACAGATCGGCCACGATGTGCCCCGGGCAGAAGTGATTTTCAATCCGTTCAACGTGGACTATCACGAGGCGCCCGAATATCCGGAGGGCGATATCATGCAACTCGCCTGCGTGGCACGCTACGATTTCTATTCCAAGGGTCAGGATATACTGCTCGAAACGCTCAGCCAGCGAAAATGGCGCGAAAGACCACTGATGGTCAATTTTTACGGGAAGGGCCCCAACGAGTTTATCATGAAGGAACTGATCAGGCGATGGGATCTGACAGGTATCACCTCCCTGAAAGGACACATTCCGCCAGCAGAAATATGGAAAACCAACCATGCGCTCATCCTGCCCTCCCGCTATGAAGGCCTGCCACTGGCGCTGGTGGAGGCCCTCATCAGTGCCCGAACAGCCATCGTTACCAATGTATCAGGAAACGGTGAAGTCATCAGGGACGGCGAGACCGGATTCCTGGCCAGAGCATGTACCTGTGAAATGCTGGATGAAGCTATGGAGAAAGCGTGGCAGGTGCGGGATCAATGGAAGCAAATCGGCGCCGCCGCACGCAGTCACGTGCAAACTGTTGTTCCGGAGAATCCGGCCCGGTATCTGTTCGAAAAAATAAAAACGGACTTCCTTTCAGCTTGACATCGGCAGGTAACCTGCACGCTCCGGTTTAATTTCTATATTTGCCGTCAGACAATCATCTTTTCCGGCAATAATCCGATACCGGAACAAAGAAATGCCATCATGCCCACGGAACGAAGAATAAAGGAATCTCACCTCCGAAGTCTCCTGAAAGGAATTTCGTGGAGAGTGGTAGGTACCCTCGACACCATGCTGCTCTCCTATATTTTCACCGGCAACCTGAAAATTGCAGCGGCTATCGGCGGCACGGAGGTCATCTCCAAAGTCGGGCTGTACTACCTGCACGAGAGGGCCTGGCAACGTGTACCGACTGAAAAGCTCAGGAACTTCGCCCAAAAAAGCAGGCTCTACTATCTGTTTGGAAAGCGATCCTGACACATACAACACGCTGTACTGCCAAGTTTGTCCCTGTTGAACGAAAACACCGCCCGTGAACCCTGCCCAACCCATAAATACCGCCACCTGGCGAAATCATATCTAC
The DNA here is from genome assembly GCA_903836265.1 of uncultured Bacteroidota bacterium. GTDB lineage: Bacteria > Bacteroidota > Bacteroidia > Chitinophagales > Saprospiraceae > M3007. The sequence goes on along the minus strand of CAILQK010000155.1, from coordinate 3,570 downwards.
CAGCACATGCTCCGTACCCGGGGCGCCAAGTACCTGTGGTTTCTCAAATACCTGAAGTTGTTCCGCCTGATCGCCAAAACGCCGGAAAGAGCAGACTTCCTCGAGTCATACTACACCCTCATGCGGTATCTTGACGATATTGTTGACAACGACGCTCCACTGCCCCGGGGCTACAGCGATACCGAGACTTGCATGCTCGACAAGATCCGGTTTGCCGGAAACCCCACAAAACCGGCCGACGAATCAGACGCCATGATGATTCACTGCTTCCGGCTCGGAAGTATGTTCGGCGCGTCTTTCGGGGATGAAACACAGGACATTCTCGGCTCACTGCTGTTTGATGCCCGACGTATGGGGCAAGACCGGTTTTTCAGCTCTGACGAGCTCATGGAGCACTATCACCAACTGGATATACGAGGAACGGTTAAAGCCACCGTCAAGCTGTTCAATGAAAATACAGATGACTTTCTGCTGCTCGAACCGCTCGGCATGGCCAGCCGTTTTTTCTACGATATCCGCGATGCAGCCGACGATCTGGCCAAAGGGCTGGTCAATATCTCCCTCGAAGATGCTCTGGCCTTCGGTATTACCCCGGATAATATGTGTGAACCCGGCAATACCGGAGTCAGACGCTGGTGCAGGGCGCAGGCACTCCGCGGAATACAACTGCTGGCTCTTCACCGGCAGCAAATCAGGAAAGGCCGCTTCCGCCTGTCCACGCGCCTCACCTTCCTGTTTGTATATGAGCGCCCGGCACGCGGATTTTTCAATAAAACACTGCGCCAGACTGCCGACCTGGAACCATTCGCTATCCCGGATGTCAACACAGGAAATTATCTGGTGAAAACAGACTCTTCAAAGCAAATATGAGCACAAAGAGCAATTTCAAACTGAAAAAATGGTACTTTGACGGTATTTCCGAAGATGGAAGGGCCATCGTGTGTTACTCGGCAGTCATGTCGTGGCGAATGCTGACAGTACAGTACGCCAGTTATCTGTACCTCGACGGCAACAACCAGGCCCACTCCGAAAGCCGCTACCGCGACGCTCCGCTTCCTGTACTGGAAAACGACAACATCCGCTGGGAAGACGGAAAGTTCCGCATCAAAGGCGAATGGCACGCCGCCGCCGCTCCGGTTCGAACCAAACTTCACGACAGCGAAGAGGGTTATCTCGACTGGCATTGCTATCAGCCCGCAGCCCGTTGCCATATTCAGTTGCGGGATGAAGCACCCGTCACGGGATACGGATACGCGGAATGCCTGGAAATGACCATACCGCCCTGGAAAATGGGCTTCAGTGAACTCCGTTGGGGGCGGCTGGCGCACCCCGAGAGTCCCATTGTCTGGATTGACCTGCGCGGAGAATCCAACCGGAGCTGGGTTTTCAACGGACAGGAACTGATAAGAAACGGCGACGTGTCCGACACCGCCATTCAGATGCCTGATCAGCAAATGAATCTGTCGCTCAGCGGGCACACCCCGATTGAAGATAAGCAAAAAATCATGGAAGTCGTGCAATCGCTGATCGGCTGGATGCCGGGATTCGATCAGTTTACGCCCCTTCACTTTCTGAAAGCACAGGAAACCAAGTGGCGCAGCCGGGGCGCCCTCCACACACCAGGCCAGCCCGAAAAATCAGGCTGGGTCATTCATGAACTTGTAAAATTCTGACGATGAAAACGGACAACAGTCGCCAACTCACCGGAAAAATACTGTACAGCCTTGCTTTTCTGGTTATTCTGCCCGCAGGACTGGCTCTCTGGTCACGTTTGGCCGCCCTGAACATCAGCCTGCCCGCCGTTCAGTCCGACGGTTATGGTATAGCCCTGCTTGCTGCGGGCGCTTTCCTGATGTTGTCGGGAATGTATGCCCTCTGGCATTTCGGGGGCGGACTGCCCATGAACGCCTATCCTCCACCGAAATTTGTAACGGAAGGGGTATTCCGGCTGCTGCCCCACCCCATCTACACCGGATTCGTGCTTGCCTGCTTCGGAGCCGCTGTTTATTCGGGCAGCGCCGCCGGGTTGTGGCTGGTCAGTCCGACAGCAATGGCAGGCTGCATGGCGCTGGTATGGGGTTACGAGGGCATTGACCTGAAAGAGCGGTTTCCGGAAGAGAAACGCAGATACCTGCTCTCCATACCGGCCGATTCACAGGAAAAACCTTCGATTTGGGACAGAATTTCGGCGTTCGTATGCCTTTTTCTGCCCTGGGTGCTGCTGAACGGTGCGGCCATACTCATATATAGTGAACATACTGTTTTTAACTTCTCCGGCGGATTCGAGTTTGACCGGGATAAATATCGGTTATATATAATCCCTGCAGCCCTTGTCTGGACGGCCCTTGCACCACTCGTTGCGCGTACGCAGGAGCAGCTCAGGCGCTTTTTTGCGGGTGGAATCATCGGCGGCGGACTGGTGCTTTACACAGCGCTCGTTGCTCCGGTCATCGGGATGGGTCATCTTGTACATTCGGGCGGGCACGTTCTGTGGCAGGCACTGGAATCGCTGAACTGGTTCTGGATATGGCTTTCCGCCTCCGTATTGACAAAAGCTTTTCCGGGGTTCCGGATTCCGGTGTATGGAACAGGCGCCCTGCTTGCAGCCGGACTCACAATGGTCTCTTCAGATCCGGTGGCACACGCCATAACAGGCTGGACGGGTCTGATGGCAGCGATGTTTTACCCGGCTATATGGGAATTTCTGCGCAGAAGTGCCGAAATTATTGCCAACTCGTGGCGTGAATGGGTATTTGGTCCGGTCAGAATTATCAGTCACGGATTTTACGTGGGGGCTGCGGCCTTCACGGGCATGATGCTCGGCGGGTGGCTGGCTGGACCGGAATACGTGTCGGCAATGGCAGTTTTTGGTGTCATCGTAACTATTTGTGCCGGTTTGTGGGGACAATTTGTGGAGGGCTCCGACAAACTGAAGCGGCCCTTCGGGTTTTATGGCGCCATGCTGGGCATCATCATCGCCAGTCTGGTGATGCGCTGGATGGGAGTGGAGGTATGGGTCATGCTGGGAATATTTTCCGTATTTATGCCCTGGGTACAGGGTATCGGGCGTTTCAGGTGCCTGGTGAACGGATGTTGCCACGGATCAGAAACAGGTAATCTGCTCGGGATAAGATATACGCACCCGAGGTCGAGGGTATGCTATGTATCCGGACTGAAGGGACGGCCCCTCCACCCTACCCAGCTGTATTCCATGCTCTGGCTGGCACTGGCTGGCGGTCTGCAGCTGAAGCTGTGGACAGGCGGTGCGGCGCCCTCGCTGATATTCGGCACCTACCTGATTCTGAACGGACTGGGGCGCTTTGTGGAGGAAGCCTGGCGAGGAGAGCCTCAGACACCAGTTATGGCCGGACTCAGGTTATACCAGTGGGCAGCTGCAGTTTCCGTGCTGGCAGGCATCATCATCTCCTGCGTACCCGCACACCTTCCCGTGCTCACGCCCGGGATAACATGGCAGTCGCTGGCCTGGGCGGGATTCATGTGGATATTCGTACAGTTTATGATGGGCATTGACTTTCCGAAATCCAGCCGGCGGTTTTCAAGGCTGGCCTG
>CAILQK010000154.1 GCA_903836265.1 uncultured Bacteroidota bacterium | reverse complement strand
TCGGCATTGCTGCTGATCAGGTTAGCCGGATTGCTCAGCAGGGTCTGCAGTTCTGTAGCGTAAGCTGCATTCTTGCCTTTTGCGCGATTGAGCAGACGGGCGCGTACAGAATTGGCGAACTTTTTCCAAAGCGTAACATCTCCACCATAGATCAGATCACCGGCTCCGAGACCATCGCCACCTGCATCAAACATATCAGCAGCTGATTTCAACTGGCCGATCAGATCGGCATAAATTGCCTCCTGACTGTCATAAACCGGTGTGAAAGTGCGATCAGGATCGAGCGCCTCACTGTAAGGGATATTACCCCACATATCAGTCATGATAGCGAAGTAATAGGCCTTCATGGTCATGGCAGCGGCGCGCATGTTGCTCGGATTCGGAGCACGGTTGATGATATCCTGCAGATCGGCGAGCGGACCAGTGTACATACCATCCCAGTGGCCGGTGAGGGCATCCGGACGGTACTCGTACCAGTCTTCATCAATATACTGAATCTTGGCATAATGCTGCGCCCACAGTCCGGCATAGGTCATATTCATGCTGGCGCCATGTGTGCGGCGGACACCCTGCGAAACGGCAGAGATCAACACATTCTGGAGAGGCACCTCTTCAGGACGGTTTGGATTGGTGTTGATGCTTTCAAAATCCTTGGTGCACGCATTCGAAAATGCAACCATCAGGATCAGCATCCAAACTTTGATATTTTTCATAGAAATTCAAGTTTTAATGTTGTTAATTGCCTGTGCATCAGAAATTGGCACCAACAGTCAGACCAAATGTGCGGGCTGACGGAAGTTGTCCGAATTCGATACCCTGCATTGCGTTGGAATTGTCGAACGCTGTTTCAGGATCCACGTGCGGAATATTGCTCTTCAGCAGCGCAAGGTTGCGGCCGTAAGCTGCGATACGAAGTCCGCTGACAAATGAATTGCTGAACCAGGTCTTTGGCAGGTTGTAGCTCAGTGTCAGTTCGCGCAGTTTCACGAAAGAACCGTCGAACACACCACGGTCGTGACGGCGGTTGTAGAAATCGGCATTCCACTGTTCGGCAGACTGCAGAACAGTATTCTCGCCGTAACCTGTCACAGCGCCATTGGCGTCCTTGATTTCGTAAACACCACCGAAATTATAGCCATTTTTCACTTCATCCACTGTACGGCGGCCTTCGAGTGACTCCTCGAGTACGCCTGCGTAGCGACCAAAAATATAGGTCATGGAGAACACATCACTACCCTGACGCATGTCAATCAGTGCACTGAGCGACAGGTTCTTGTAAGTGAATGTATTGCGGATACCACCTGTCCAGTCGGGTGTGATGGTACCGAGCACAAAGTTGGTGTTGCTGCCATTGGCATCAACATCCTGTATCGGGCGGCCGGTAGTCTGGCTCACAATAATCTGTCCATCAGGTGCACGCTTCACGCGGCGGCCCACGAGTACGCCATAAGGCTCGCCTTCACGGGCAACCAGGCGAAGACCCCAGTTGGTATTGAGCGTGATTTCTGTTACGCCCTCCGGAAGATCCTTCACCAGGGAGTTGTTTTTTGCCCAGTTCAGGTTGATATCCCAGCGGAAATCCTTGCTGTTTACAGGAGTAAGACCAAGCTGTACTTCCACACCATTGTTCTGGATTGTACCGGCATTGGCTACGCGGCTGGTGAAGCCGGAAGAAGAAGATACGTTCAGCGGAATGATCTGGTTGATATAGCTGGTATTGTAGTAGGTAACATCCAGTGTTACACGATCTTTGAATGCGCGCAGTTCAAGACCTGCCTCAGCAGATTCTGCAGTTTCAGGAATGAGTGAGTTGTTCGGGCGTGATCCCGGCACTGTGAATGACGGTACACCGCCCCATGGAGTGAGAGCACCGTAAACGAATGCAAGACGATATGGATCTGTGTCCTTACCGGCTTTAGCCAGACCACCGCGTACTTTCAGGTAGGAGACACCCGGGATAGACACCTTTTCAGACAGAACTACACCCACGTTAAGAGCCGGGTAGAAGTAGCTGTTGGAAGATGCAGGCAGTGTGGATGACCAGTCGTTACGAGCAGAGGCATCGAGGTAGATGAAGTTGTAGAAACCGAGTGACAAGCTTCCAAGTACAGAATTGATACGCGATTTCTGTGAAAACTGGTTCACATTGATCGCACCGTCGGCATTGGAGAAATTGAAAATACTTGGAACAACCAGCGCCTGAGCCGTCAGTTCACTGCCAGTGAGTTTGTTGTCACGACGGGCAATACCGGCGGTAGCAAGAATAGAGAAATTATCTGTGATATTCTTGTTGGCAGTAAAAAGCAGATCAGAGTTCGTTTCAGTGGATGTGTAGTCGAACGTTTGCAACTGACCATTGGGGAAGTCAACAGTTTCCTGTTCGAAGCGCACCTCGCGATGATCGTTGTAGTAATCCGTACCGATACGACCGGTTGCTTTCAGCCAGGGCAGCAGTTGATAATTCACTGCATAGAATCCGTTTACACGGTTACGTGCCTGTGGTTTGGTGTTATTATACAGCGTAAAGAAAGGGTTATTCTGGTAGTTATGGTTCCAGTTTACAATATTGCCCATCTCGTCGCGCTGATTGTAGTTGGCACGAAGGTATTCCCAGTCCACCTGACGACCAGCCCAGATAGTTTGCTGGATGATGTTGTCGCCTGCATAACCGATACCCGGACGGTTGTTGGAGTTCAGTGTGGTGTAAGTGATATTACCATCGGTTGAAATCTTGTCGTTGAGTTTCATTCCGAGCGACAGATTGAAGGTATTGCGCTTCAGGTCTGTGTTGGGAACCATACCCTTCTGATCCATGTTGGTAAAGGAGAAACGTGCGTTTGCGCGTTCTCCGTTGGCAGTGACTGCCACGTTGTTGGTGAATGTGATACCAGTTTCAAAGATACTGTTCACATTGTCAGGGTGAGCAACCCAGGGCTGCTGCTTTCCGGTGAACTGGTCAATCAGCACACCTTCGCCGCTTTCGTCGGTTTGTCCGTCGCCATCGTTGTCAATACCGTCAGCGCCATTGATAGCAGCATCGAAGGAAGGACCCCAACTTTCGTCAACACCGTCGAACAGACCATTTCCTGTGCCGTCAACATAACCGAACTGGAAGTCAACACCCTGGCCGAACTGGTTCTGGTATGTTGGCAGGCGGAAAGGCTGTGAGAAGCCGATGTCGCCGCTGTAGGAAACACCGAGGCCTTTCTGAGCACCTTTACCGGTTTTGGTCGTGATCAGGATAACACCATTGGCGCCACGTGAACCATAAAGAGCAGCTGCATTGGGGCCTTTCAGCACCGAGATTGACTCGATGTCATCAGGGTTGATGTCCTGAATGGCGTTACCAAAGTCAACACCACCGAACTGCGTATTACCGTTACCGCGGTTGGAGTTGTCAACCGGAATACCGTTCACTACGAACAACGGCTGGTTTTCACCGGTAATCGAGTTGTTGCCACGGATTACGATACGCGAAGATGCACCCACGTTGCCGGAAGAGTTTACCACGTTTACACCGGCAATCTTTCCTGAAAGTGAGTTAACGATATTCGCATCACGTGCCCCGCGCACCTGATCGCCGCTGATCTGCTGAACGGCATAACCCAGCGATTTTTGCTCGCGGGAGATACCAAGTGCCGTCACAACTGCCTCATTGAGTTGCACACCGGATACCAGCACAACGTCAACGGTATTGTTGGCACCGAGCGTAACTTCCTGTGTGTTGTACCCTGTGTAGGAAAACACAAGAATGTTCGAACCGGCAGGTACATTAACTGTGTACTTGCCGTTAGCGTCTGTTCGGGCGCCGCCAGTGGCGCCTTTAATGGCTACTGATGCGCCGATGAGAGCCTCACCGTCGTCGCCAGTAACTGTACCCGTCACCGAACGCTGGGCCATTGCAATCCCGAGAACCGCAAAGACCAAAGCGAATGTAGAAAGTAGTCGCTTCATACTAAAGATGGTTGGTTTAGAAATTTAATTGGATGAAGTCAAAAGAAAAAATGCTCTTTGGGAAAAAGTCTTACATCAAAGGTAACATTCCGCTGCACAAAACAAACAAGGAACTTCTACATTTTTTTTAACAAGAGTAGTTAGTCAATCAATTGCAAATGTACAAAATAGACAAAAAATAAAATTTTGGATATTATTTAAACATAAAATTTTACTGAAACATGATTATTCCAAACATGCAATATCCTTTCTGAGCAATCAGCATTTATGGAAGTTGACGCAAATACATTTTTACAGTATTGGACAATCCGTAATAAAGTGCGTCTGAAATCAGTGCATGGCCAATACTCACCTCCAGAAGCCCCGGACAGTTTTCTCTGAAATAAGCCAGATTATTCAGGTTCAGGTCGTGACCGGCATTGATTCCTATTCCAATCTCGCCTGCCACGCGGGCGGCCTCTGTATATGGCTTTACCGCAGATGCCGGGTCGGATGTAAAATCATGTGCATAGGGGCCGGTGTAAAATTCTATTCTGTCAGCGCCGGCATTCAGCGCTCCTTCCACCATGGAAGCCACCGGATCAACAAAAACTGAAACCCGTATGCCGTGCGACTTCAGTTCCTGGATGATATCTTTCAGTCTGATGCCCTGCCCAACTGTATCCCAGCCCCTGTCTGATGTGAGCTGGCCCGGCTCATCGGGCACCAGGGTTGCCTGATCGGGAGTACTGGCAATAACCAGATCGAGCCACTGCCTGTCCGGGTACCCTTCTATATTGAACTCGGTGGTTACTGCCGACTTGAGCGCCGGGATATCATCGTATCGGATGTGACGCTGGTCGGGTCTTGGATGTACCGTTATTCCCTGTGCACCAAATGTTTCGCAGTCTTTCGCTACCTGCACCAGATCAGGAAGATTGCCCCCCCTTGAATTTCTGAGCAGTGCGACCTTGTTTACATTAACACTGAGTCTCGTCATGGTCTTATCTTGTGGCGGCAAAACTAATTCCCGAATCCGGTGATTTCCTGTGCCTAAGTGTATTTTTTTTGCATGTTCTGAATGAAACACTTGCACGAATCGTCCCAATTTACTGAAAAACAAATCATTACGAAAAAAGAAACGATTCCTTTCAAATGGAAAATAACAGCAATAAAACAGAAACGGACAATCCGGTCAGGGGGCAGTTGTTCCCGTCTCCCGGTCTTGTGATGCTCACGCAGCTGGGGCTGTTTATCCTGGGTTCCGGGATTGGCGCGCTATTATATGGTGTCATTTCCCGGCTTTACGGTTGGGACATGGCTCTCTCACTTTTGCCCGATTCCCCGGAGGCCGACAGGTGGCAAATCAGAGTACAGCTTGGGCTGGGGCACCTGGCGGGTTTTTGTGCCAGCGGATTATTTACTGCCTGGCTGTTTTACCGCCCCGGCATGGGGTCGGGTATATCGTGGCCCGATTATCTGAAGATTAACCGGAAGCCCGACTGGCTTGTCGTTGCACTGGCACTGCTCCTGATGATGGTTTCCACTCCGTTTGTACTGTTCACGCTGCAGCTGAATCAGGATATACCTATGCCGGAGTCGTTCAAACTGGCTGAGGAACAGGCCGAACTGGTTCTGAAGGGACTGCTCAATATGGAATATCCCTCGGAGCTGATCGGAAACCTGTTGCTGATCGCTGTTTTGCCAGCCATCGGTGAGGAAATTGTTTTCAGGGGAATCGTTCAGCGGCAGCTGATGCGCGTTATTCCCAATCCGATCGCTGCACTTTTCCTGGCAGCTGTTATTTTCAGCCTGGCTCATTTCCAGATGGAAGGCTTTATCCCGCGAATGATACTGGGCCTGATTCTTGGATGGCTGTACTGGAAATGCGGTAATCTGTGGGTTCCTTCCATTGCGCATCTCTTCAACAACGGTGCGCAGGTGCTGGGGCAGTATCTGCACAAACAGGGACTGTCATCTGTCAATCTGGAAGATGATATCAATGTTCCGACAGCGGTGGCATTACTGTCCCTCATCATGGCATTCGGGGTTATTACCCTCATCAACAGGCGCACAGACACCTCAGAATACGGTTCATAACCGATCGGTGCGTGCCAGCAGCAGGTGGTCGGCCAGTACCAGCGCTGCCATGGCCTCCACGATGGGTACCGCACGGGGCACCACGCAGGGATCATGCCTGCCCTTTCCCTTCAGCAGAATCGGATCCCCGGAGCTGCTGACACTTTCCTGGTCTTGCATAATGGTCGCAACAGGCTTGAAAGCCGTCCTGAAATAAATATCCATTCCGTTGGATATTCCTCCCTGGATTCCACCGGAATGGTTGGTACGGGTGAAAATTCTGCTGTCCTTTTTTTCAAAAATATCATTATGCACGGAGCCGGGCATAGCCGAACCTGCGAATCCGGAGCCGTATTCAAATCCCTTCACTGCATTGATACTCAGCATTGCCTTGCCCAGGTCGGCATGCAATTTATCGAATACCGGCTGTCCGAGTCCCGCCGGACAGCCCTTTATTACGCAACTGACTACCCCGCCAATGGTATCTCCTTCTTTTCTGATCTGCATAATAAGTTCCTCCATACGGGCAGCCACCTCCTGATCCGGACATCGGACGGCATTATTCTCAGTTTGAGAAAAATCGAGATCAGAATAATGGAGATCCAGCGAGATTTCTCCAACCTGGCTCACATAAGCATTGATCTGAATGCCCTGGTTGCGGAGAAGCAATTTGGCAATGGCTCCTCCTGCCACCCGTGCAGCTGTCTCACGCGCACTCGAGCGCCCGCCCCCGCGAAAGTCGCGATTTCCGTATTTGACTTCCCAGGTGTAATCCGCATGCCCGGGTCGGAATGCGCGGGCGAGGTGATCGTAATCTGTACTGCGCTGATTTTCATTTCTGATCAGCAGGGCAATGGGGGCACCGGTGGTTTTTCCTTCGAAAACACCACTGAGCACTTCAAAATAGTCAGTCTCCTTTCTTTGAGTAACGATTCGGCTCTGGCCGGGTCTGCGCCGGTCGAGTTCGTTCTGAATAAATTCCGCGTCAAAATACAGACCGGCCGGACAGCCGTCAACCACACACCCGACTGCAGGGCCGTGAGACTCGCCGAACGTGGTCAGTCTGAAAATTGTTCCGAATGTACTGCCGGGCATTCGATCAGCTTTTACAGTTCAAATATTTTATCCATGAGCATCCACTTTTCCCCGTTTCCGGCAGAGGGTAACGCTTTCTGGTAATTCCACATCAGTTGCTCCCACTGCTGAACAGCCGGACTGGCAGCATCGAGCGCAGCCTTTTTTTCGAAACTGAAGGAATCATCTGCCTCGAGGATCATAAAGAGCCGGTTTTCAATCCGGTATATTTCCAGCCGATGTATTCCGGCCTCACGGATACTCTCCAAAATTTCAGGCCATACATTCCTGTGATGTGCTTCATATTCAGCAATCAGAACAGGATCGGGTTTCAGATCGAGTGCCAGACAATAACGCTTCATGTTGCTTGTTTTGTACCTTTGCCGCGAAAATACGGACATTTAACAAAAATTACATTTTACCATGCGTCAACAGATTGTTGCAGGCAACTGGAAGATGAACAACACGCTCTCTGAAGGTTCGGCGCTTGTTTCCAGCATCCTCGAAAAAATTACCCATCCCAAAGGGCTTGTCGTTATTGCGCCCCCGCTCACCAACCTGCTGTCTGTTGGTGTTCAGCTGAATGGTCATGAAGGTTTCCATCTGGCTGCCCAGAACTGTCACCATGAAACAAGAGGAGCCTACACGGGCGAGGTATCGGCTTCCATGATTGCCGAGGCAGGCGCAACATTCGTCATACTGGGGCATTCCGAGCGCCGCCAGTATTTCCACGAAACAAGTGAAATGCTGGCCGCGAAAGTAAATCAGGCAATTTCCCACAGCCTGCGCCCTGTTTTCTGTTGTGGAGAGCCGCTGGAAATCCGTGAGGCCGATAAACATGCGCTCTACGTGGAAACACAACTGAGGGAGGGCCTGTTTCACCTCGACGAGGCCAGCTTCAGGAAAGTGGTAATTGCCTACGAGCCGATCTGGGCCATCGGAACCGGTCGTACAGCTTCATCCGGACAGGCGCAGGAGATGCACAAAACGATCCGGAATCTGATTGCTGACCAATACGGCGCAGCGGTGGCTGAAGACACCACTATTCTTTACGGAGGCTCCTGCAATGCACAGAATGCAGCCGAGCTGTTCGGACAACCCGACGTGGATGGCGGTTTGATTGGTGGCGCCTCTCTGAAAGCCGACGACTTCGCAACCATTGTAAACTCGCTTTCCTGAGTCATACCGGGGTTTCATTTCACTGATTCATTGGTGAGAAATCAGGGGTGCATCGCAATAAGCAGATTGCGATGCACTTTTTTTATTTTCAACCTCCGGCTACCTGTATCCTTGTTATGCTCTGTCCGCCTTTCTCAATGACATGCAGCCAGTACAGTCCGGCCGGCAGTCGGGATACATCGAGGCGGAACGAACCGCTCACCGGTTTTTCGGAAAGCATCAGTCTGCCGTGCAGATCAAATAAAGATACGAGCTCAGCCACACCATCGGTACTGACATGGATGAAATCGGTGGCCGGATTTGGTACTACCCTTACTCCGGGGAGGGAAGCAGCAGCCACAGACGAGGTGTTGTCATCAATAGCCTGATCAATGGCCCGGAGCAGCGACAGGTTTGTATTGCTGCCGAAAGCATCCTGACCCAGCTCCCAGATCATCACACCGCTGACTTCCTGCAGCGCGAGCAGCGTCTTGTCCTGAATGGTAGGAATGCCGTTCCAGTATTTCATGCCCGACTGGTCGAGCCAGGCATTGGCGGGGTCTGTATTGACAATCCCCCTGAATGTAAACGAGCCCACCGGAGACACCCCGAAATTATAGCCGTAAAACGGAACACCCAGAGTCAGTTTGCTCCCCGGCACACCCTGGTTTTTCCAGTACTGAACACACTCGACCGTCCAGGAATAGGGAGCGTGAGGCCCCGGCTGATCGGGCGCCCATGGACCCGTCAGGTCGTAAATCATCATATTGATCCAGTCGAAAGCACTCAGGGCGGCATTGTTGATTGCCGGATACCTGTACTCGCCGGGCAGTGCGGCGGTAAGCTGAATACCCAGCGGCTGCAGTGCCGCTTTCAGTTCGAGGATGAAAGGACTGTACCACGATTTGACGTACTGCCACTCCAGATCAACATCCACGCCGTCGAAATTATTGGCCTGCACATACTGCACTATTTTCTGGATGAAAGCCGGGCGATTGGCAGGCTGGGCGAGATAATTCCACGTTTCATCCTGCGCGGGAGTCAGATAACCGCCCGCAAGTGAAACAAAAACCTTGCATCCGTGTTGATGAGCCATGTCAACAGCAGGCCAGATGTTCGTGGTTCCGAAGGAGAGCTGACCGGAAGAATCCGGATTGGCAAAAGAGATATTCACATGCGTTACTCTTTCGAACTCTATGTCGGCGAGCCAGGAAAAACGGTAGGTGGGTAGATAACCCACCACTTTCACATCCTGCGTGAAGGCTCCGGTTGTGAAAAAAAGGAGCAAAAAAGCGGAAAGCAGCAAATTTTTCATCGGTTAAAATCAGATTTCATGCGAAAGTACAAACTTTCTGTTCACCTTTTGGAAATCTGACAGGTAAAACCGGATAATTCTTTGATTGAACACAGTTACCTTTGTGCAATGGTTTCAGAAAAAAAGGATCCTGAAGAGCAGGCATTTGTCAATCCGATAGACAAGGACAAGGTTGCCGAAAACCCCGGTCTGCTGCCCTACGCCCACACGGCAGGCGGTGCGGTAATTCGCCCGGAAGACAAGGGGAAAATACGCGGACTGGCCATGACGGCCATGTACGACCAGACCGACCGCCAGATGGAACAGCTTCGACAGCAGATGGAAACCCTGATGAATCAGGCAAAATCGCTGAACAGCCGTATGGCAGTATCAGAATTGATCTATCAGGCCGACATACCTTTTCAACCGGTTATCCATCATATTTATCATCTTTACGCCCGAAAAACTGATGGTACCCATGTGCTGAGCATGGTCGCCCCGCATGAGTGGGGGCGAAAAAACCCTTATGAGTACCTCGCAACAGTCAGACTGCTCGGCGATCACACCTGGGAAGTCATGGACGGAGGCGTCTAACTTTAAACGTGAAACACTATGAAACTCTCTCAATTCCTTTCGGCAGCACTTACAATGGCTGCCATCCAGTCCGGAGCCCAGATCACCGATCCCAAAGCCACAGAGGTGTGGGAGCCCGAACCCCGTATCGTGACGCCGGGTGATGACAACCGCGCACCCTCAGATGCCATAATTCTCTTCGACGGAAAAAGCACCACCGAGTGGGTTTCAACCAAAGATCCAAAGGCGGCAGCCCCCTGGACGGTCAATTCCGACGGCAGTATCACTGTAAAGCCCGGCGCCGGCGATATTCAGACTGCCCGTTCTTTCGGCGACTGCCAGCTGCATATCGAATTCCGGACTCCCGAAGTCGTGAAAGGTGAAGGCCAGTTGCGCGGAAACAGCGGCGTTTTCCTGCAGGAACGCTATGAAGTACAGGTACTCGACTGTTACGGCAACCGCACCTACTCCAACGGACAAACCGGCTCCATTTACAAACAGAGCATACCCCTGGTAAACGCCTGTCGCAAACCAGGCGCCTGGCAGAGTTACGATATCCTCTATACGGCACCCCGATTCAACAATGACGGTATTCAGACAGCTCCCGGCCGTATAACTGTGCTTCACAATGGCATTGTTATCCAGCTGAACACAGAAATCAGGGGAACCTCAGAATATATCGGACTGCCGAAAGTGAGCGCTCACGGAAAAGCACCGATCAGGCTTCAGGACCACGGCGACCTCGTCAGCTACAGAAACATCTGGATCAGGGAGCTCTGACCAATATGCCGGCCTGACACAGATGGCAGATCGTTTTCCGTTTTACAAACAGCTGGATTCAGCCGACTGCGGTGCAGCGTGCCTGAGGATGGTTGCCATGCACTATGGCCGGCACTATACGTTTGAATATCTGAGGCAACTGTCCTATCTCGACAGGGAAGGAGTATCGCTGAGTGGCATCTCGGATGCTGCCGAGAAAATCGGACTGCGCACGCTCGGCGTGAAAGTGGGTTTCAGGCGGCTCGGCGACGATATCCCGCTCCCGTGCGTGGCACACTGGCAACAGGATCACTTTGTGGTGGTTTACAGGGTAAAAGACGGAAAAGTATATGTGGCAGACCCCAAAGTAGGCAAAATTCAGTACGACGAGCAGGATTTCATGAACAACTGGCTGAGCGATGTGGTGAATACCGAGCCACAGGGCGTTTTGCTGCTGTTCGAAACAACCTCCGAATTTTATCAGAAAGAGGGGGAAGTCAGACAAAGTATGCCCTCCGGACTGGCATTCCTGTGGCCTTACATGAACCAGTACAGGAAACTGGTTGTACAACTGCTGATCGGCCTGATCGTCGGCAGCCTGATTCAGCTCGCCTTTCCTTTCATGATGCAGGCTCTGGTGGACAAGGGAGTTCAGCTCAACGATATCAATTTCGTTTATCTGATTCTGATCGCGCAGGGTATGCTGTTCGTTGGTCAGATGGCCGTTGAATTCATACGTGGCTGGATTCTGCTTCACATAGGTGCGCGCGTGAACATCAGTTTTGTATCTGACTTTCTCATCAAACTGATGCGACTGCCCATGTCGTTCTTCGACTCGAGAATGACCGGCGATTTGCTGCAGCGCATATATGACAACGAGCGGGTGGAACGCTTCCTCACCTCGTCATCGCTGCAGACCCTCTTCTCCATCGCCAGTCTTGTCGTGCTGGGTTTTGTGCTGCTGCACTACAACCCGATGATTTTTCTGATCTTTTTCACCGGTTCCGTCGCCTATTTTGCCTGGATTGCATTCTTCCTTCAAAGGAGAAGGGCGCTTGACAATCAGCGATTCGAACAACTGGCTGAAAACCAGAATATGCTGATGCAGATGGTCAACGGAATGCAGGAAATCAAACTGCACAATGCTCAGCGTCTGAAGAGATGGGCCTGGGAGCGTACGCAGGCAAAACTGTTCAGAGTGAATGTCAGGTATCTCGCTACCAATCAGTTTCAGCGGGCAGGTGCGGCTTTCATCAATGAAGGAAAAAATATTGTCATTTCTGTGCTGGCAGCCAAAGCGGTCATTGACGGTGAAATGACCCTCGGCATGATGCTGGCTGTACAGTATATTATCGGACAGCTGAATGCACCACTGGAATCACTCGTACAGTTTGTCATCCAGGCACAGGAGGCGAGAATCAGTCTGGAACGCATGGGGGAAATACAGGGAAGCAGCGATGAGGAGTCGAATGAGGCGGCCCAGGTAAACGTCCTTCCCGCCAACGGCAGCCTGAGTATGCAGGGGGTCTCTTTCAGGTACGGTGGTCCTTACGACCCCTGGGTGCTCAGAAATATCAATATTGTTATTCCCGAGGGGAAAACCACCGCAATTGTGGGGCCCTCCGGAAGTGGCAAGTCAACCCTGCTCAAGCTGCTGCTCAATTTTTACCAGCCCACCGAGGGCAGCGTCAGAATCGGCGAAGTGAGTCTGGGCAGTCTGAACCCCAAACTCTGGAGAACCTATTGCGGAGTTGTGATGCAGGACGGATACCTGTTTTACGATACTATTGCCCGGAATATTGCCCTTGGCGACGAGACAGTTGACCGCAGGCGACTGTTGTATGCAGCCAGCATGGCCAATATTCAGTCGTTCGTGGAATCACTGCCGTCGGGCTTCAATACCAGAACAGGAAATGAAGGCGCCGGACTGAGTCAGGGGCAGCGACAGCGCATCCTCATTGCCAGGGCCATTTACAAAGATCCGCAATACCTGTTTTTTGATGAAGCCACCAATGCGCTGGATGCACACAACGAACGATCCATCATGCAAAATATGTATCAGGCATTTCAGCAAAAAACAGTGGTGGTGGTAGCACACAGACTAAGCACCGTCCGTAATGCAGATAACATAATCGTGCTGGACCGGGGCGAGGTGGTGGAACAGGGTACACATGAACAATTAACAGCCCTGAAAGGCGTTTACTACAACCTGGTCAGGGAACAACTCGAACTGGGCGTCTGAATACTACCAACCTGTATGAAACTGGCATCTCAACAATTCCTGCTGCTCCGCGACGAAACTCCCGTGCTCGACGTGCGCTCGCCCGGCGAATACGCGCAGGGGCATATACCCGGAGCAATCAGCTTCCCGCTTTTCTCGGTTGAAGAGCGTGCCATCGTTGGAACCGCCTACAAACAACAGGGTCGCGACACTGCTTTTGAACTCGGACTTCGTTTCGTTGGCCCAAAAATGGAGGATTTCGTGAAATCTGCCAGAAAAATAGCGCGAAATGGCAAACTGGGTGTGCACTGCTGGCGCGGAGGCCAGCGAAGCGGCGCCATGGCATGGTTGCTCCGTCAGGCCGGACTCGATGTTCAGACACTGGAAGGGGGCTACAAGGCTTACAGACAACATGTACTCGACGGGTTTTCGGAAACAGAACTTCAGATAGCAGTTGTAGGCGGACGAACCGGCTCCGGCAAAACCAAAATTCTTCATGCCCTGAAAAACGCCGGGGAACAGATTATTGACCTCGAAGGCATTGCCCACCACAAGGGCTCTGCATTCGGCTTCATCGGAGAACTGCCGCAGCCAACGGTAGAACAATTCGAAAACAATCTTTTCGAAGCCATCAGACAGACAAGCCCGAAAAAGAGGGTATGGATTGAAAATGAAAGCAGAAGCATAGGAAGGGTATATATCCCGGATATTTTCTGGGCCAAAATGAAAAATGCTCCGCTGCTGAATGTCAGAATACCACTCGAGGCACGTGTAAACAACCTGCTTGAAGATTATGTCCTGACCGACAGAAGCGAACTGGAAATTGCTTTCCGACGCATTGAAAAAAAACTGGGCGGACTGAAATTGAAACAGGCTCTCGAATTTCTGGAAAAGGGTGAATACGAGCCAGCCGCAAGAATTGCGCTCGAATACTACGACAAAACCTACCAGTACGGACTGGATACCAATACTTCCCCCGATATTCGCATGCTCGAATTTGATCATGGCGATCCCGGTAAAATAGCAGAAGCACTGATCCAGTTCTGCAATACTGCTCAACAAACTAAAACCTGACCGAAATATGCACTACTTCTCTGCCGGCACCATACCACCAAAACGGCACACACAATTCAGGAAGCCGGATGGCACCCTGTACCATGAGGAACTTTTCAGCACCGAAGGGTTCAGCAACAATTACTCGCTGCTCTATCACTGCAACGCGCCCACGCAAATCGTACAGGTGGGCGAGCCATGGAGTATCGCGCCGAAAACCATCCACGACAAGCAGCTCAAACACCGCTGCCTGAAAGGATTTCACGTGCAGCCGGAAGACGATTACCTGACATCCAGGAAACCGGTACTGGTCAACGACGACTGCCGGATTATTATTTCGGCGCCGAGAAAGAGCATGTCTGACTATTTTTTCAAAAATGCCGATTCCGATGAGGTCATCTTCGTACATGAAGGCACCGGAATACTGAAAACCATGTACGGAAGTATCACTTTCGGATATGGCGATTATCTGGTTATCCCGCGCGGAACTACATACCAGCTCCACTTCGATACTACCGAAAACAGGCTGCTCATTGTTGAAAGCGCCGGCCCCATAGAAACACCCCGGCGCTACCGCAACGAATACGGACAGCTCCTCGAGCACTCCCCTTTCTGCGAAAGGGATATCAGAAAGCCCGAAAATCTGGAAACACACGATACAAAGGGTGACTTTCTGTTTTACATTAAAAAACAGGACAATATATACCCGTATCACTACCTGAATCATCCGTTTGATCTGATTGGCTGGGACGGGTTTGTGTATCCGTATGCATTCAGTATCCACAATTTTGAACCGATAACGGGCAGGCTGCACATGCCTCCGCCCATTCACCAGACCTTCGACGGAAAGAATTTCGTTATCTGTTCGTTTGTGCCCCGGATGTACGACTATCATCCGCTTTCCATCCCGGCGCCATACAACCACTCCAATATTGATTCAGACGAGGTACTTTACTATGTTGACGGCGATTTTATGAGCCGAAAACACGTTGAAAGGGGCATGCTCACGCTGCACCCCGGTGGTATCCCTCATGGCCCGCACCCGGGAACGGTTGAAAAAAGCATCGGAAAGCAGGAAACGCTCGAGCTGGCAGTGATGGTGGATACCTTCAGGCCGCTCCTGATGACTGAACATGCAGCGGGTATCGAGGATGGCAACTACTACCAGTCATGGCTGACATAAACCGCAGTATTCTGGTATTCTATGTCATTCATCCGGATGAAGAGACTGCCAGCCGGATTGCAGGCAGCCTGACAGCAGACGGGCTGATAGCCTGTGCAAACATATTCCCGGTACAGAGCATGTACGAGTGGGAAGGCGCGCCCGTACGCGACAGTGAATGGGTTTCGATACTGAAAACCGGTATTGGCAGAGAAAATGAGGTTGAAAACGCAATAGTCAGCCAGCATCCGTACACTGTACCCTGCATTATCCGGTACGAAGCAAGGGTCAACGCGGCGTATGCCGACTGGATCGAGGCATGTACCCGGAAATAATCAGGCTTTCTCGAGCGTGAAGCCAAACGTGGTGCCCTGCCCCTCAGTGCTTCGGACCGTAACTGTCTGGTGATGCGCCTCGATGATGTGTTTTACGATAGACAGTCCCAGGCCGGTTCCGCCGGCGTCGCGGGAGCGACTTTTGTCAACCCGGTAAAAGCGGTCAAAAACGTGATTGAGATGTTTGTCCTTGATGCCGATACCATTGTCACTCACTTCTACCAGCACGAACGACTCGCCATCATAGAAACTGATTTTCGTGAATCCGCCCTCTGTACCGTACTTGATGGAATTGTGAAGCAGGTTGATAAGTACCTGGCGGATATTCTCCTTGTCGGCCCGCACCCTGAAATGCTGGGCGGCGCCCTCTTTGTAGGTAAGCCTGATATTGCGTTCGGCAGCCCTCATTTCCAGGTCGGCGATAACTTCATCGGTCAAAGTATGCAGATCGAATTCCTGGATATCTAGTACCATGTGGCCCGACTCCAGCTTGTTGATCGTCTCGAGATCTTCCACGATTGACTGGAGGCGTTCGGCGTTTTTCGCGGCACGGCGGAGGTACTTTTCATTCACTTCGGTGTCATACAGCGCGCCGTCGAGCAACGTGTGAATAAACCCCTGAATATTGAAAATGGGCGTTTTGAGCTCGTGCGACACATCGCCGATGAACCGGCGGCGATAGGCTGCAAGACGCTCCAGTTCCTCCATCTCCCTGGAGTTCTGGTCGGCCCATGCATCTACTTCCTGCTCTACCTGATCCAGTACATTTTTCGACATTTCTATCCGGTCGGCCCTGAAATCAGAGGGCAGTTTCTGTCTGTGTATAATCTTGTAAATCAACTTGATGCGCCTGAAAATATAGTAGCGCATCAGGTAGAAATTGGACACAAAGCCAGCCAGAAGACAACTGGCGAACAGGACGCCCAGCTCCTGCCAGGAGATGGTGAGTACCCCCAGTGCTTTCAGAACAAGCGAGAGGCAGGCGATGGATACAGCCGACAGCAGAGCGATGAAAAGCGACAGCTGCCGGGGGGTCTGATTTTTAAACATGGGTCAAAAATCGAATTTATAACCGATAC
>CAILQK010000153.1 GCA_903836265.1 uncultured Bacteroidota bacterium | reverse complement strand
TCGAACGGTTCATCCGGTTGCTTCAACAGGAAAACACCTCGTTCACTGAGGAGGAAGTACGTGATCTGTACCTGCTGGCACTCAACTTTTGCATCAGAAAGGTAAATTCAGGTTCAAAAACCTATCTGCCATTCCAGTTTGAATTGTACAGAAGTGGTATTTCAGGCGGGTATTTCACCACGGAGGGCGCATTGTCGAGACACACGTACCTGAATGCAGTAACCACAGCGCTCGCCCTGCGGGAGTACGACTGGGCTATTCAATTCACCGACAGCTACCGCCAACAACTGCCTGCAGTCTATCGAAAGCCGCTCTGGCAATTTAACCGGGCCCGGCTGGCCTTCTCACTCGGAGAAAATAATCGGGCTCTGGAATTACTGCGGGATGTAGAGATCCGGGACACCCAGCTGTTGACGGCCGTCAAAACTGTACAAATCAAAATATTTCATGAAACCGGCAATACCGACCTTTTGGAGTCGCACCTCCAGGCCCTTCAGACGTTCATCCGCCGACGCAAGGCCGAGATGGGCTATCACCGCGTCAACTACCTGAATATGATCCGGTTGTTGCGTCGCAGGATGGAAATACCCGATAACGACCGCGATGCCATAAGGCGCTGGATCATTCAGGTACAGGAAACACCCGATGTTGCCGAGAGAGACTGGCTGCTTTCGCTGTGAACATGATGAGAAATACCGGTGCCAACGGACACTGTCTAAATGGAAGTTACAGCCTCAAAAAAGGAACAATTCCCGCCCAAACCGCGGCAAAATTCTCGA
Source organism: uncultured Bacteroidota bacterium (assembly GCA_903836265.1). GTDB lineage: Bacteria > Bacteroidota > Bacteroidia > Chitinophagales > Saprospiraceae > M3007. Next base: position 8,986 of record CAILQK010000153.1, on the reverse strand, counting down.
CAAATACGACATGACCTGCATTGGGTACAATACTGATCTGGCATTTCGGGATCATATAGTACGCATTCATGATGGTGGAAAGCGGAGCATTTCTACTTTCCGTTTCATGATGTGGGTGTACGATAGCATATCGCAACACGGCCCCGCAAAGGTAGACTCACCACCAACGGATGGGAATTGAACTGATACAAGAATTGACCTTGAATCAGTTCAGCAAACTGTCTGTTTCGATGAAAAAATGAATAGCAGGGGCCGGCAAGGGCCAGGGCGCACCTACTGCCCCGGCACAAAATTGCGCTCATAGGTCTCCCAGGGAACTCTTTTGTGGCTGTCTGAGCCAAAATAATTGATAATAGCCTCCATTTTGGCAGCATCCTGATAGCCGGGGACAGGCTGTATCAGGTTCTGGTATTCATCCAGGAACACCACGGTGGGATAGGAGAGTTTGTTGTTCAGCCAGAATGCAGCCAGCTCGTGATGCCCGCGACTGCCGTTGCTTTTGAACTTGTAGGACTTGTCCCTGAAGTAAACATCTCCCGTTTGTTCTGCATTGAACTTGACGGGATAGTATTTTTCGTTGAGATAACGTGCAACTGAAGGCGATACAAATGTGGTGCTGTCCATGTGCCTGCACCAGCCGCACCAGTCGGTATATACATCAACGAATATCTTGCGGCGCTCCGTTTTGCAACTTTCGAGGGCTTGCTCTATGGTCATCCACTTCACGTAACCTTTGGTCACCAGGGCAGGTTTGCGCTGCGGCGCCTGCCTGGAAGCTGCACCGGTAGTTGCGGGCTGGTTCGCGGGGCGCGCGGTATTGGTGGTACGCAGATTGGTTTGTGACGGCATCAGCCTGGCGCCCTGCCCGGATCCGCCTTTCGCGGATTCCTGTGTCTGCTGTGTTACAGGGCGGGCCGGAGCAAGGTTGGCCGGGCGGCTCACCGGACTGGCAATGACAGGGCGTTGCTGCGCGCCGACAGACAGCGCTGCCAACACCAGCGTAACGGGCAATACCAGAAATCGAACGACCAAATTCATTGGAGTGTAGTTTCAGTGGACAAATGTAGCAAATGTAAAACTGCATTTCACACGAATGTCCCTGCCGGCAGGGACATTTTAAAAGAACTTTAACCCCTCAGACGGTTCCCCTGCTTCATTAATGCCATTTTTCTATGGCGCGATGCTCATACCGCTCCATTTTTTCCAGCAACTGCGGGATAGTGGGGGCATCTATGCACAGCTTACGGTTCTGTTCTTTCAGAAAAGCGTTCTCCACCATCACATCCAGCATCTGAAGCAGCGGGTTGTAGTAACCGTGCAGATTCAGCAATCCGATCGGGCACTTGTACTGGTGTAGCTGTGCCAGGGTGAGCGCCTCGAAATGTTCGTCCATGGAGCCATAACCGCCCGGAAGTGTGATGATTCCGTCGGTTCCCTCGATCAGGAGCTTCCTGCGTTCAGACATACTCTCCACCACAATCATGTCTTTCACGCCCGCATGCGCGAGCTCCAGTCCGTACAGCTGGTGTGTTATTATACCGGTAATCTCGCCGCCCGCAGCCAGTACGGCATCGGCCAGTACGCCCATCAGTCCAACGCTGCCCCCGCCGAACACTACTTTGGTTCCGCGCTGTGCGAGAACGGTACCCAACTCGGTCGCTGCTGCCTCAAACCAGGGCTGATTGCCCTTGTTGGCACCGCAAAATACTGCTATTGATTTCATAAAATGTGTTTGCTTGTTGAAATTTGAGGGCGAATATCCGCAATTTTACCCGACAGGGGCTGTTCAAAACTGGAAATAGATGAATGGCTGCACTTCTGCCGATTTCACCTGCATCACCAGCGCTGCGATCAGGGTAATCAGGGCTGCCTGAAAGAAAACAGGCAAACCTGTAACCATTTTTTCGGTGCGATGTTCAATGTACGCGGGCATCAGATGAAGTCCGTATCCAAGCAGCATCCAGAATACCACTGGAGTATAACCCCTCAAAAAATCGCCGAGATACTGCGGCTCGAAATGGTACCATATCTGGCTCAGCATGGAATAAACATCGTCAAGCCCCTGGGCACGGAAAAAAATCCAGCAGAAACACACAAAATGAAAAGTAAAAACACCGCCCAGAACACCCCGGAATAATCCCGGAGATGAAGATATATGTCGCTTGAAGAAACGCTCCACCGCGAGCATGAGTCCGTGAAGACCTCCCCAGATGATGTAGCGCAGGGCTGCACCATGCCACAATCCGCCAAGCAGCATGGTAATCATCAGGTTTACATACGTGCGGACACCACCTTTTCTGTTTCCTCCAAGTGGTATGTACAGATAGTCGCGCAGCCAGGTGGACAGTGAAATGTGCCATCTGCGCCAGAATTCGGTGAGGCTTCTCGACTGGTAGGGAGAATCAAAGTTGGCCGGAAATTTGAACCCGATGAGCAGGGCAATACCAATGGCCATGTCGGAATACCCGCTGAAATCGCAATAAATCTGCAGGGCGTACCCGTAAACGGCAAACAGATTCTCCAGGCCCGTGTACTGGAGGGGCGAATCAAACACCCTGTCCACAAAATTGGCGCTGATATAATCGGAAATAACGGCTTTTTTGAATAATCCCGTGCAGATCAGGAACACGCCGCGACCGAACTCCTCACGCGTGACGAGGGGTATTTTATTGATCTGTGGCAGAAAATCTGCCGCCCTGACGATAGGTCCGGCCACCATCTGCGGGAAAAATGTCACAAAAAAGGCGTAATCAAGCATATTGTTGAGCGCTTTCAACTCGCCTCTGTAAACATCAATGGTGTAGCTCAGCGACTGAAACGTGAAAAACGATATGCCGACCGGGAGAAATACTTTCGACGGATCAAACGGCGCACCGGTCAGCTCGCTCCACAACTCCGAATACACATTGTACTTGAAGTAAACGAGCATTCCAAGGTTGACGACCAGACTGACCACCAGCAGGCCCACTTTCCTGGCCCGGGTAGCGGCAGCCTCCATCCACCGCGCCAGATTGTAGTCCACCACCACGATTACAACGTGGAGCAGCCAGTAAATTCCGGCACATTTATAGTAAAAATAGAGGGAAAAAAGCGTGACCCACAGGATGCGTATGCGCTGATGTGGCAGCAACATCCGGTAAACAAACAGGAACCCGAGAAACAGAAAGATGAAAAAGCCGCTGTTGAACAGCAGCTTTGCATTGGGGTCGTAAACAAACTGACCGAGTATTTTGTCGGGATCCAATTCCATCACGGCGGCGCAAATGTACGTTACGAATGTGTATTATCATAAGGACAGACATACCTTCGCCGGCATACCGGATACCCTGAAAAAGAAAATGGTGTCATTTGGACGAAATATCCGATTTTAGCGGCGGCTGCCGTTGTGCGCCTGTTTTTTATGAAAAGTCCATCCCTTGTTGCCCTCTGGCTGTCTTTTGCCATCATCGCCGCCTCGTCACTGCTCTACTTCCCCAAATGGAAGATGCAGGGCACGGAAGCAACCATCAGCTGGGATGTATCGGGGTACTATATGTATCTGCCTTCTGCCATTATTTACCAGGACATGAAGCAGCTGGCCTGGTGGGACGCCATCGCCGCGAAGTACAACCCCGGTCCGGGCATGGGGCAGGCGTTCAAACATCCATCAGGCAATTATGTAATGAAGTATCCGATGGGACAGGCGTTGCAGTTCCTGCCATGGTTTCTCACAGCGCACGCGCTGGCCGAGCCGCTCGGGTATCCTGCCGACGGGTTTTCACGGCCCTATCAGATGGCCGTCAGCTGGGGCGGACTGATTATTGCATTTCTCGGCCTGTGGTTTCTCCGGCGTATTTTACGTAAGTATTTCAGTGAGCAGGTGACCGCAGTCACTATCATATCTGTAGCTGTCGGCAGCAATTATCTCGAATACGCCGGTGTGACAGGCGCCATGACGCACAACTGGCTGTTCACCCTGAACTGTATGCTCATCTGGTTGTCCATACAGTTTTACGAAAAACAGGCCTGGTGGCGGGCTGCTGTCATTGGACTGCTGACCGGCTGGGCGGTTATCACCAGGCCTACCGAAATTGTTTCGGTACTCATCCCGCTGTTGTGGGGAGTGAGTTCGCTCGCGTCTGTGCGCGCCCGCGTGCAGCTTCTGCGCGTACACGCGGGAAAGCTCGCGGTTGCCGCCGCGGCGACGGGTTTCATGATATTTCTGCAAATGGCATACTGGAAGTTTTCCGCGGGTGAATGGATTGTATATAGTTATGAAAATCAGGGATTTACATGGTTCCCACCGCATATAGAAAGTGTACTTTGGAGTGCACGGGCAGGTTGGCTGGTATATTCTCCGATGATGATCCTGGCGGTGGCTGGTCTGTTTATGCTGCCCCGGAAGATACCAGAAGTGGCCCCCGTTGTAATAGTCTACTGCCTGACAGCTCTTTATATTACATCAGCCTGGGATATCTGGTGGTACGGGGGCAGTCTCGGCCAGCGCGCCATGGTACAGGCATATCCGTTGTGGGTATTTGCACTGGGCGCCTTCTGGTCGTGGGCCGCACAACCGGGCTGGCGGGCATGGCTGTTTTCCGGACTGGCACTGATTTTTATTTATATGAACATCTGGTGGAGCCATCAGGCCCACCGCGGAGGACATTTTTTCCCGGAGCAGATGACCCGGCACTATGTCTGGAAGATAATGGGTCGTACGCAAATCGAGCGAGACTGGCTGAAACTGCTCGATAATCGCGATGAATTCAGCGGGGCAGAGCGCCCCCTGCTGAAAAGAGTACTCAGCGAGGATTTTGAACAGGACACCACGGTTGCCTCATCCGGCGAGAACCCGATTTCAGGAAGCAAATCATTGATAATCAATGGAGAAAAGCAATTTTCACCTTCCTTCCGGCTGCCAAAACCCGGAACAGAGTATCACTGGATCAGAGCCGGTGTCACCTTCCGGTGCGAGCCCAAGGAGTGGGACTGGTGGGCCATGACACAGTTTGTGGTGCGTTTCAGGGATGGCGACAAGGTGGTGAAAGAGCGCATGATACGCCTTCAGCGGCATGTTGACGGCAGCGAACCGAAACAGATATGGCTCGATGCAGCAATTCCCGACAAACCATACTCCGAAATTGAAATATTCTTCTGGAATGCCGGAAGCAACAAGACTGTCAGGCTCGATGACCTGTATGCTGAAATCTTTTAACTCAGGACTATGCACCTCTTTATCAGCACTTTATTATTCCAGAACCGGTTTGTCAGCTATGGAAGCGAGCACCTTTCGTGGCTGCTGTACGGCGCACTGACCACCATTTTCTGGATATGGTACGGCCGCCGCCAGCCCGATGAACCCGGGAAAAGACGAATCGGACTCATCATGAGCCTGGTTCCCGTTACTTTGTGGGCCAGTATTTCCGTTTACCTGATTGCGTACACCGATCCGGTAGATCTGAATCTGGTGCTGCCCTTTCATGTCTGTTACTTTATCAATCTGATGATGCCAGTGCTGATGTGGCGGCGCTCATATTTTTTATTTGAGATTTTCTATTTCGTGGTGATGGCCGGCTGTATTCAGGCCCTGCTGACACCAGATGTGAGCACAGTTTTTCCCGACCACATCAACATCAGATATTTTGTGGTACATATTGCGCTGGTTCAGAGCATTTTATATGCCATTTTTGTTTTCAGATTCCGTCCCACATGGAAGGGACTGGGGAAAACACTGATCTGGATGAATGTGTACTTCGTATTTGTGCTGATAATCAACCTTTTACTGGATACCAACTTCATGTTCCTGCGCAAAAAGCCCGCTTCGGCTTCCCTGCTCGATCACCTGGGAGACTGGCCGTGGTATATCCTGGTTTCAGAGTTTGTGGCTGTGCTGCTTTTTGCTGTGGTGATGCTGCCGTTTGTTGCAGGGAGGCGGAATAAAGACAGGCCGGCGGCCGGGTAAATATTAACTGCCAAATGATGGAAGCAGACGCAGAAGCAGGACTGTATGATTCATAGTGTAAAATTCACCTGCGTCCTTGATACAAATGTTATCTATCCGATAGAAATCAGGGATCTGCTTCTGTGGTTTGCGCATTTCGATTTGTACACCACCTCAGAAAATCCGGCATAGCCTGTCCCCAGGTATCCGGCTCGTGGCGACCACCCTCCACTTCCACGTATCGGATGGCATCGGGGTGTACTCCTTTGGCTGCCAGTGCGCGCATGATATCCTGTGTATCGTCAATGGAGTCTATGATTCCGTTGCCATTCCTGTCATCGGTTTCATCCAGCGTACCGCACTGAAACCAGTAACGGGCGTCGGGAGCCTGCACAGTGGTGTGAATAATATCGTGCATGATTCTGTCGGCATCGGGGTCTTCGGGCCGCACCTCCGACCAGCGCCACCAGAAGGCTCCGGAGAACACACCGCAAACACCAAAAAGATCGGGACGCGCCCACGCGATATCAAAAGCCGAGAGTCCGCCCAGCGAGAAACCTGCCACTGCACATTGTGCCGGATTATCAGTCACCCTGTAATGCCTGCCGAGATACGGGAACAATTCTTCCGTCAGGAATCGGGTATAATGAACGGCCCGGTCGCCCCGGCCCTTGTAATCGGGCTGCCGGGCAGTACCGTACTCTCTCAGTCGGTCGTTACCGGCGTGCACACCTGCTGCGATGAGTCCCGGCAGCGTTTTGTTGCTGTACATATCTTCCAGGATATGAAAAAAACGCATCCGGGGCAGGTCCTGACCGTCGTTGAAAATAACCAGGGGATATTCCAGCGACCTGTTTTTATCATAATCCGGCGGGAGGTAAACATCCAGTTTCACATCCCGTCCGAGGGCGGAAGAAAATAGCCCGACACTCGTCAGCGAGGGAGTACTGCTGTGTTGAAAAACCTTTCGAAGTACCTGTGCCGGCTTTTTCCAGAATTTCATGCCTCACTGATTTCAGCGATTTTCACACGGGCGAGCCCGAGCGCACGTGCGTGCTGCTCTTCCTCCGAGAGCAGGGTATTGTCAATAACCACTGCGTCATCGGCTTTTTTCAGCGGACTGTCTTCCCGGGTGGAGTCAATATGGTCGCGCTCCTCGAGATTCCGGAGGATATCGTCCCAGGCGGCATCTATTCCCTTGGCGGCCAGTTCGAGGTGCCGGCGGCTGGCGCGCACGTCGGAGTCTGCCGTCAGGAATATTTTCAGTTCGGCATCCGGGAATACAACGGTTCCGATATCGCGGCCATCGGCCACAATACCGCGGCGCCTGCCCATTGCCTGCTGCTGTTTCACCATAGCCCGGCGCACAGAGGAGATAGCCGCCACGGGGCTTACGTGTTCACTTACCCTCATTTCACGGATATCGTGTTCCACATCTGTATCATTCAGGAAAGTGTGATTCTTGCCGTCAATCCGCTCGAAGTGAATGCTGATATGCCGGAGCGCCTCTTCTACCTGGGCGGGATCGTTGTAGTCGGCCCCTGAATTCAGGAAATAGAGCGTCACCGCGCGGTACATGGCGCCGGAGTCGAGATAGGCGTAATGGAGCGTTTTGGCCAGCGCTTTGGCCAGCGTACTTTTGCCACATGAAGAGTGGCCATCTATTGCAATGATGATCTTTTTCATAAGGAATACGCAAAGGTGGCAAATCAGGTTACTTTTACCATCCGAATGGAGCATCTTTTTTCAGAAAATATATCAGCGCATCTGTTGTTATGGGTTGCCACCGGAGCTACTGCCGTGCAACTGGTATTTATTTTTCGAGTGTTTGTTACGTTCGGCAATACCCCGGCTGTTATATCCGGAGCAAAGCGCGGGCCGGACATCTCCGTCATTATCTGTGCCAGAAATGAGGAGCTGAACCTGAAAAGACACCTGCCGGCGTGGCTGGAGCAGGAATATGAGGGAAACTGGGAACTGATCATAGTCAATGACGATTCCACAGATGGCACTGCCTCGGTGGCAGAGACTTTTCAGCGGAAACATGCGCGACTGCGCCTGGTCAGCATGAAACACAAGGAACAGGCAGGGAAAAAACAGGCACTTGCAGAAGGTATCCGGTTGGCCACCTTCGACTGGCTGCTTTTTACGGACGCAGATTGCCGGCCAGCGGGGAAGGGGTGGATCCGGGGAATGGCCGCGCACATGACCTCCACACCAGACATACGCATTGTTACCGGATATGGTCCGCTGGAAACGCCCACGGGACTCTTTCGTGAATGGCCCAGGTGGGAGGCTGTGTACACAGCTGTTTTGTACATGACATTTGTGCGTGCGGGTATGCCATACATGGGCGTAGGCCGGAACCTCGCCGTACACCGGTCGGTATATAATGCGGTGGGCGGCTATAGTTCGCACGAACACATTACATCCGGCGACGACGACCTGCTGGTCAATGCGGCGGCCGATGGAAGCAACACGACTATCTGTGTGGATCCGGAAACATATATGTATTCAGCCGGAAAGCTTACTTTCCGCGACTGGTACCGGCAGAAAAGAAGACATTTGAGTGCGGGCATTCACTACAAACGGACACACCAGATGCTGCTGACCCTGCTGGCAGGTACGCACGTGATACACTATGCCGGTATTGTGTTTTTGTTTTTTGTTGCACCTGCAGGAGCGACAGTTTTGTGGATCGTGCGCGCGGGTGCTTGTGTGATCTCCTTCCGGCGCGCACTGGTGACACTGGAGGCCGGCGACCTTTATACGCGCATTCTGCCTTATGATGCACTTGCCGCCGTTTACTACGTTATTATTGCGTCATGGGAATCAGTTCGGGGATTATGGCGGAGCAAAGGGCGGGAAGAAACCTGGTGAGCGATGAGACATCGACATGGATTCGTCCTGTATCAAATCGCCCTGTAATCCTGATTTTCAGGGGATTACAGGGCGACAGGCACACCGATACGCGATAAATCAGTCAAATTCCAGAACAGGCATGGCTGATACGCGATAAATCAGTCAAATTCCAGAACAGGCATGGCTGATACGCGATAAATCAAT
>CAILQK010000152.1 GCA_903836265.1 uncultured Bacteroidota bacterium | reverse complement strand
TCGGTAAGATCCATCTTGGCGCAATCCGGTCAGGTTATCAGCGGAAAGCGAAATCAAAGATAAAGCTAATGTTGTTATCCGAGTTATTTTTTGAACAGTTTTAATACACAAGCGTTCATCTGGCCGAAGGGAGATACCGGCCGGATGGGCGAGTTACGTCACCCGTGCAACACCAGCATGGGCACCGTTGTATGGTGTGCCAGCGCCCTCGAAACACTTTTGAAGAACAGCTTGTGCAGGAGAGTATGTTCATGGGCAACTGTAATCAGTCCTGTAGCATTGACCGACTCGAGAAACAGGCCAACAGCACGGGGAACGTTGCTGTCGTGTATGTAATGAAAAATATGGGGTATGTTGTCCAGCTTGCGGGTGAGAGCCATTTCAAGATCCCTGCCTGGTTTGGCAGCGCCCTGTTTTTCAATTACATGTATCACCTCAAGTCCAGCCTTTTCTGTACTGAGCAATCCCCTGAGCGCACTCATAGAGCGCTCATCAGCTTTCATTTTGAAGTCGGTGGCAAATACAAAACGAGCATATTCGCGGAAAGCGGCTCCTTTGGGAATGACCAGTACAGGGTGACTGCTGCCTGTCAGTACGCCGCCAGCAGTACTGCCAAGCAGCACACCTTTCAGTCCGGCGGCGCCCGTGGTGCCCATAATAATCATGTCAGCGTCGAGTTCATCGGCTGCGTGCACAATCGTACTGACCGGAAATCCGACCCGACAGTCCGTTTCGACCTGCACTGAACCAGCCCGTCCGTCTTTCAGGAATTTGCGTAGCCAGACTTTCATGGCCTTTTTTCGCTGCAGCAAATAGTCGTCTATCATAAAGGCATCGTACATACTGTTGTCAACACCTTCATTGGGAAATACGACATACAGCGCGACAACCCTGGCATTCAGTCTTTGGGCCACTTCCAGCGCGTACACCATCGCGTTATTGGCACATTTCGAAAAATCCGTGGGGACGAGAATGGTTTTCATAGCCGTATTTTGAAATTGCAGATGAACAGAAAAAGGAATACCGGCTTGCGGGCAAACTACTCCTGCTCGCGATAATCGAGTGGATCCACGAACTCGAAGTGAACCTGATTATCTTTTGCTTTCGCTTCCTGCTGTTCGAGCGTCAGATCATCGGTGACAGAGGTTTCGAGCCATGTATTGCCGGAGCGACGGAATACCTGTACATGCAGGTGGTATTCGAGTTCGAGCAGACGTTCGAGTTGCCAGACGGGCATATCAGCCTCCACGAAGAGTTCCTTGTGGATATCCTTGTCATGTGTCAGTTCACCCACTGTCGTTTCACGCTTCGTAATCATGAACCTGGCGTGACTTCCCGCATAAGCCTTGTGCGGTTTGGAGAAAAAAACAAGCTTGAGATTGGGAAATTCGGCAGAGAATTCGTCCTGAATCTGGCCTGTTGTGAGTTCGGAAGAGACATGCAGTTTCATACTTCATCAGTTTTATACTGCGAAGGTATGGGCATCGGGTACTGCAGATGATGATCCGGGTCAATAGCGGGGGTGACCGTACTCAGAAGCGTCTTTTGAGCAGGAACCGGCGGCCTCTTTCAAGCGTGGATATCTGGGCCACTTCCCAACCTTCCTCGTAGAAGAAGTTGAGACCGTCCACCAGGCTTCTGAAGTCGAATCTGCGGCCATTGACATCGGTAACATAATCTTCTCTGGGATTGCTCTGGCCGTAATCAACGCGAAAGGCGCAACGTCCATCCTCCCTGAATTGCGGATCCACTTCGAGATACTGACCGGTATTGGCCGGTTCGAGCCGGGCTCCTTCCACATAAATCTGGGCGTGCAGTGATGAAACAACAAACAGGGCCAAAAGGGGCAGAAAAGTCTTCTTCATGGTGTTTTTTGATGCAAAGTAAAGGGCCCGAAAGGCAGGCTGCACGACTTTAACAGTATGGTATCACCGGGTGTTAAATTTGTGTGACCACTTGTTTACCTTTGTACGAAAATTCCATTGTATCAGATCTTCAGCAGGCAACATTCTCCGACATGCGTCTTTTCATATTTTCGATTCTCTTTTTGCCCCTTCTGTCTGTAGCCCAAAACAGGAAAATCATTGATCATGCCGATGTTCACCGCTGGAAAAAGATCGAACAGAGCAGGGTTTCCAACGATGGCACCTGGGTGGTCTGGCAACAGTCGCCTGTATCGGAGGGTGACGCCACTGTTCACCTGTGGAACAGCCAAAGCGGCAATACAGCGGTATTTGCAAGGTCGTCGGAGCCCCGGTTAAGTGAAGACAGTCAGTGGCTGTTTTTCAGAATCAAACCATCCCTCGACTCACTGAAGGCCATGCGCCGCCGGAAGGTAAAGGAAGACGATTTGCCCAAAGACACACTGGCTATATACCATTTGTCTGATGGCGCCATGCAAAAGGTGGCGCGCCTGCGCAATTTCACCGTTCCGGAAAAATGGAGCGGCTGGCTGCTGTATCAGGTTGAAACTGAAAAACCTGCACCGGCTGTAAAGGATACTGCTTCCAAAAAGGAGAAACCAGTGGAGAAAAAAGGCGGCAAAAAGCCAAAAAAAGAGGATAAAGACAATGGTTTCAGGCTGATAACGCATAATTTGTCCACCGGGAAACCCGATACATTTGCCTACGTTAAGGAATATGCTATTTCCAGAAAAGGGAAAAAGGTTGTTTTGGGTACAACAGGCAAAGGCGACACACTCACTTTCGGTTGTAACCCTTCGTGCCTTCAAAATGGCGTTTATCAGATTGACCTGGACAAAAATACCGTCAGGCCGCTGTGGCGTGGAAAGGGCAAGTTCGCCCAGCTTTCGCTTGATGATGCGGGTACACAGGCGGCATTTCTTCTCGATACAGATTCCACAAAAGCCCGGATACGTCCCTGGCAGGTATGGCATTACGCTTCCGGGGCCGATTCAGCTGCCCTGGTTACCGATGCAGCGAGTCGGGTTGCTGGTGTACCATCAGACTGGATTATTTCGGAGCATGCCCGGCCGTCTTTCCCGGAAAATGGTTCAAGACTGTATTTCGGCATTGCTCCCCCACCCGTGCTCAACGATACCACGCTGCTCCCCGAGGAGGTAGTCAGTGTGGAAGTCTGGTCATGGACAGAAAACCGGCTTTATACCCAGCAGGAAGTGATGATGGAAGCAGAGAAGAAACGCAGTTACACCATTGCGTGGTATCCCGGTAAAAATCGCTTTGTACAGCTGAGCTCGCCTGAAATACCGGAGATTCGCTTTCAGGAGCAAAAAGATGCCGGGCTGGCGGTGGGCTTTACCGAAGAACCCTATGCAACGGCCATTTCATGGGAGGGCGTTGCACACAAGGATGTATATGCGATAGACCAGAACACCGGTAACAAAACACTTGTTATCAAAGATGTGCGTTGCAATCCGCGCGTATCTCCTTCCGGACGGTACATTTACTGGTGGAGCGACACAGATACGGCCTGGTATGCCTGGAGTTCATCTGCAGGCACCCTGAGAAAGCTGACTGACAACCAGACTGTTCCCTTCTACGATGTGGAAAATGATATTCCGGACTATCCCAATGAGTATGGACTGGCCGGGTGGCTCGACAACGATGAGGCAATGCTTGTGTACGATCAGTTTGATATCTGGAATATTGATCCGGCCGGCAAACGTAAACCTGTAAAGGTGACCGGTGGCAGGGAATTTCAGATTGCAAACAGGTATATCAGACTTGACCCGGAGGAGCGCAGTATCCGTCCCGGAAGCAAGATTTTCATTCATCAGTCGGTTGAAACAACCAAAAATACCGGATATGCCTGGCTCGATCTGAAAACAGCCACTGTAACTCCGATTTTCAGAGGAAACACCTCGGTGACCAAAAATCCGCTCAAGGCACGTGATAAAAACTGCCTGGTCTTTACCCGGGAGAGTTATCAGCTGTTTCCTGATCTGCAATATATAGCAGATCCCCTGAATTACGAATTGAATACAGAAAAACGCGTCAGCAATGCCAATCCGCAACAGTCAGAGTACAACTGGGGCAGTGTTGAGCTGGTTGAATGGACTTCCCTCACCGGAGAAAAACTGCGCGGTCTGCTGGTAAAGCCCGACGGGTTCGATCCGGCGAAACAATACCCCATGATAGTCAACTTTTACGAGCGGGTTTCGGACGGGTTGCACACACACCGTGCGCCGGATTTCCCGCGTTCGCAGGTGAATTTCACCATTTATGCCAGCAGGGGCTATCTGATTTTCAATCCTGATATTACTTACAAAACCGGATACCCGGGTGAAAGTGCGTATGATGCCATTGTGAGCGGTGTCACAGCTCTTATGAACAAGGGGTTTGTGGATCCGAATCGGATTGCCCTTCAGGGTCACTCCTGGGGTGGTTACCAGGCAGCCTACCTCATCACGCGCACAAACATGTTTGCCTGCGCGGAGGCGGGTGCGCCTGTAGTGAACATGACATCGGCGTACGGCGGTATTCGCTGGGAGTCGGGCCTCAGCCGTGCCTTCCAGTACGAGCACACACAGAGCCGTATTGGAGGCACTTTGTGGGAATACCCGGACCGGTTCAGGGAAAATTCACCCCTGTTCTGTCTTGACAAGGTAAATACACCAGTCCTGATTCTGCACAATGACAAGGACGGAGCCGTTCCGTGGTATCAGGGTATAGAAATGTACTCCGCCCTGCGCCGCCTCGGCAAGCCAGCCTGGATGCTCAACTATAACGACGAGCCACACTGGCCGGTCAAGCTGCAGAACAGGATAGACTTTCAGCGCAGAATGCAACAGTTCTTCGATCATTACCTGTTGGGAGCTCCCGTACCCGAGTGGATGGAACGGGGCGTTCCACCAGTGGAAAAAGGAATCAGACAGGGATTCGACTTCAAAACCGGAGACCGATAAACCGTGGGCAGGGCTGGATCACAGCTTTTCAACAGCCTCCCGGTCAAATCCTGTGAACAGCATGATTTTCTCGAGTGG
>CAILQK010000151.1 GCA_903836265.1 uncultured Bacteroidota bacterium | reverse complement strand
CGCGTGACGTAGGATTCTTCTTTGGTCATGGTTGCAGAATTTTGACTTGTTGACTGTTTACCCAGCGTGGCCGGTTGTTCTCTGTGCGAAACCGGTAATAGGTTTCCTGCCCGTTTTTTAATTCCATTTCCAGCACGCCAAGCAGCATATCAGGAGTGGCGCGACCCACAGGCCGCAATTCCTCGTCAAATACGGTGATAAACCCTGTGGACACCAGCCCTTTCCCAGGTGCGATACCCAACAGGCCTTTTACCTGCTTGTCGTAATAATCCAGGGGCTTCATCCAGCGGGAGTACGCCTCGATGCCCGGATAGGCACGCAGCATCTCTGCCTCACTGTTGAACTGATCCACATAGTTGGCCGAAGAAGACACCCAGAAAGTCACCTTCTCGCGGGCGCGCTTTTTCCAGTCCAGCGGGGCACTTTCGGCCATCACCGAAAATCCCACCCGGATGAACTTCACATCATTCTTCTGATCGTAGGACTGCATACCCGTGGCGTAGCCCAGAAATTCCCCGGATTTGGCCGTTCGCAGGATGTTCTTGTCAGAAAACTGCTCATAGAATGCTCCGTGGTAACTGGCATCGGGCGAGCTGCGCACGAACATGTCTTTCTTGGCCACAATCAGCACCTGCGGTTTGGCAAACTGATTGGGCGGTGAGCTTTTCCCATTACTTTTTTCCTTGCCGGGGTTAGACGTCACCAGGGTAATGAACCGCTGGTATTCATCCGCCGACAGTTCACTTTGCAGGTCGGTGAGCAAATTATCGCGGTACAAGTCGCGATATGCCTTACCCACGGCATCCAGGTTGGTAATCACCCGGCCTACCTCCATGATCTTGTCCACCAGGGTAGCATCAAAGGACATCATCCAGGACACACCACTGGGATTCATGGCCATACGCAGCAGCATCGCCTGCTGCACCTCCGGGGAGTCATCGGCACGGCGCTCGGCACCGCCCTTTTGCAGCTCCTCGATGAGTTTCTTTCCCAGGTGATAGGTAAGCAGCAGACCGCCAAACAGCATCAGGCCACCCGTCAGCGAGGGACCGCCGCTGTTGGAACTGCCGGAATTGGCCATCGGAAATGGTATGTACCTGTACGGGGGCATCAGCTCAATTTTTGAATGACGGCAGCCCTGATGATCGGATTCTCCAGTCTCTTTGCAATCACGATGAGCTGCTGGGTAGTAAACTGACGGCTGATACTGTGCAGCGCCTGCTGCACGGACGCCGCCTCCTTTTCATCGCGGGTTTTGACCGGTATTTTTACGTCAAACTGGTTCATAAACTGTCTTGTCCGGGTTGTTGTCGGGTGATGTAACTGAGTACACGTTGAATGTTGCTGCGGTCTTTCTCCACCTCTGCCATGAGCAGGTACAGGGTGGCGATTTCCTGTTCGTTGAGTGTGCGAATGAAGTTGCACAGCATGTCCACCGGAGCCGACGCCACCGGAGCCTCCAGTGACGAAGCGGTGTCTGATTCAGGTAAACTATTCTCTGATCCGGCCAGAAAATTCAGGGCAGGGCCGATGGCAGTAGCCTGAAAAAATTTGGCCAGTCCGGGAAGGGCAGCACCGATGATGGAAGAGTAGTATTCCACCTGCTTTTTTGCTTCCACCGTGGTAGTGAGCTCTTCGAGTTCACGCTCCAGTTCTCCGTTTCGTTCACGCAGTTCGTTCAGTTCCTGATTCACACGCTCCAGTTCCTTTTGCTTTTCCAGCTCCACAAACCGCTTGTTCACCAGGTCATTGATCTCTGCTTCTCCCAGTCCTGCGTATCCTGAATGTCCCGAATTATATCCTGTCGGGGAGGGTAAAGGCAGTGAACGGCTCAGTGTCTCGCCTGAATCCTGCAGGT
>CAILQK010000150.1 GCA_903836265.1 uncultured Bacteroidota bacterium | reverse complement strand
GAACAACAGCGTTGTGATGAAAAGATATATTTTTTGCATGGATTGTAATGCTTTGATGTGATGATCAGAAACAATGCAGAGAATGGAAAGGAAGCGATCAGCGCTTCGAATCAGCAGACAGCAGTTTCTCCAGTTTGGTCAGGCGGTCGTTCAGACCGTTCACATCGCCGCGCAGTCCTTCGTTCATTTGCTGCAGCTCGTTGTTTTTCTGCAGCAGGCCCGCGTTGGCTGCTTCCAGTTGCGCAACCCGGCGTGCCAGCTCCTGGGTGGCAGAGACGTTGAGGGTATGGATTCGGTCGTATTCAACAGTGCGGAAGTCGGAAACACCCTTTCCATATATAAACATTTGATCAGCAATGGATTCTCCGGTCCATTCAGCAACCGTAAAAGATTTGTCATCTGCTACCGCTGTCACCCTGAAATCTTTTTCACTGCTCTTGGCCGAGGCATAAATACGCACCAGATCACCCGATACCAGGTTATGGGCATTTTCCATTTGAAAAGTTGCCTTGCTGCCTTCAACCTGAACGGAAGAGGGACGTGAAAAAACACTGGGAATGAAATTGAAGGAGGTGGTTACAGCCTGTGGATAGACTTTTTCGACCTGCTGTGCGATAAATCCTTTCACACGATCCGTACCCTTCATGATGGTGTCCTTGTGCGTATAATCGGTAACTTCGAGCTTCAACAGGGTGGACAAATCCTCCGCCCCGTTACTTTGCTGAAGGTCTTTTTTTATCCTGGTATCCGAAAACAGTACCAATGCAGTAGTAATAACATTATTGTTGGCGAGAATTGAGGCGGTATGTCCTGTACCGCTCCCAAAATAGGTGTCCTGACCTAAAAGACCACCAAATGTCCTCCTTACGTGCCCTCCTGTAACTGCATAACCATTACCGTTCGGTATATAAACACCTTTGTCGAAC
Source organism: uncultured Bacteroidota bacterium (assembly GCA_903836265.1). Lineage (GTDB taxonomy): Bacteria > Bacteroidota > Bacteroidia > Chitinophagales > Saprospiraceae > M3007. Next base: position 3,923 of record CAILQK010000150.1, on the reverse strand, counting down.
TGCGTCCAGCCATCACCGCGCAATGCAACATGCCGATCGCCGTTTCGCGACAGTGTCAGGTCGGTGTTACCGCAGTTAATCCAGCCACCTTCTGCGTAAATACCGCTGGTTGCATGCAGACGTCCGGAGATATAAAAACCATTATCATCTGTTTGTGCTCGAAAGATACCATTCCCGTGGAAAAATACGTGCCCATTGGAACCTCCGTTGATACCCAAATGGCGGAAAGAGGTCAAATTGACATTTCCATCGGAGTTGATATTTAATCCAGAAAGTTTATCCCCGCTTCTCAGCCAGAGGTTGGCAGATTTGCCACCAGGAGCATTAAGAAGGACTTTGGCATCAGTGCTGCCACCGGATACAGTGAGCTGGGTATTGGGATCAGGCGAAGCCGTACCAATACCTACAGTTCCCGCTGACGGGAACGTATTGCTTTGCCCGATCAGCGAAAGGGCATAGGGTGCGCTGGTGAGGCGGGTGCGCGGGATGAGTTCGGAGCCGCCATCCACGGCGATACCGAGGTAATATACCTGATTGAAGCCGGCGGTGAGCGGGTTGGCCTCGCCGAGCAGGGCGCTGTAAACACCACCTATTACTTCAATATCGTCCTGTGTTTCGCTCCACACAGGCGAGCCGCCTGTTTCGGCAGTGTATAATTTGAAAGTAAGGGAGTACTTGCCATCGTCCACGGCGCCGCCAAACGAACGCTGGATGGTGCCCTGTATGCTGAGCGTGGCCTGTGAGTAAAGGCTGCCAGCCAGTGCAAGAAGAAGAGTTGTCAGAAGAAACTTGAATTTCATAATCTCGAACTTTTAATGAGCGGTGATCGAAAAATAAAGGGATGATTAAAAGACAGATGCGCTGCCCTGAAATCGCTGTGCAAAGGACACGGTGGAACGATGTAAAAATCTTGCAATTTTTGGGTACATTTTTGCAAAAAGCGCTCTCAAAAGGCCGGGAAGTTGCATAACGGTGACGTGAAACTAATTTTGTGCATGTTTTCGGCATCACATTGTTTTCTATCATTTCGCTCTTGTATAATGACTGATTCTGCCTTGCGGGTACTGTATCTATTCCGTCCGTTCACCTGTGTACAACTGATTGTATGGAGCCTTTTGCTGTCGTCGCCAAACCGGGTGCAGTGTCAGGCGGGAACCAACCCTGATCTGCGTGTACAGCGGTGGAACTACGCTAACGGGCTGCCCGACTGGAATATCCTGAGTTTTCTGCAGGACAGAAACGGACTGATGTGGATGGTTTCCGACGGCGGGCTGTTCACTTTCGACGGTTATACTTTCAGGAAGGTGGAAATTGTGAAGGCCAACACAGGCAGCAGCCGGATAGTTCGGATAACAGAAGACCTGAACGGAAATATCTGGCTGATCAGGGCAGAACCTGAAGGTTGCAGAATAGATGTCCTGATTACCGCTGATCAGCACATTGAACCCCTGCACCGGTACCTCTCGGTGCCGGAGCCCATTATATTCAGGGACGGAGAATTGTTGTGCTACAACAGGAACGGGCGTATCTGGACAGGAACGGTAAAGGAAATCTGGCTGTACGATGGTTCCTGGAGCAGAATCCTTCAAAACCGGAACAAACTGCCATCTGAACGCTGGTTGCCCGCACCCGACAGATCGGTATGGACAAGGGCTGACGACCATGTATATCTGACTGATTCCACCGGTACGCGGACAGACAGTTTTTTTGACCCGGGATATGTGTTGCGCTATTTGTGGACAGACAACGAACTGACTGCCTGGCTGGCATACTCTGTGGAGGGCGAAACAGACATTGACCATTTCGTCAGATTGTCGGTAAAAACAGGCAGAATCCAGGCATGGCAAACGAAATCCTGGCCAGAGCCGGCGTGGCAGGGAAATGAAATTCTGGGAACCGATGAATCAAGGTTTGTCTCGCACGGCATGATGTATTCCGAAAGAAACGGGATTGATTTTCTCGGTTTCCCGGGACAGTCCAGGCTCTTCAATCTCGACGACACGGGCATAGATTTCAAGAGTTTCAACAATTTTTACTTCGACAGATCGGGAAATATCTGGAATAATGATACGAAAGGGCTGATCCGTCTGTCATTTCATCCCGAATCCGGATTTCAAACCTGCCTTTCAGATGTATCCAGCCCCCTCAGTATCCGCGGTATCGCTGAAATCAACGGCAATATGTATGCACTCAGTTACAGCGGTGCAAAACAAATCCGGCTCAGCAGCGGCATCATCAGCCCGCTGAATTTCCCCGGAGACAAAATGGGGAGTGCAATTATTGGAACAGCCGACGGTCTTCTCATAGGCGGATACCAGACTCCGGTTGTTTCAAGAAGGCACGACGGACATATCACGTTACTGTACGCCGATAAAAAAGTGGTTAATACACGCTGCTTTCTTCAGATGGAGAACGGTGATGTGTATTCAGGTACCGAACAGGGATTGTACCGGGTGAACATGGTGCGAAAGGAACTGATCCCGACCGGATTTGCGGGCAAAGATATTTACTTCCTGCACCGGAACCAGGACGGGATGTGGGCCTGTACAGCAGACGGACTTTACCGGCTCGACAATACCGGCAGAGTGACGGGTCATTTTCTGACACCCGATGCCAGCCTGAACTACGAGCGCCTCGAGCATATTTATGAAGACAGCAAGGGTGTTTTCTGGATTGCCACCAAAGGAGCAGGTATCGTCCGGTGGAACCCCTCCACACAGGAAACCGGTATTCTGAACACGACAAACGGCCTGTCAAACAACAATATACATGCCATCTATCCCGATGAATTCAATACCCTCTGGATTTCAAGCGACTGCGGACTCATGCGTTTCAACAGGGCAACAGAACGCGTCAACACCTTTTTTGAGGAAGATGGCATCGCGAGCAACGAATTCAATACCCTGTCACATTTCAGAGCCAGCGACGGCCGGCTCTGTTTCGGTGGTATCAACGGCATCACAACCTTCTATCCCCGCGATATTCCACCCGGGGGGGACATGGCAAATCGGCTCAGGATAGTAGAGGCCCGGGCCTTTGATCTTCGGAAAGGCACCTGCGACAGCCAGATTATACGTTGCAGTGCTCCCGGGCAGCTTTTACTGAAAACAACCGACGCCTATCTGGATATAGAAGTTTCGCCCATGCTGTATGAAAACAACGAGCGAAATCAGTATGCCTGGAAAATAGACGGTGTGCATGAGCACTGGATCATTCAGCAGTCGCCAGTCATCCGACTGAGCAACCTGCCCTATGGCAACCAGGTGCTCCGTATCAAATTCGGCAGGCAGGGCAACAGCTGGCCCGAAGAAGCCCTGGAAATTCCCGTCAGGGTGGAATATCCCTTCTATTTCCGCTGGCCATTTGTGTTACTGATGCTCGCTCTCCTGTCCGGTATTGTTGCCCTCGCGACCTTCTGGAGGGGCCGGCAGTTGCGCGCTGCCAACATCATGCTCGAACAGGAAGTGGCAAGACGAACACAGCAGATAGAGGCCGACCGGCAAATAATCGCCCGGCAGGCCCGGGAACTGCGCCACCTCGACGAAATGAAAACAAGGTTCTTTGTCAATGTGACACACGAACTCCGTACCCCGCTCACCCTCATCCTCGGGCCGATGGAGCGTCTCATCAGGAGTTATGACGAACCGAAGCTGACCGAACAACTGAGTGTCATACAGCGGAGCGCCAGGAAACTGCTCAACCTGGTGGAGGAGCTGCTCGATTTATCCAAAATTGACGCAAAAAAGCTGCTTCTGGAGGAAAAACCGGTACACTTTTACTCATTATTGTCGAGAGCGCTCTCTGTCTTTGTTCCGCATGCCGAATATCGCCAGATAAAACTGGATTTTATATATGACTGTCCTTACGACCACATTTTGCTGGTTGACCCCGGGAAATGGGAGAAAATCATCAACAATCTGATT
>CAILQK010000149.1 GCA_903836265.1 uncultured Bacteroidota bacterium | reverse complement strand
CTCTGATTCTGGCTATCAGCGATTCGGCTGAAACGCCGGACATTTCCTGCCGGGTATTTTCTATCCATTCATGGAAGTTGAGTTCCAGTTCTGCCTGGGTGTAGCCAACAAGTGTTGCGTATCGTGGATTAAGCGTGATATCATTCAGGTTGTTGAGATCGCTGAATACGCTCACCTTGCTGAATTTTGACACCCCGGTGATAATCATGAACTCGAGGTACGGGTCGGCACTTTTGATGATGCTGTAGAAGTTTTTGAGTATTCGCTGGTGTTCGAAGGCGGTGGGCAGCTGATCTTTTTCCAGGTAATCAATGAGCGGTTTGTCGTACTCGTCAATGAGCAGCACGACTTTGCCTTTTTTGGCCGACAGTTTTCGAATCAGCTCCCTGAATTTCTGGTCGTATTCATTCTCTGTCAGCTGAACACCGTGCATTTCGGCCTGTTCTTCCAGCATTTTGTGCAGTGCGCCTTCCAGTCCGCCTGTGTTGTAGCCGATTTCATTGAACTGAATATGTACAACTGGCCGAATATGGCTCCAGTCCCACCGGTTTTCGATCCAGAGGCCGGAGAACAGCGCCTTGTTTCCCTCAAATATTTCCCTGATTGTGGACAGCGTGAGTGATTTTCCGAATCGGCGTGGTCTGGAGAGGAAGTAATATTTTCCGGAGGAGATCAGCCTGTGTATCTGCTCCGTTTTGTCCACGTACAGGTAACCGCCATCCCTGATTTCGCGAAATGTCTGAATGCCGATCGGAAGTTTTTTCATGGCCGGGAGTGATATTTTGGTGTAAAGGTACAAACTGTCCCTGTACAGGTGCAATTACCGTACCGATGGGGTGTTCAGGTATTCTCGGCACTCCAGTCGTCCACGGTTCTTTTCTTTGAATCGAAGTTGATACCGATTGCCACGATTTTTTTATTTTCCATCCTGAATTTGTCGGCATATCCTTTTAGTCTGATTTGCTTCAGGGCCTCCTTAGCGGACTGGTCAATTTTGAATTCGAGTATGTAAATATGTGTTGGGGTGTGTACTGCTGCGTCCATTCTGCCGTCGGATGTGTGAACTTCACTTTGAATAAACATACCGAGATACCTGAAATGGAGGTGTACGAGTGCATGGTAGAAGTGTTCCCCCTTGTCGTCGAGCAGGTGAGCGGGTACATCGCGGAGCATGGCATTGATGACGGCGACGACCTTTTCGGGATTATTGTTCACAAATGCCTCTTCGATTTTAAGTACCGGATTAACCGATTCGGAAGGTGGGCGCCGGAGCAGCGCCCCGATGAGGTGGCCGATCATGGCCTGTTCCACTTCCCGGTTTGGGTAATCGAGGGTATAACTTCCTCGCTGGTGGTCAATATCCCTGATAGTCAGGTAACCGGTCTGGAACAGCAGAGAACGGATATCGAGGTTGTCGAGGGTATAACTTTCGAAGATCAGTTCGCTTGCTTTGAGGTTATTGAAGTTGAAATAGCCGGCTTCTCTGATTTTATGTATGAGGAAAGAGGGTGTACCGGTTTTGAACCAGTAATCCTGGAATGTACCGTTGGCAAAGAAATTGAGTACAGAGAACGGGTTATAGACATGATCGCGTCCGTTCCAGGTATATCCGTCATACCATTCTCTGATTCTGGCTATCAGCGATTCGGCTGAAACGCCGGACATTTCCTGCCGGGTATTTTCTATCCATTCATGGAAGTTGAGTTCCAGTTCTGCCTGGGTGTAGCCAACAAGTGTTGCGTATCGTGGATTAAGCGTGATAT
>CAILQK010000148.1 GCA_903836265.1 uncultured Bacteroidota bacterium | reverse complement strand
TCTCTGTGCTGCATTTTGCTCATTATTTTCACGATTTTCTACCTCTTTTCTTATTCCCCGCACCACATCAAGCCATGCGTTATCACGGTTGGGCCATTCTGTAACCGGCTTCGCATCTTTCGGCAGCGACTGGATAGAACTGGCTATCGGATCTGCATCAAAATCGCAGGGGCGCACAATGACTGGTATCACCGTTGCCTCGCCCTTGTTGTGACGCATCAGCGCATACTTCAGTTCCTTGTCATGTATGTATGAAGAATCGTAGTAAGCGGCGCTCACCATCAGCAGGATCATGTCTGCTGTGTCCATGTTGCGAAGAATAGCATCTTCCCATTTCACGCCCGGGTCAATTTCGCGGTCGCACCAGATTTTCAACATTCCGGCGCGCTCCATTGGTCGCAGGTGGCCCCGGAGTTCTTCCAGGTAATCTGCGTCCTTTCGGGCATATACGATAAATACGTTGTACGGTTTTGGCATAGCGGTATGAAATATGCGCGGCTAAAGTAAGGGAAAAATGGGAAATTACCGTGAAAACCAAAAAACCTCCCCCACAGTCACCCGTGAAAGAGGCTGAATCCGCTATCTTGCGACGGCTTGATTCCCAAATAACAGCAGTATGAAAATCGCAATCGGTTAATTGAGCCGAAAATCACCAAAAAAACGCCACAAAATGGAGGACAATACGCGTTTTTCTGGCAGATTTCCTACTCAGCCAGCCTGAAATTACCTGGAAACTGCTTCGATTTCTCTATGATCTTGCTTTCCAGCAGGGTCGTGATGTATGATCTGGCAGTCCGGTCGCGCACAGTAAAAGCATCCATGAGCGCCGTTTGCAGCTCTTTGGTGTGGATACTTTTCCGGTCACGGAAGATTTCCTCAACGGCTTTCTTCAACTCGCTCATTTTTCGCTGTTGGGAGTCCTCCTTGCTCATCTCGCCCATGTACACGTGGCGACCTTCCGACTTGCTCCAGCCAAACTGGGTCATTGGCACGTCAAGCGGTGAGCCGTCGCGTACTTTGAGGGCTTTCACCACACTCGAGTTCTGCTCTTCCTCGCGCTCAATCAGCAGGATACCCGCTGCCTTCCGCTGGACTTCAGAGCCCAGGTGTCCGCGCAGCTTCATGCCCGAGGGGGCAAGGTGTACCACACACACGATCAGGGTATTGTAAATAGCTGCCATCCTGAACAGTTCCTCGATCAGGTGAACGGATGATTCCTCGTCGTTGACGCCATTGAGCAAGTCGGCAATCCCGTCAATGAACACCAGGTGAATACCGCCGTACTCGTAATAGTAGCGGTCCATTGATTCCAGTATCATATTGATTCGTTCATTGCGCGCAATACCTACCAGACAGTACGCCCTGAACCAGCGTGGCGGCTTCTCCAGCGAGCTGCGTGTGGTGATGTAGGTCAGGTTCTTGTACAACTGGTATTCCGACTGCTCTGTATCAAACAACAGGACGGCATGGTCGCTGATGTTTTCGCGCACAGTGGTACCCAGTGTGTCAATCTCGATACCGTATGGCCGGATAGCTCCTGAAATAATCCCTCCGAGGTAATTCGTTTTGCCGCTCCCCTCACTTCCAGCCACGCAGACGATATTTCCGGGACTTCCTATCGTCACGCTGTTTATCATCAGCAGCGGGTCGGGCGCTTGCGGCGGATTGTCGAAGTCAATTTCACAGACGCGCATGGTGGCGATTGTGTCCTCGTAAATCTGATCCAGCATCTCCCGGAATACCATCATCAGGTCGTCGGCTGTGTTGCCCATCCTGAAGAAGTCTGAAATGTCCTTGCTGGTCTTGCTCCCGTTCAGGGGCAGTTTCAGCATCCGCAGTTGATACTCCTTGTGATCTTTCACCAGCTTGCTCATGGCGGCAATGCCTGTATCGTCCACGTCATAGAGCAGTACCACGTGTCTGAACCTGTAACCCAGCCCCCGCAGGATGTTTTTGGGAATGTTGGCGGTCTCGCTGTTGAAACAGATCGCATGAAACCCGTGCGCCGCCAGACTCAGCACGTCCTTCTCGCCGCCGGTGATGAAAAGAATATCACCACGCAGCGGAAGCTGATCGAAACCGAACGTGTAATGTTCGGTCACTTCTCCGGTGTACAGGAACCGAAGTTTGGAATTAGGCATGTAGAGCTTGGTAAACCGCCGTCCCTGATAACCAAAAATCGGTTCCTCGTCGGTGCTGTTCAACTCATATCCCTTACCGGTTTTGCCGATGCCCTTGTATCGCTGAACGGCAATGACGTGGTACCTGGACAGCACCTCCCTGCGGATACCGTACTGAGCCCAGAAGGAGAGTTCCGTGGGTGAAAAATCACGTGCCTGTATTGGTACACTGCTTTGGGCCGTCTCGAAAGCGTCGTGTACCGAGGGCAACCGGGATGCCCGCACCACTTTGCCTTCCGACTGGCTGATAATACGCTCCGTCTTCTCGTAACTGTCATCCAGATCAAGCCGAAGATCAGTATTAATCAGCTTCAGAATGGCAATGAAATCATGCTTGTCGTCGCAGGAAAGCTTCTTGATCTTTCCCACCAGGAAAAAACAGTCGCCACTGAACTCCGGGTCGCCGAAGTCCTTGATCTTGAAAATCTTTGTGTGTTTGTCGGCATACACG
>CAILQK010000147.1 GCA_903836265.1 uncultured Bacteroidota bacterium | reverse complement strand
TCCACGCGCCCGCCAGCGTAGCCTGCCGTTAACCCCCATGCCAAGCCCACAATCAAACTGACGAACGGACCCACGAACGCCACCGCCAAAGAGATGCGTGCGCCAAAGATCAAACGCCAGATCAGCCTCGGCCACAAGCAAATCCTGGAGAATCCGTGGGATACCTTCGAAGCAATCTTCCCGGTTGGTTCTTACCACGAAGCTGTTGTGCTCAAGCGCGACGACAAGGGGGCCACTTTCCAGATGCCACACGGTCTGGAAGCATTCGGCCCGGCGAAGCATATCCGCAAGGAAGACAACTCTGTGGTTGAACCAGGAGAAACACTCACGGTCAAAGTTATCGAATTCAACAAAGATGACCGCCGTATCCTGGTGTCCCACTCCCGTTACCTCGAGGATCTGAAGAACAAGGCAGAAGCTGTCGTAAGGGCAGAGCGCGCTAAGGAAGAAGGTGAAAACCAGTCAGCCATCGCAGACGTTCAAAAGAAAGTCGAGAAGGAAACTCTTGGCGATCTGGCAGCCCTCGCAGCACTGAAAAGTCAGCTCGAGAAGTAATTCTCCCGCAATATTTCAACAATAGCGAGCCATCCCGATTCTTTTCGGGGTGGCTCGCTTCTTTTTATGCCTATTTATTCGGAATATTGCCCTTTTTTGTATCAGTATGCAACCCGCGCAAGTATTGTTTACCTTGCTTCTGCGGGGCACATCATTTTAACCGTTCAGCAAGTTCCTGACGCATTTCCGGGCAAAACAATGCAGGAGTTCTTTTCTCAATACGCAAAAATACAGAACCCGACCTTTGAGATGGTGATCTTCACCTTTCTCCTGGCTTTCCTCTGCTCCACGCTGATCGCAATGGTTTACTGGATAACCAGTCCGACTACGCTGAAAACAGGCAATTATATTCAGGCGCTTGTACTCAGTTCTATTATAGCTACCATGATCCTGCAAAGTATTGGCGACAGTGTTGCGTCAGGACTGGGTATTCTCGGTGCCCTCACGATCATCAATTTCAGAACGTCGTTCCGCGACCCGCGCGATATCATATTTATGTTCGCAGCACTGGGTACCGGTATCGCCTGTGGCTCTTATGTGTTTCCGATCGCCATTATGGGTACAATTATGTTCTGTTTCGTCGCACTCAGCCTGCGATACACACCCTTTCACATGGGTAATCACGTAATCTGGGAACTGCGAATCCGAATCGAAAACAGATCGGTTATTCCAGACGTCGAACAGGTTTTTGAGAAATATTGCCGCAGATACACGCTCGATGATATCCGAAACGAAGCTGTAAAGGGTATTGGACCTGTCCTCGAGGAACGCGAATATTTTCTGGTGCTGAAAAATGAAGACCAGAATGTAGAACTTATGCAGGAACTCGAACATACCGGGGTGGTCGTGAGAAGGCTCAGCAAGCAATCGGCTGCTGAAAATACAGTGATTGACTGATCCCCTTCCAAACAAGCCGTTCTATGAAATTCAATATCCTGTTCCTGCTTTTCCCCGCTGCACTCGCTGCCTGTTTCTGGATTGCTTCCGATTTTCAGTACCAGAGTGTCAACTCTTTCTTTGGTATCGCTGAAACCGAACTCCAGTCGCTCAACTTCGATCATGATATCGCTGTACGGGAGGTTTTTGTCAAAACCGGCGACCTCGTGAAACAGGGCGACACCCTCGCCACTTTCTACCGCGCTGAACTCGACAGGCAATCGCTGGAAAATCTGTCTGACCTGCAAATCACAGAAACGGAACGCAACGCCGAATTTGCTATCCTCGAAAAGGAAAAGGATCTTGTACGCACGCGCCTGTCCGCAGATGTGCGCGAGCTTTATACAGAAATCAGTCTGCTTGCTACCGAAGACTCCCTCACTTCGGTATTCAGAAGCAGTGTTTACCCGGATATGAAAACTGCCGGCAACAAAATCGTGGCCGATAAAATGGAGGCACTGAGAAAGCAGATAGACGACCTGCAGAAGCGCGCCAGGGAGGAAATCAGTATTCTTGAATCCAGACAGGCCGCACTGGAAGCGGTCGCTTCAGTACGGAATGCCGGTACCCGGGCCTCTTTGCAGCAACTGGAATCGGAGAAAAACAGGCTCTTCCTCATTGCTCCTGTTGATGGTTACGTGGAGTCTGTAATGATGGCCCGAAATTCGCTGAAGGAGGCGTTCACCGAGCTGATGAAGATTAATCCGAATGCACCCAATATGGTTGTGGGCTTTATTCACGAAGCATCAGATGCCCCGCTCGCTGTCGGACAGGAGGTGGAGCTCGTTTCGTTCAACCGGCCTGAAATGAATTGCAAAGGGCAAATTGCCAGTATCAATCCGAGGATGACCGAACTCCCGCTGCGCCTCCGCAAATTTATTGAAATGCGCTCGTGGGGCAGGGAAGTATATATCGGGTTGCCGCAGGGAAACCGGTTTTATATCTCGGAAAAGATCACCATTAATCTCCCCACCCGTTGAATATGATACGAACAGGGCTGCTATTTACTGTATGGATGGTGTCGCTGACTGCCATGGCTCAGGTACGTTCGATTCCCGACCTGCTTGCTACCGCCGGCTCCGACCCCGTTGTCACGCAGTTTCAGTCGCTCCTCGGCACGGCTGAAGCACTGCGCATGCACGATCCGCTGGTAAGGCAGGTGGCACTGCGTATCGGCTTTAACGGCAATTCGCTCGGCGACTCGCTCCTCGGCTATATTCGCAATGAAGACGCCTACCGAATTCAGGTGGGTTTTAACAGTCTGCAGGAGCGGAATCGGCAAAAAATCATAAAAAACGCCCGAGTTGATCTGCTGAATGCCGAATACGGATGGCTACAGCAACAGGCTGCCTCCCGCCGATTTGCTGCCCTGTCTTCCTGGCTCTATACACTGCCAGCACTGGAAGCCTGCCGTAAACTCGATACTTTTCTCGTTCGTGAGCAAACTATTTTGAGAGAAATGCTCTCTTCAGGTGTGGGGGAAGTGAAAGTGTCAAAAGTGCTGGGAGCCGAAGAAGACAAAAACAGGAATGACAGAGATATCGCCGGACTGGAGAGCAGGGTTGCCTCGTCACGACAGGATCTGGTGCAGCTGACTGGCGAATTTACCGGTATTGACAAGTCGGATCTGGCGGATGTGCAGGATATCACCTTGTGGCTGTCTGAAATAAAGTCGCTTCCGCCAGCAGCACACCCGGCTGTAACTGCCGGAAACGCCCGTATCTCACTCGAATCAGCCAATCTGGATTATATCTCCTCGCAAAACAGGCGTTTTGTCAATAACCTGTCCGTCGGTTATCAATACCCGCTTTTTGTAGAAACACCCAGAAGATTCAATCCGCAGAATAATTTTTCCTTCAGGATAGAACTGCTGGCACCATTACCCGCCAATAATCGCTTCAAACGCGCAGATGCACTGCTCGATCTCAGGGAGTCGCAGTACGAAGCCACCATGACCCTCGAAGCCACCAGACTTTCAATGGAAAGTCAGTTGACAAAAGTCGAAAACCTGATTCGTGAATACAATGCCATAACCAACCGCATAGAGAACGGACTCATCGGGGCGATGCTCGGGAACCGGACGCTGCACGGGAGTATTTCTCCGCTGGATATGGTTGGACTGGAAATTGCCCGCCAGAAACTGGAGGTTGCAAGGGCGGAGATACTTGCAGAAATCGGAAAGGAATACGCTGAACTCATCGGTTACGCAGGGGTTCCGGAAGCAAAATATCTCCTGAAAAAGCGCTGAAACATCACGCTTTTTTCAGAAAACAGGCTTTCAGCACGATAACGGAGCCATCTACCTTGCCTTCTACTTCCTCCTCATCATCGGTCAGACGTATGTTTTTGACCTTGGTTCCGCGCTTGATGACGGCAGAAGAACCCCGAACTTTCAGGTCTTTTATAACGGTTACTGAATCTCCCCCGGAAAGGAGATTTCCATTGCTGTCTTTTACTTCCATAACAGGATTTGGTATTTTCGGTCGCAAGGTACATACAAAATTAAAGTCCTGCTCACTCCGCTTCCATTATCTTTGTTTCTGAAATACCCTTACTATGCACCGAATTGTCATGTTGTTCACTGTACTGAGTTTTATTGCCTGCAAGGCGACCGAAAACAAACCTGTTGCTGTTCCGCCCGGTTTCGACTGGCAGGGCCACCGCGGTTGTCGCGGACTGAAACCCGAAAATTCGCTGCCGGCGTTCGCACATGCGCTCACATATCCCGAGGTGACCACGCTGGAACTGGATCTGGCAGTTACCGGAGATGGAAGGCTGATTGTAAGCCACGAACCATTCTTCAACCCGGCAATCTGCCTGCGTACCGACGGAACCCGTTTCACCGACTCTGCAGCCATGAAGATTCCATTATGGAGCCTCACCGCCGAAGAAATCCGGCAGTTTGATTGCGGCAGCATGGGTAATCCTCGCTTCCCCGAACAGGAAAAGATGCGTGTTTTCAAGCCAACTCTGCGGGAAGTAGTGGAATCTGCCCGGGCAGTCAGGCCGAATATCAGATGGAATATGGAGATCAAGTCGCAGCCTTCCTGGGACAATATCTTCCATCCCGGCGTGGAGGAATTCGCTGCACGGCTGATTGCCGAACTGCAGCAGCTCGGTATAACCGGTGATGTCACGGTGCAGTCGTTCGACATACGAGCACTGGAGGCCGTGCACCGGCAGGCGCCTGAAATTCCGCTGGCCTTTCTGATAGAAAACATGGATTCTGTGGAGAAAAACCTGAAGAGGCTCACATTTACACCACATATATACAGTCCGTACTACCTGACAGTCGGGCGCAGGTCAGTTCAGACTTGCCGGAAACATCAGATGAAACTGGTACCCTGGACGGTGAACGAGGTGACTGCCATGCGGCGACTGGTACGGCTGGGGGTTGACGGAATTATCACTGATTATCCCGACCGGATCAGGAAAGTGTTTCAGCCCTGAGTCTGGTACTTTCCGGGTGGCACCCGTTCTCTCGCAGTCCAGATACCCGAGTTCCAGTTCATCTGTTCGGTGCCGTGAAAATTCAGTTTGTAGTCGAACTGGGAAGGAACGCTGTAAACATAGCCGGGATAATAAAACTCCATGCCGCGCCCGATGGAATACAGAATCTCCAGCAGCATGGTAAAAATACCCGGACTGAATTGTCCGTAATCCGGACTGAAAATGCAGTATGTGGCCGAAACTGCTTTTTCTCCGAGGTGTATGAACGAACAGGCAATCAGCTCATTGCCTGCGAACACCCTGAATTCCCGGCCTTCACCCGGGATAATCTCCGGGTAAACATTAAGGAACGAGAACAGCGAGTCGGGAGTTCTCTCCCGGATTCGTGCGGTATGTTTGTCGAACAGTTCCGTTTTTTGACTGTCAATACAGATAGGGCCAGATTCCACACGCAGGCCTGCATTCTTTTTCAGCAGTTTTTTCTGACTTGTTGAAAGGAAAAATTCGGAAAGGCGAATTCTTGCCGGGACGGTTCCGCATACTTCGGCCTTCCAGGTGGCTACATTGTGCCGGACGGCCTCGTTTCCG
>CAILQK010000146.1 GCA_903836265.1 uncultured Bacteroidota bacterium | reverse complement strand
CGCCGCGCCGCTCGAGGGTGGCGGTTCCAAGCCCTGCGATGCCGGAGCGAGGCCATGTGTTTTCATATTCAAGACCGTTCAGGAGCCAAAGGTTGGCAATGTATCCTATTTCAAGGTTTATTCCGGAACACTGAGGGCCGGCGATGAACTGATGAATGCGGACAACGGAACCTCCGAACGCTTTTCACAGCTGTTTGAAAGCGAGGGAAAGAACCGGGATCAGGTGGAACTGCTCATGGCGGGCGATATCGGCTGTACGGTCAAGCTTAAAAACTCGCATACCAACCAGACGCTGAATCCGAAAGGTTCAGAGCTGAAAATTGAGCGCATTCATTTTCCGTCATCCCGTATCCGCATGGCTGTAGTGCCGCCGGGCAAGGCAGACGTCGAGAAAATGGCTCATGCGCTTCATGCTATCAGGGAGGAAGATCCCACACTCATTCTCGAACAAAGTCTGGAGTTGAAGCAGAATATCATACACGGGCAGGGTGAAATGCACCTCGATGTCATTCGGCACAAGGCCGAACAGAACTTCGGCGTACAGCTTCAGTTTGCAGAGCCGCGTATTCCATACCGGGAAACCATCACAAAAATGGTAAACCAGGACTACCGCCACAAAAAGCAGTCGGGAGGCGCCGGGCAGTTTGCCGAAGTACACATGCGCATAGAACCATACTATGATGGAATGCCCGATCCTGCAGGTCTTACAGTTAAAAGTACAGAGACAGAGGAACTCAGGTGGGGTGGCAAGTTTGTGTTTGTGTGGGCAATTGTCGGAGGCGTGATTGACACGCGTTTTGCCAATGCCATTAAAAAGGGGATTATGGCCAAGCTGGAGGAGGGGCCCGGTACCGGTTCCTGTTGCCGGGATGTTCGGGTGAGTATTTATGACGGAAAGATGCACGATGTGGACTCCAACGATATGGCTTTCCAGACAGCCTCCACCATCTGCTTCAGGGAGGCATTCCATAAGGCCAATCCGCAGATACTGGAGCCTGTTTATGACCTCGAGGTGATGTGCGATGCGGATGTGATGGGAAATGTGATGGGTGATTTGCAGACACGCCGGGCAATTATCATGGGGGTGGATACAGAAGGCCATTATCAGGTGATAAGGGCTCGTGTACCGCTCAAGGAACTGCACAAATACTCATCCGCACTTCGTTCGCTCACACAGGGAAAGGCAAAATTCAGTATGGCGTATGCAGATTATGCACCTGTACCTGCTGATATTCAGGCCAGGCTGACCGCTGAATATGCCCAGGCGGCACACCACGAAGAGCACTGATTGCGTCTTTCAATGTTTAACTGGCCGCCCGTTTTTGAAATCGAATAAATTTTCTTAAAAAACTGTTTTTCAGTTTTTTACAGGTTTTAAAAAATAAAATTTATTTCTGATTTACTGAACTTGGCGGCCGGTTTTGTTTGCTGGCCGTCACACGCCCGATAAAATTTTCTTTGATGTTTGTTTTTAAAACAGATATAAAGACTACCTTTATATCCTGACCCGAAACGGGATAATAGCAAACACTACCTTGATGAAATTTTTTACTACCTGCGCAACCCTGGTTGCAGCCTCTGTCATTTTTGCGCCATTGTCGGCAGTTGCCCAGTGCAGCACGACCCAGTGCAGCCTCCCCATGCCATCTGTTGACCCGATGGATGCCTGTATTTTGCCTGGTCCCTATTCGCTTGACTGTTATTACGGAGAGACTACCTCCGAGTCACCGGTTTCATTTCCTCCCTGGTGTACCTCTATTCAGAACAATCAGTTTTTTGCCTTTACGGCTGATGCCACGACTGCCACTTTCGACATTTCTGTTTATGGCTGTGGCACGGGAAGTGCGCTTCAGGCAGCTGTACTTTCCACGTCCGACTGCATCAACTTCAGCTGGGTGTCGCCCTGTCTGGGAAATATTCCGTCCAACAGTACGGCATCTCTGACTGCGACGGGACTGGTTCCGGGCGAGGTTTATTATCTGTGTATTGATGGCAGCAGTGGCTCGCAATGCGAGTATTCAATCAATGCATCCAATCCGACGGTAAACGGTCCGGCAACGGGTATATGTGTACCTTCTTCGCCGATTGGAACGTACACCACCCAGGTGCCTTCCACCTGGCAGATCAATCCTCCTTCGGCGGGCAATTTTATTGGTCCCAGCTCAGGCACACCCACTGTTACTGTTCAGTGGGTGGAAGCAGGCGCTGCGGAGATTTGCGCCACGAGCGATATTTGTCCGAATGCCCCCGAATTCTGTTTGCCGGTAACTGTTGGAGAAGATACTGAAGCGACAGAGGATGTGAACATGTGTCAGGGCTATACGGTTGAGTGTGCGGGACAGACTTTTTCACAGGCGGGAACATTTCTTGTCAACCTGCCCTCCTACCTGAATTGCGACAGTATCATTCGCTGTCAGGTACACCTGATTCCGACGGTACGAGTAACCGAGACTGTATATATGTGTCAGGGAGGATCGGCTACCTGTGCCGGTGAGGAGTTTTTTGCACCCGGCTCCTATCCTGTGATGTTTACCAATTATCAGGGCTGCGACAGTATCGTAACCTGCAAGGTGAATCTGATACCAACGTACTATGGTCCTGTCCAGTTTGTCAATTTGTGTGGTCCTGCCCAGTTTCAGGTATGTGACAATTTTTTCACGAACTCGGGTATTTACAGTGAAATATGTACCAGTCATCTCGGTTGCGACAGTATTGTGAATATTGATCTGGCCATTCTGGAGCCTGAGGCTGTGATTGCGCCTCCTGATACCCTTGACTGTGGCTCCAATACCACTATTACCCTTGATGGTACCGGATCTTCAATGAATTCGGCCAATGGTGGAGTAACACTGTATCAGTGGTCGGGTCCCGGTATTGTGGGTTTTAACAACAAACCCACAGCAGTGGTCAATCAGCCTGGTGAGTATTGTCTGGTACTCAAGCACAGCAGGGGTGGTCTGGCCTGTTTTGATACGGCCTGTGTGAACGTTGCCGCTATCAGCGCCGTTCCGCAATTGCCCCAGATATCGGGAAATACGCTCCCATGCGGTGATTCCACGGTGATATATGCAGCTACGGCCAATGGCCTGCCGGCACCTACATCATTCAACTGGACGGTGCCCGGCGGTGTCAATTTTACATCCATTAATCCGGGTACTATCAGAATTGTATGGGACACGGTGGTCAGTGGTCAGATATGTGTTACGGCCAACAACTCCTGTGGCGCGTCTCAGCCGGCCTGTATTCCTGTTTCCGTGCAGCCGCCCATACAGGTACCAGTGATGTCGGGCCCGCTCAGCGTCTGTACAAACGGAGGAAATTATCTCTTTACGCTGAATCTTGAGCAGTCAGGAGTCAACTACAACTGGACGGTACCCGGTGGTGCCACATTTGCTGGTGGTGGCGACACAATACAGGTCAGCTTTCAGAATGCGGTCTCCGGAAAGGTTTGTGTTGTGCCCCAGAACACCTGCGGTGCTGTTCAGCCGGTCTGTCTTGACGTAACGGTGAGGCCTGCACCGCTGGCCGATCTGAGCCAGAGCAATCAGATATGTCAGGGTGAATCTGCCAACCTCCAGTTCAGCCTGACAGGAAATGGTCCGTTTGATGTAACCTGGACGAACGGCAGCCTGGTAACCACGCTGAATGATATTTCCAATAACCATTCAGTTACTGTAAACCCCGCCCAAACGACTACCTACAGGTTGCTGAATGTAAGAGACAACTCCTCTCCGGTCTGCAGTTCTGCACTGCAGGACAGTGTTGTTATCACTGTTCGGCCCAACTTCTCCTTTTCCAGAACAGCGCAAATATGTGAGGGTGAAACGCTGCTGGCAGGTGGAGCGCAACAGACGGTTTCAGGCATATACACAGACAGCCTTCAGACAGTTTACGGCTGCGACAGCGTCATTATTACGCAACTGACCGTATATGACATTGATACCACGAACCTGAATACCTACACCTGCGACCCTGCGCAGGCTGGTTCATCGGTTCAGCATTTTTCCCAGACGAATGGTTGCGACAGTGTCGTTATCCGGTCGGTAGTACTCAATCCTTCCAATACAGTTCTGCTTTACGACAAGAGCTGCAACCCGAACAATGTCGGCGTTTTTACCCAGAACCTGACCAACCAGTATGGCTGCGACAGTACAGTGATTACCACAATCACATTCTCTCTTTCGGACACTACCTACATCAACAGGAAATCCTGCGATCCGTCGGCAGTTGGTGTTTTCTACAATCCGCTCACTACAACGGATGGTTGCGACAGTCTGATTATCACCACGGTTACACTTTCTCCTTCAAGTGCGACGGCCCTTTCCGGGTCGAGTTGCAATCCTTCGGAAGTGGGTGTGTTCACCAATATTTTGTCCAACCAGTACGGTTGCGACAGTACGGTAACCACTACGATAACATTCAATCCTCTACCGGTTACGTATCTGACGGGTTCGTCGTGCAACACGTCGCAGGTGGGCGTGTTTACCAATATTTACAACACCGCTGCAGGCTGCGACAGCACCGTGGTAACCACCATCACGTTTGATCCGCTGGATAAAACATATCTGACGGCCACTACCTGCAATCCTGCCCAGGTGGGTGTTTTCACCAATACGCTGACAACGGCGGGCGGTTGCGACAGTACCATCATAACAACAGTGACGCTCCTTCCAAGCAGTACAACCAATTTGTCGTCCACCACTTGCAATCCGGCACAGGCGGGAGTTTTCACGCAGGTTTTGACCAACCGGTTTGGCTGCGACAGCACGGTTATCACCACCGTTAACCTGCTGCCAACCAGCCAGAAATCGATACAAACCTACACCTGCGATCCTGCGCTGGCAGGTGTGTTTACCTATCAGCTCGTCAATCAGTACGGTTGTGACAGTATCGTTACTGAAACACGGACATTGCGCCCTTCAAGTGCCACTACGGTAAATCTGACTACCTGCAATCCGGCGCAGGTGGGTATGACCACCCAGGTGCTGCCCAACCAATATGGCTGCGACAGTACCATCACAACGATCACGACCCTCAGGCCGCCTGATGCCTGCTCCGTTTCTGCCGTTCTGCTCGGCTCCACTATTCCATGCGGGCAAAGCACCGGAACGCTGACGCTGACACCGACAGTCGGTACTGCACCATTCAGCTATACAGTGTTGAAAAATGGCTCACCGGTGAATTCGGGCTCTGTTCAGGCGCTTTACACGCCGGCTGTTGTCAGCGGGCTTTCGCCGGGTTCCTATACTGTCAATATCACCTCTCCCAACGGGTATAATTACTCGGTACAGGCAGTAATAAACCAGCTTCTGCCTCCTGATGCGGGTGCTGTGGTGAATTCCAGTTATTCGGGCTACAGCGTCAGTTGCGATGGAGCTTCGGACGGCGTTGCGCTGGGATCGGCTTCGGGTGGGCAGGCTCCCTACCAATATGCCTGGTCGAGCGGCGCCACCACTCAGCAGGCTACAGGCCTGAGTGCCGGAACATATACCGTGACAGTTACGGGCAGCAACGGTTGTACGGACACTTCAACGGTAACACTTTCGTCGGCCGCGCCCATGAGTATTTCGTTTGTTGTGAACAATCTGAACTGTTTCGGACAGAACAGTGGCGCTGTAAAAGTGAACGTAACCGGCGGAGCTCCTCCCTATACCTACAGGTTGAATGACGGGCCGGAGCAAACGACCAATCTGTTCTCCAACCTGATGGCGGGTACATTCTCTGCTACCGTTTATGATGCCAACCGGTGTGAAAAGACAGAAGTTATAGTGGTCAACGCAGCAGTTCAGGTGGATGTGAATCTCGGCGACGACCTGACGATCAGCCAGGGCGACGAGGCTGCTGTCCGGGCAATTCTCAACATGCCCATTGACAGCATAGAGAAGATCACCTGGACGCCGCCCTTCGACAGTTCGGATTGCCCCCAATGTCCGGATCAGATCGTCCGGCCATTCATTTCGACGGTATATTCCATAGAGGTTCAGGCACTTAACGGATGCAAGGACCGGGATGATGTGGCTGTTCGGGTAGATCGTCGGAGGCAGATTTACGTGGCCAACGTATTTTCTCCCAACGAAGATGGCGATAACGACATACTCGGCGTTTTTGCAAAGCCGGGTTCTGTAACAAACATCCTGTATTTCAGGGTATATGACCGCTGGGGCAATGAGGTGTATGAACTTCAGAACTTCCTGCCCAATAACCCCAATATTGGCTGGGATGGTACATTTAACGGAGATCCCATGAATCCGGAGGTGTTTGTCTGGACGGCGGAGATCGAGTTTATTGACGGAGAGCGCACTGTTTACAAGGGAGATGTGACTATCGTCCGGTAAAAGGAATCTTGTCCTGAAATAAAGTTCTGTTTTATGGTTAAATAATCCGCGTGCATGGAACTATCTTTGCTCCGGAGTTTAAAACCACTCAAACGATGATCAAGATACTTGCAAATGATGGCATACATCCCGATGGCAGACTTCTCCTCGAGGAGGCGAACTATCTGGTGGATGAAAATAAAATTGCACAGGAGGACCTTGTTTCGCGGATTGCGGAATACGATGTGCTCATTGTTCGCAGCGCTACAAAAGTAACCCGGGCTGTGATTGACGCGGGTAAAAACCTGAAGGTCATTGCCCGTGGAGGCGTTGGCCTCGACAATATTGACGTAGAGTACGCCCAAAACAAGGGAATACAGGTGTTCAACACACCCCGCGCATCATCGAGGGCGGTAGCCGAGCTGGCGATGGCCCACCTCTTCAGTTTGTCGCGTATGCTGCAGCGCAGCAACCGGGAGCTGGCTGCCGGGGGTGATTTCAAGAAACTGAAAAAGGCTTACGAGACCGGTTTTCAGATCAAGGGCAAAACGCTCGGTATCATCGGTTTCGGCCGTATCGGACAGGAGGTGGCCCAGATTGCGCTTGGCGCCGGAATGCGTGTGCGCGCGCACGACCCGTTCGTAGCCGAGGCGGAAGTTGGTATCAGCCTGGCCGATTTTCAGGATATCAAGACCTGTGTAAAAATACGGACTGAAGCTTTCGACAGGATTATCCGGGAATCAGATTTCATCACGATTCATATTCCGGGAGTAGGAACACCCCTTTTCGGAGCCGCCGAATTTGAGAAAATGAAGCAGGGTGTTTTCCTGATCAACACAGCCCGCGGAGGTGTTATTGATGAAGAGGCGCTGCTTGCTGCTCTGTCGGGCGGCAAGGTTGCCGGCGCCGGACTCGATGTGTTTGAACAGGAGCCCACACCGAAAGAGGCTCTGCTGAAACACCCCCTCGTTTCCTGTACGCCGCATATCGGGGCCAGTACCGTGGAGGCACAGTCCTATATTGGTATGGAACTCGCCGACAAAATCATTGCCTTTTTTGGCGACGACAAGTAAATATCACAGGATACAGTCCCTGAACACGCCCTTAAAAGTTCGCTTATGAACCTTCGGCAGCTCAAGATCAGCATTGTCATTCCGTGCAAGAATGAATCAGATTATATTGCGGAAACACTGGCCCAGTTTGAGCCTTTAATGGAGCGGTACAATCTGGAAATTATAGTTTCTGATGCCAACAGCGCTGACGGTACCGACGGTATTGTCAGCGCTTTTTCGGGCAAATTTCCGGGTCGCGTTGTGCTTGCACAGAAGCCCGGAAAGCAGAATATCGCTATTGGCCGAAATTACGGTGCACAACAGGCCACCGGCGACATACTGTTTCACACGGATGCAGATGTTAAAATCCCTGACCCCGACCGCTTCTTTCCGGCTGTGCTCCGGACATTTGAGAACCCCCGTGTTGTGGCGGCTACAGTTCCCATCTGGGTTTATCCGGAGGAGGCCCGGCTGGACGACAGGATTTATCACGTGCTGATGAACGCCATCATCAGGCTGTCATTTTACGTGAACATATACCTGGCCAAGGGTGAGTGTCAGCTGGTACGTCGCGACATATTTGAAAAGATTGGCGGCTACAGCGAGCACCTGATTGCCGGTGAGGACTGCAACCTTTTTTACCGTTTGCAGCGGGAGGGCAAGATTGCTTACCTGCGGCGCCTCAAAGTGCACCATTCTCCGCGCAGGTTCCGCGAATACGGTTATGTCCGGCTTACCCTGATCTATTTCCGCGAGGGGTTGTGGATGCTGCTGGGCAAAAAATCGTATGTCAAGGAGTGGAAGGCTGTCCGCTAGTTTTTCCGGAGTTTTTCCAGAGCCACGCCGCGCCTGCAAGACCCGTGAGGAAGAGTACGATAGAAATAATTTCTGCCTGAGTAAGGCTGATTCCCAGTACATCGTGAGGAACATTCACCCGAATCTTCTCGATCAGAAAACGCTCTGCCGCGATCAGGCAGAGGTAAACAAAGAACAGCATTCCGGGGACCTTTACCCTTGTTCTCAGCGCCCAGAGAATGGCAAAAATACCAGCCATCATTATTATTTCGTAAAGAGGCGTCGGGAACACGGGCTGTCCGAGTTGCATGCAGTAGTCCCAGGTGCATCCTTCGACTGGTACACTTCTGACCGGTTCCGTATATTCTGTATTCAGTACGTGGTGCGGATACCGGTAACTCCACATCCAGTCGGGCAGAAATGACATCCACTCCGGTTTGGGTGCGGTATTTACGATACCCCAGTCGCCATCACCGGAGAGCTGGCAGCCAATACGCCCTACTCCGTAGCCTGTAACCAGTGCAGGTGCTACAGCGTCGGCTGTAGGCAGGAATGGTATTTTGTTTCGCCAGATGTAATAAACTACCGCGATGAATCCGAGAATCAGTCCACCGAGGAAAGCGAGTCCGCCGCCAGAAGTGAGTGAACCTATCGGGTCTGCGAGAAAATCCTCCCAGTTATCGAACAGGTCGAAAATTTTGGCGCCGAGGATACCGCCGATGGCGGCAGCTACCGTCATTTCGCTGATCCGGTCGTGCGGAAAAATCAGCAGGTCTCTGGTTTCCGGTTTGTCTTTTTTGCGTTTTTGTCCGTCCAGATAAGTAAAGCCGCCGAGCAGTGCTGCGCCGATGATACCTCCCAGCCAGTTCATTTTGAGAGAGAGAATAACCGATGCCGGGTCGTGGCGGAAGTCGGCATAGTGCTGATATGCGTACAATCCCTTTCCGCCGACAATCAGTCCGGCGAGTGTGTTGCTGATGATTTCGCTGCGGCTTGCCGGGAGGCCGGTGGTTATTTTGACCTTCACAGGCGTGTAAAACCCTTCCTTTGCTTTTCTGCGGAGTTCGGTATGGAATACCAGTGCGCTGGCGAGGAAGGCTATTGCCAGGAAAAACCCGAACGTCTTGAACATGGCGAGTCCGTTGTCGGGCTGCGTTCCAATCAGGTCGTGGAAGAGATAAGAGAGGTCCGGGTACATAATCAGGTGATTTAAGTGTTCAATTAGTCTGCGTCAGTCACTACTTCTGCGGAGAGTCCGCGTTCCTGCAGGGCCTCGCAATAGGGGATCAGTTCGGTACGGGCGCCCGACTTGACGGTGGCTTTGCCTTTGTAGTGAATAATAAGAGAAAGCTGCTCGGCCTGTTCGGAGGAGTGTCCGAGAACATCCATAAAGCACTCTATGACCCACTCGAATGTATTTACCTCGTCGTTGTACACGACAAGGCGGGAGGAGAATCCGGAGGTGGTTTCATCATCCACCAGCACCTCGTCATCTTCTTCCCAGAGCGGTTTTTCGTACATGCGGATACCGGGTATTTTATCAGAAAACATACCTTCAGTTGAGGGATTTAAGGGTTGATTCGATGGCTTCGAAGTCGGGCAGTTCGCCGGCGTTTTCGAGTACCTCCACGAAGCGGAGCACACCGGATTTGTCCACCACGAAAGCGGAGCGTTTGGAGACCCCTTTGAGGCCGAGAGCGAACTCCCTGTAGATGGTATCGTATTTTTTGCTGACCGTTTTATTGAAATCGGAGAGCAGCGGGAAGTTGAACTGCTGTTCTTCCTTCCATTTGGCGAGTGTATAGGGGCTGTCCACGGAGATGGCCAGAATTTGTGCATCGAGGCTTTCGTATTGTGCCAGGCTGTCGCGCATGTAACAGAGTTCTTTGGTACATACCCCGGTGAATGCGAACGGGAAGAACAGAATCACCACGTTTTTTCCGCGGTATTCGGAGAGTTTGACGAGCGATTTGTCGGTGGCGCGCAGGGAGAAATCGGGGGCTTTATCGCCAGGTTGGAGCATAGCGGCTTTTTTTGGGTCAAAGTTATATCTTTCTGTGATTTATGGGTGTGTGGAATACATGAATGATTGTGATTTCAGGTGTTCGGGAAAGGCTGTTGTTTTGGATTGGGGGTATGCCTGGTCGCTTTTGGTGGTTTCTCGCGGTGAGCGTATGTGTTGTGTATGGCGTTTTGTG
>CAILQK010000145.1 GCA_903836265.1 uncultured Bacteroidota bacterium | reverse complement strand
GGTGCCGATAACCAGGGAGATGGCCTCCACAGGACATGCATGGTAACATGCGCCATGTCCGACGCAGTTGGAAGCATTGATCAGGGTGCCACGGCCATTCATGATGCCCAGGATATCATGCTCGGGGCAGGCGGTTACACAGGCGCCGCTTTTGATACAGGTACCCAGATCAATTACCGGGTGCAAGGAAACGGGCTCAAAAAGTCCCTCCTGTTTGGCCTGTTCGATTTTCGACTCAGTCTCGTCGGAAACCTGTTTCATTTTTCGGAGGTAATAAAACACAATGAGTCCGCAGAAGCCCAGTATGACTGCGTAAATGACAAGTTGCTCAAGCATGAGAGGGTGTTCAGGTGTAAAAGCGATTGGGAAACAGAACTCAGAATATCCAGGTTGCCCCGAATGATACGGTAATAATTACGTGAATAACGACTATGACAAGCATAATCAGCGCAAAGGGCAAATGCGCCACGTGCCAGTATCGGAACAGCTTCTGCATGGTCTGCAGCCGGCTGATTCTGTTTTGCAAACTGAGTTCATTGCCAATCAGGGAAAGGACTTTTTTAATTTCCTTTTTGGGCAAATTGTTGTTTATCAATTCCTTGCGAATGTTATTCAGTTTTTTCCTGTCGTCAAGATGCTTATTGATGATATTGGAGATCAGGGATCCGCCAAACATGTCGGCAGCGTGCAGGGTGGCCTCGTGTATATGCCTGCTGGTTTTTTCATCCAGCTGATAGTTTGATTTCAGCAGTTGCTCCAGATTGACCTTCATGGCTTCAATTTCATGTAAATTGAGTGCCCGGCCTTCTATGGAACGTGGTATCTGTACATAAATAAACCTGCCAATTACCCCGGATGCCACAACTGCCACCATACTCCAGAAGGCAATGGAAACAATTCCTCCAAACTTGAATGCGGTGTGAAAAAGTACCATCAGCGGCCCCAGGCTGCAGAGAAATATATGAAATTCAAGCCAGTATTTCAGTCGTCCGAGCTTGTCCATGAAACGGTAGCGTTTCCTGACGATATACATCACAACTCCAATCAGAATCAGCAGTGTTCCGATAATACCCAGGCCATGACCGAACAAACCGCTGGGCTCAAACATCTCGTGTTGCGGGTGGTAAAAGCGCTCCTCCAGCGGAGTGACATAGTATGAATACCCGATTACAGACAGATAAATACCCGTGAGTACAACGATGGAAGCGAGGGTGAAAATGTAAATTTTGTGAACGAAAGGCGACATGAATTGAATTTTTGACAGGCATAAAGGTAGAAATGCCGCTCAGAAAGTCAAAATAATCGCGCTATGTTTAATTGATGACTTTCCTCATGTACAAAATGCCATAACTGATTATACCTTTGTTGAAACTATTGGAATAGTGGTGTTTATGACACCTTTTCAAACACCTTTAACACTATGCTCAACAAAAAGAATGCTGTTGAACTCCTGAAAAAGTCGGGACTTTTCATGGCGGATCGTTTTTTTTCCACTTCGGCAGCCGGTTTATATATGCTGCTTTTTGCGGCAGCTATCGGTGTAGCTACTTTTATCGAAAATGATTTTGGCACCAGTGCGGCCCAGAAGGTCGTTTTCAAGACCAAATGGTTTGAGGTTTTACTTGTCTTGTTTGGTATTGCGCTGATTGTCAATATTTTCCGATACAGGATGATTCAGCAGCGGAAATGGATGATACTGCTGTTTCATGCGGCAATCATTGTAATTCTCGCGGGCGCAGGCGTAACGCGATACTTCGGTTACGAGGGTATGATGGGTATCCGCGAAGGTGAAACATCCAGCTCTTTCCTCTCGTCAGAGTCTTATATCGGTATTGAGGCACTGGTAAACGGTAAAAAGTACAGGATATACGAACCGGTCCTGTTCGCTTCGCTTGGAAACAATGATTTTGACGAGGAGTACAGAATCGGTAGTACTGATATCAGGGTAAAGCTGCTTGAGTTTATCCCGAACCCGACTGAAACTATTGTGGAGGATGAGTCGGGAGGGCCTGTGCTCAAGGTGGTTTTCGGCGGAGCTGGTGGCCGTGAGGAGATACCGCTTCGCTTCGGCGAGCGCACCAATTTGTACGGTACAGTGTTCAATTTTGGCAATCAGGAGGATCCCGAGGCATTTAATATCCTTTATGAGAATAATAATCTGACTTTCAAGGCACCTGTTCCATTTATGCAGATGGTGATGGCCACGCAGCAACGCGATACGATCATGCCGGGCGGGTGGAATCCGCTGATGCTGCGCAGTATGTATTCTGACGGACAGCACAGTTTTGTTTTTGGAGATTTTAAACCCAGGGCCAAAGCCATGATGGCAGCTGGATCGGAGAAAATGACCCAACAAAGCAAGGGTGCGCTCCGCCTCGAACTTTCTTCCGGTGGAAAATCCACCGAAGTGGTGGTAGTGGGCAGCCAGGGTGTTGTTGGTACCCCCCGGGTGGTCAGATACGGCAATCTGAATCTCGCAATTTCCTATGGTGCCCGTACCCGTGAATTGCCTTTCGCTATCAAACTCCGCGATTTCATTATGGAGAAATATCCGGGTACCAATAACGCTTCATCCTATGCCAGTGAAGTAACCCTGCTTGATACAAAAGAAGGGGTAAACAAAAACCAGCGTATTTTTATGAACAATATACTCGACTACGGCGGCTATCGCTTTTTCCAGTCCTCTTATGACCCCGACGAACTGGGCACTTATCTGAGTGTAAACCACGACTTCTGGGGTACCTGGATCTCGTATATCGGTTACATGCTTCTCACTGCGGGCATGGTGCTATCCTTTCTCGATCCCGGAAGCCGTTTCCGGTTTTTGTCAGATGCATTGAAGCGTATGCGCAAGTCTGCAAACGTCTTGCTGTTGCTTATGATGGCATTGTGTATTCCGTCTCTTTCATACGCGGGTCCCGATGTGCCTCCGGGAGCAATTGTAAACCGGGAACATGCTGATCAGTTCGGGCGTGTGCAGGTACAGGATCTCAAAGGGCGCTGTAAACCTATGAACACCTACACGGGAGAAATTTTACGCAAATTATCCCGGAAATCATCTCTTTTCGGGCTTACCTCCGATCAGATTGTGCTTGGCATGGCACTTGATCCGGAGGCGTGGTACAACGTGCCGCTCATCAAGCTGGGAAGCCATGAGGAAATCAGAAAAATCCTGAATACTGAGAGTAATCTGGTAGCCTATAATGATTTCTTTGATGAAACGGGACAGTACATACTCAAGGAACAGGTAAGAAAGGCTTATAACGTACCCCCCAGAGAACGAAATGCTTTCGACAAGGAATTGATGAAACTGGACGAGAAGGTGAATATCTGCAGCATGGTCTTTTCAGGCAGATTCATGAAATCATTCCCGGTTCCGGGTGATGAGACAAACGACTGGTATGCACCGGAAACATCGCATGCCCATGATATGAGTCAGCAGAGTCCCTTTTATGAGAAATTTTATCCTGCCTATATCCTTACTGCACAAAAAGCCGCTCAAACCGGCGACTGGAGTACAGCCAATCTTTTGCTGAAAGAGCTGGATGCCTGGCAGCAGGCCAACGGGAAGGCGGTAATGCCCTCCGATAACCAATTGAAAGCCGAGCTTCTGTTGAACAAACTGGACGTTTTCAACCGGCTGGGCGCATTCTATGGCCTGCTTGGACTGGTTTTTCTGGCGCTGCTCTTTACCACAGTTTTCAAACCGGGTATTAACCTCGACAAAGTACAAAAAATCGCTCTCTGGGTTCTCTTTGCCGGTTTTGCCCTGCACACCCTCGGACTCGGTCTGCGCTGGTATGTATCTGAGCGCGCTCCCTGGAGCAACGGATATGAGTCCATGATATATATCGGCTGGACAACCACGCTTGCCGGACTTGTTTTCTCCAGAAAATCGCTGGGTGGGCTGGCTGCCACTTCTGTACTGGTGGCTACTATTCTGATGGTGGCGGGTCTGAGCTGGCTGGATCCGGAAATCACGCCACTGGTACCTGTACTGAAGTCCTACTGGCTGACTATTCACGTATCCCTCGAGGCCGGCAGTTATGGCTTTCTGGTGCTCGGTGCCATCATTGGCGCCCTTAACCTGATTTTCATGATTTTTGCCAATCAGAGAAACAAGGCGAATGTTTACAGAATGATTCGTGAACTGACTTACATCAGTGAAATGACTGTAACAGGGGGATTAATCATGCTTAGCATTGGAACTTATCTCGGTGGTATCTGGGCCAATGAATCCTGGGGCCGCTACTGGGGCTGGGATGCAAAGGAAACATGGGCGCTTGTAACTATTCTGGTCTATGCCTTTATACTTCACATGCGTATGATTCCCGGACTTCGCGGTCTGTACGCCTTCAATGTTGCCTCGCTTTTCGGTTGGGCATCAGTGATGATGACATATTTTGGAGTGAACTACTATCTGTCCGGACTGCACTCCTATGCTGCGGGTGATCCTGTACCTGTACCCTCCTGGGTTTATTATTCAGTGGCCATTCTTACCGTTATTAGTCTGATTGCCTGGTGGAAAGACCGATCTGTCAATAATACCGGGAAGACTTCCGCCGGGGCAGTAAGTACGCAGCCGGGATAGCTTGCAGATTCAGGCGGGTTGAATGCGAAAGGCCGGCCGGAGTTGATCCGGCCGGCCTTTCGTACAAGTATTTATACATGACTTTCCTCAATCTTCTCCATCCGGGTGGCAGCTGTAGCAGGCACTGCTTTCATACTGGTATCCGCTAACTCCCTGGTGATCGTTGTTGGTTTGCGGGTTTGTATGGCATCCCAGACAACTGAAAGAGGCATAGTTGCCGCCAGTATGGCAGTCTGCACACTGATCCCACTCATCCTTGTGCTTCCCTGAGAAAATGGGGAAGTACATTCCGTCGTGATCGAAGGTAGAAGGTACCCAAGCGGTTTCGTTGTGGCAATCTACACACGTTGTTGGGAATCCCATCGACTGGTGTGGCGGATCATTGGAGGTGTTATAGTCGCTTTGATGACAACCAATACAGGTGGTTGGCGGGTCGCTCGAGAAGTTGCCATGACAGGCTGCGCAACTGGCAGATGCATGCGCACCGTTCAGTGGCCACACGCTGCTGTGATCAAATGTGGAAGGAATCCAGGCGGTCTCATTGTGACACATCGTACAGTCTGTCGGGAATCCGGCCGTTTCGTGATCGGGATTGGTGGTAGCGTTATAATCTGCCAGGTGGCAACCCACACAGGTGTTTGGTGTATTGTTGTAGTTTCCGTTGTGACATGCTGCACAATCATTGGCAATATTGGCATGTGCACCCAATAACGGATAGTAGTCATTGTGAATCGGGAAGGTAGCCGGCATCCAGTCAGGATCTGTCGTATGACACATATCACAGTTGGTCGGGATATTCAGCGACAGGTGATTCGGATTGATACTCTGATTGTAGTCAGACTGGTGACAGGACACGCAGGTGTTCGGCAGATTATTATAGTTACCCTGGTGGCAGGCATTGCAATCTACGGTAGTATGCTCGCCTGTTAGCGGCCATACTGAACCGTGATTGAATGTGGAGGGTACCCAGGCATTCTGGTCGTGACAGTCGGTGCAGGTGGTCGGGAACTGCTGCTGCAGGTGATTCGGATTTACTGTCTGATTGTAATCATCGGTATGGCATCCGGCACAAGTGTTCGGCGGATTGTTGTAGTTGCCCTGGTGGCAATCATTGCAACTCACGCTGGTGTGTGCACCCACAATCGGGTAAAATGAGTGATCAAGTGTAGATGGCTGCCAGGCTGTCTGATTGTGACATTCTGTACAGTTGGTCGGAAATTGCTGCGCAACGTGATCAGGGTCTGTTGTCTGTGTGAAATCGTCGTTGTGGCAACCGTTACAGGTATTGGGTGTATTGTTGTAATCACCATTGTGGCAGGCAGCACAGTCGTTGGCGATAGCCGCATGAGCCCCGAGCAACTGATAGAAATTATCGTGTATGGGGAATGTAGCCGGCGCCCAGCCCGGATCTGTAGTGTGACACGTTTCACAGGTAACAGGCAGATTGAGAGAAACGTGATTCGGATTGACACTCTGGTTGTAGTCGGCCTGGTGACATGCTGTGCAGGTATTGGGTGTATTGTTGTAATTGCCCTGATGACAGTCATTGCAGGAGGTGGTCAGGTGTGCGCCCGTGAGTGGCCAGTTGCTGTGACTGAATGTGGATGGTATCCAGGCATTCTGTCCGTGGCACTCTTCACAGCTCAGCGGGAACTGTTGTGCCTCGTGATCCGGATTGGTGGTATTGTTGTAATCATCCGTATGACAACCGGCACAGGTATTGGGTGTATTGTTGTAGTCGCCGTTATGACATGCTGCACAGTCGTTGGCAATAGCCGCGTGCGCTCCGGCCAGCTGATAGAAGTTGTCGTGTATCGGGAATGTGGCAGGCGCCCAGCCCGGATCGGTAGTGTGGCAGGTTTCACAGGTGGTAGGCAGATTGAGCGCCGGGTGGTTCGGATTGACGCTCTGGTTGTAGTCTGCAGCATGGCAGCCTGCACAGGTATTGGGCGTGTTACTGTAGTTTCCCTGATGGCAGTCGTTACAGGTTGCACCCGTATGGGCACCCGTGAGCGGCCAGAAACTGTGATTGAATGTCGAAGGCGCCCAGGCATCCTGCGTATGGCAGTCAGCACAGGCAGTCGGGAACTGTTGTGCAGCGTGATTCGGGTCGGTTGTGTTGTTGTAGTCGTCAGTGTGGCAGCCTGCACAGGTATTGGGCGTATTGCTGTAGTTGCCCTGGTGACAGTCATTGCAACTGATACTGGTATGCGCTCCCACTATCAGATAGAAAGAGTGATCCAGTGTAGCAGGAGCCCATGCAGTCTGATTGTGGCAGTCTGTGCAGTTCATAGGAAACTGCTGTGCCACGTGATTTGGGTCTGTTGTGGCATTAAAGTCGTCGGTATGGCAGCCGGCACAGGTGTTGGGGGTATTATTGTAGTCTCCGTTATGACAGGCAGCGCAGTCGTTGGCGATGGCCGCATGTGCTCCGGCCAGCTGGTAGAAATTGTCGTGAAGAGGGAAAGAAGCCGGCGCCCATCCCGCACTGGTGGTATGGCATGTTTCACAACTCGTGGGCAGGTTCAGCGATACGTGGCCCGGATTGATGCTTTGTGTGTAGTCATCGGTGTGACAACCGGCGCAGGTATTGGGTGTATTGTTGTAATTGCCCTGGTGACACTCGTTGCAGGTCACTCCCGTATGCGCACCCGTGAGTGGCCAGTTGTTGTGGTTAAAACTGGATGGTGCCCACGCTGTTTGCCCGTGACAATTCGCACAATCTGTGGAAAATGACTGGGCTGTGTGATCCGGATTGCTCGTCTGTGCGTAATCATCGCTGTGACAGCTCACGCAGGCAGCCGCCGGATTGGTATAGTTGCCCTGATGACACTCGTTGCAGGTCAGGGATGTATGCGCACCCTCAATGGGGTAGAAGCTGTGGTTGAAAGTGGAGGGTGTCCAGACTGTCTGTGAATGACATGCGGCGCAGTCAGTGGGGAACTGCTGTTGTACGTGGTTCGGACTGACAGTCTGATTAAATTCATCGGTATGACAACCCGCACATGTATTGGGTGTGTTGGTGAAGTTTCCTCCGGTATGGCACTGGTTGCAATCGTTGGAAATAGCTGCATGAGCGCCAATCAGCGGGTAGAAATCATTGTGAATGGCAAAAGTGGCTGGACTCCAGCCCGCATTGGTTGTGTGGCAGTTTTCACACGTGACGGGCAGGTTCAACTGGGTATGATCCGGATTCTGACTCTGTGCGTAGTCATTGCTGTGACAACCGTTACATGTATTGGCTGTATTGTTGTAGTCTCCATGGTGACAGGCAGCACAGTCGGCGGCAATATTCAGGTGCGCACCCGTCAGTACATAGAAATTGTCGTGAATGGCAAAGGTGGCGGGCTCCCAGGCTGCCGTGGTATGACAACTGGCACAGTCGGTTGAAATATTGAGATTCAGGTGACTGGGGTTTGCCGCCTGCACATACTGATCATTGTGGCAACTTGCACAGGCTGTGGGAGTGCCCTGGAAGCCGGTACTGTGACATTCCAGGCATTGCGCAGTCTGGTGTGCCCCGGTCAGCGGGAATGACGTGAGGTTGTGATCAAAAACGTTGGAAGCATCCCCGGTCGGGTGGCAGGCCAGACAGGCTGTGCTGTTGTACGAATAGCCGTTTACTCCCTGGTGTTCTTCGTCCGTTTCCGGATTGGTATGGCAGTTCGTACAGGTCACTTCGGCATAGTTGGCCGGATTGCTGTGACAATCGGTGCACTGATTCCATTCACCCTCATGATCTCCGCTGTAGATAGGGAAGTACTGGGCATCGTGATTGAAATTGGTGGGTGTCCAGGCTGCTTCATTGTGGCAACTGGCGCAATTGGTCGGAAACTGTGCAGAAATGTGGTTCGGGTTGGTGGTATTGTTGTAATCATCGGTATGGCAACCCGCACACGTATTCGGGGTATTGTTGTAGTCCCCGTTGTGACACGTTGCACAGTCATTCGCAATGCCTGCATGCGCTCCATTCAGCGGGTAGTAGCTGTTGTGATTGGGGAAGGCTGCCGGCTCCCAGGCTGTGTTCGTATGGCATGTGGCACAATCTGTGGTAATATTGAGGGCAATGTGGTTCGGATTGGCTGTCTGGTTGTAATTATCGGTATGGCACCCGGCGCAGTTATTCGGAGTATTGGCATAATCACCGTTGTGACATGCCGAGCAGTCAGAAGCAATTCCCGCGTGCGCACCCGTGAGCGGGTAATGCGTATTGTGGTCAAAGGTGGAAGGCGTCCATGACGTCTCTGTATGACAGGCGGCACAATCAGTGGGAAACTGCTCCTGTGCGTGGTTGGGCGACAGAGCCTGGTTGTAATCGTTTGCGTGGCACCCTGCACAGGTGTTG
>CAILQK010000144.1 GCA_903836265.1 uncultured Bacteroidota bacterium | reverse complement strand
CCGATCTAAATCCACATTTCCTCCGATCATGTCGTCAACAATTTGTGCCGTCAGGAAAAACTTGCGATCGGTTTTCAATGCGAACTCCGGATGGTCGTCCGGAAAGAAAATTTCAACCTCGTCGTGTGGACTGTTCATCCGGTCAATACGGCCGATACGCTGTTCAGCGATGCGCATAACTCCGGGTACATCAAGCAGTACGACAGCAGAAGCCTGTTGCAGGTTTACGCCCTCTGACATCACTTCGGAGCACAAACCGATCCGGCCTATTTCTTTTGAACCCAATCCGAAATATTTGCGGGCTTCAATTTGGTTGGACTTCTCTCGACCTGTAACGAGCAGTGGCCTGGCTTCGGGGTAATTTTTACGCAGGATTTTATCCAAAACGTTCAACGTTATGACATTCCGGTCGAAACTCAATAACAGGTGGTGTTTTTTCAACAGCCCGGCCAAAAAACCCGCCTTTGCGATCTCGCGTTGCAGTGACATTTTTCGCGCACAACCTGCGATAGCTCTGTAAATGCTTATCTCCTGCTCGCAGGCCTCCATGTAACTGTTCGGATCACTTAGCCATTTGGGCAGTTCGACAGACAAATTGTGCATTGGAAGTTCGTTTTTATATGATTCCAGTTTGCCAATCATGTTACCGGTGTCTTTGTCATTTTCCAACCCTTTCAAAGGCAGCTCTATAAGCTCCAGGTAAGAGCAGGCCACTCGGGTACCTTCAATGTGCTCTATCAGGGCAGCATTTGAAGAGCGCATAGTGGACTGTACGGTGAAAATTGCCAGTGCCCGGGCGGCAGTCAGCCGTAATTGCAACCTTTCGTTCTCTGTTGCAGGGCTGGCACGTTCTTCAGGTTTGAGTTTCAGACTTCGCAGACGAATTAATCCTTTCAGTTCTTGGGCCAGTTGGTTGATTTTTTTGGCAATGGCAATATCCCCGGGGGGTTCGTTCAAATGGTACACATTCGGAATTTGTGCGGGGTACCTGCACAATCTCCCCGAAGGAAGACGGTGAGCTTCGGGCACTTCATCCACCCTTCGGTTCAGTTCCCTTTTGGTGCGTCGAATCAAAAACTGACTCAGGTATCCCTGCAGTTTTTCCTTGTCCGGGGGTTGAAGGCGCTCGCCTTTTCTGGCTGTTTTGTACAAGCGTAAATAATCCTTGACAGCATCTTCATCGAGGTTATCAATTCCCATAATCTCGATCAGCCTGAACATATCTTCAAAGCGGCGGTTGATGGGTGTAGCCGTGAGCAAAAGCAGATGATCAGCGAGATTGTGTTGCAGTTGTTCGCTCCGGTTTGATTTGGCGCTGAGGTAGTTATGTGCCTCGTCGAGCAAGATGATCCGCGCACTGCCGAGCCGCTGGTTCATGGCGTCGTTATCTTTAGACCGGCTCAAACGGGCATGTGATTCGATATTGTTGAAAGAACTTCCCATTTTCACGAACTCATCTTTCCAGCCTTCCAACACCTGTGGAGGACAAATGAGCATGGTGTTGTCGTCGTGGATTTTTCCACTGCCGAGCAGCACCCGGTTTTTCAAACACAACTGCAACGCAGCGCCGAGGCGTGTTTTTCCCGAACCTGTCGGGTCGGCAATCAACACGCTGCCGAAATGGTCGAGCACGTACAGGGCCTGTCCGATAGCTTCCTCCTGTACCCGCCACAGGCCTGGATCGAGATTACTGAACAGTTCGGCCACACGCGGGTCGTTGCGCACGAAATCGCCTTCGAGCAACTCACCCACAGCGCGGGCCAGGGCTTCTTTCCAGGTCACCAATTTCAGCAGACGTTCCAGCAGACCGAGTATGAAGTCGTTTCCGTCTTTTCCTTTGTTGAAGTAAAAATCCCCAATAGAGGCGACCGCTTCATATTCGGCAGGGTGCTGAGCCCTTGTGGCACGCATGTTCGCCTCAAATTGGATCTCAAGTCCGCTTTTAGAGAAGTTGCTGGAACCGAGCATGGCGCTTATATCGCCTGTATAAATTTTTGCATGCAGATTGTCGAGCAGCCTGAATTCGATTTTCCCGGCTTTGATCTTTTCCATCAGGCTGATTACCGGCCAGCACAGGTAGGCTGCAATATTTTGTTGCAGCCAGAAATCGGTCATTTCCCGGGGGAGGTTGACGGCCCTGTACGATTTTTGAAGTTCGCGGAAGATCGGTT
>CAILQK010000143.1 GCA_903836265.1 uncultured Bacteroidota bacterium | reverse complement strand
GAGTGGTACCTACACCAATTGTGAAGGCACCAGAATCTATACCTGGGTTTACACCGATTGTGAAGGAAATACCCGCAACTGGACTTACACCTGGACAATTGACAACAACACGGCACCGACCGTCAGTTCAACACTTACTGCCTCCAACCCGGATATCGAAGGTTATACCTGTGGTTCAACCTTTACTTATCCGGCCGGCCAGAGTGCCTGTATCATCAACAAGTCAATGTCCGGTCCGACCTGGGTGGATGATTGCGGAAGTGCCGTAACAACCGCAATTTCCACAAACAACAGCGTTGTTCTGTCACAGGTTGGCGATGTAGCGGTGGGCAATTTTCCGACGGGTACTACCATCGTTAGGTTTACGGGTACTGATTGTGCCGGAAACACTGGTGAGTGTACGATATCTATCGTGATTCAGGATGTTCAGCTTCCCACAATTACCGGTTGTCCCCAGTCGAATATTGCAGCAACCACCGAACCAAACCAGTGCAGCAGGACGCTCAATCTGGTCATTCCGACTGCGGGCGACAACTGCTCTGTGGCATCTGTGACGTACAGTTCCACAGGCGCCACGGTGCTGAACGGATCAGAATTTCCCAATTTGCTGACTTTCAATCCGGGGGTTACTTCGGTCACCTATACGGTCAGCGATGTCTCCGGAAACACCAGAACATGCAGTTATACCGTAACAATTACCGACAACCAGCCGGTATCGGTAACGTGTCCGACCAGCCAGTCGTTCAATACGAATACCGGATTGTGTACGTTTACTTCCGTCAGCAGTCTGGCGCCCGTGGTTACTGACAACTGCCCGGCAACCAACCTGACCTGCACGATCGTTGGGGCTACCTCCGGTACCGGTTCCGGATCTCTGTCCGGCTTTGTCTTCAACAAGGGGCTCACCATGGTTACCTGGAAGGCCACGGATGCTGGCGGATCAACTGCTACCTGCTCGTTTTTTGTCACGGTCAATGACAGAGAGGCACCCGTTGTTCCTGCTGATGCCGGTTCGGTCATCAACTGCCTGGCATCAGCAGTGGCTCCTGTAATTCCACCTGCTGCCGACAACTGTACAGGTGCGGTAACCAGCACCCTCCTGAGTGTGGTTGATGATCCGTCGCCACTCACATGCGAGGGCACGCGCACCTATACATATACGTACAAAGATGCTTCCGGTAATACCGCTGCCGACACGTGGGTTTATACATATACGTTGAATCACAATACAACGCTTGTACCTCCTGCCAGTGTGACTGCCCAGATATCCTGTGCTGCGGGTGCTGTGAATCCGGGAGCCCCTGCCAGTATTCAGGATGCCTGCGGTCGCACAATAGTTCCGGTACTGGAGGGTTCAGTCAACGGTTCAAACAACACCGCATGCAGTGGTACAGTAACATGGGTATATCGCTACACGGCCTGTGATGGCACCACGGCCGACTGGACATACACGTGGAATTATCAGGATAACCAGGCGCCGGCAGTTTCTTCACCCCAGACTGGCTATGAAACCTGTTTCCAGAGCGAAGCCAGTGCGTTTGCCGCTTTCCTGCAGGCCTCTTCAGTCGCCGACAACTGTACCAGTCCGCAGTTGCTGCGTTCGACGGCTACCTACCAGTTTGTTCCCGACCAGGGTGGCAATAATTGTAATATAGGCAATCTGATCATCAGCTTCCGTGATGAGTGTGGAAACGGACCTTCAAAACTGACTTTTTCGGGGATAATTATTGACAATACCCCGCCAGTACTGATTTCACTGCCGGGCAATACCACATCGCAGGTTTGTGTTGAAAATGTACCGGCTCCGGATACTGCCGGTGTCGTGGCTTCCGATAACTGCACTGCGTCTGTAAACGTGCAGTTTGTGGGTGATCAGGGGCCAAATACATGTCAGGGTACACTGACGAGGACATACAAACTGACTGATAACTGTGGCAATACCAGACTGGTTACACAGTTGTTTGAGGTGAAAAATGACCGGACAGCACCGGTTATGGTGGCTGGTACCCTGTTATCCAGCTACCCGACCGCAGCACAGGGGCAGGCTGCCGCCATTGCTGCAACTGTTATAGAGGATGATTGTACGCCATACGCCGAGCTCGTCATTCAGACTGTGGTAACGGGCATTTGTCCCGCTGCCATTACCGTAACGGCCACCGACAAATGCGGCCATTCGAGCCAGGTTACCTACAGCAATGTGTGTCTGGCAGATGTGCTGAATCTGGTGACACCCGCATCCAGTCTGATCACCAGTTGTGAAAATGAACAAAATGCACTGGCTGCCTGGCTTGATTCGCGGGGTGGAGCACAGGTTTCCAGTCCCAATGTGGTCTGGACGAATACACCGGTACAGTTTGGGCCTGTTGATTGTGCAACACACAGCAAAACCGCCACGGTGAAGTTTCGCGCACAAAGTCCTTTCGGTACTTTTGTGGAAACAACAGCCACCTGTACGGTGAGAGATCTTCAGAATCCTGTGGTTCAGAATATTCCACCCCGAAACCTGACCTGCATTTCCCTGTTGCCGGCATCAAATGCACAGGAAGTGACCGCCACCGACAACTGTGACAACGCACTCACCATAGCGTTGTTCTCCACTTCCTCGGGTGGTGGCAACGGTTGCCCAAACAGCATACGAACCGAATTGCGTACGTATGCTGTCACAGACGATTACTGCAATACAGTCTATGTGACGCAACAGATCACTGTAAACGACAATGTTGCACCAGTATTCACGGCACCGCCCAACATCACGATTGATATGGGGCCCAATTGCAGTTACAATTCACTGGTGTCTGTCACGGGTGATGTTGCCAATGAGTCAGACAACTGCTCGTCAGGCCTGAATGCCACGTTCACCGATGCGGTCACACAGGGTGGTGGAGCCGGTATTCGCTTTACCATCAGCCGAACCTGGAGACTGACCGACAACTGCGGTAATCAGGCCATTCCACGGGTACAGATCATCTCTGTGAGAGACAATGTGCCGCCGGTACTGACCTGTCCGGCAAATGTGAATGTCAACGGTTCAACCATCGGTACAAACGCCTGTGCCTGGCGAGCGGTGAATGCCACATCGGTTTCAACCGACAACTGCGGTATCCCGACGGTGGTATATTCCATTGCAGGCAATTTCAGCGGTGCATCAACAGGCAACAAAACGGTGAACGGTGTGATATTTCCCGAAGGAAGTTCGGTCGTTACCTATTCAGCCACAGATGCAGCCGGGAACACAACCACCTGTTCATTCACTGTGACGGTAAACTGCACCACGGTGTCCGGACGAATCATCTGGGAGCATAACGATGTGTCCGGTATAAAAGATGCCACGGTTCGTTTGAGAAAAGGTACAGTTC
>CAILQK010000142.1 GCA_903836265.1 uncultured Bacteroidota bacterium | reverse complement strand
GGGTATCACCGATGAAAATGCGACAGAGAAAATGGTGTCCTGTGTGTCTGATGAACAGATACCGGAATCAGCCAGACTGATGGCTGCGCATTATCTCGCACGGATAAAAGATATCGAACCCGACAGTCTGCAGGCAATACAGATTGCTGCAGCATTCGTCAGAACAGGCAACCCGGATATCAGGATGGCACTCGCCACAGCACTCGGAAAATCTTCCACCAGGCCTGCTTTCGGTATGCTCTCCAAAGTGGTAACCACCGAGCAGGACTGGCGTGTCAGATGTAATATCATCCGCGCTCTGGCGAAGTTTGAGTATGATACTGTTCGAGGCCTGATAACTCCGCAACTGGGCGATCCCAATCCGCACGTCAGCAGAACAGCCGCTGAATACTTTGTAGCCAACGGTCGCCCGAAAGATGCCGACTGGTACTGGAGACTCACCCGCGATAATCCCAACCTGTCTGCAGCCACCCAGATCGGACTGTTCCGCGCATCCAACAAGCTGATGACCCGGGCCGACTCCGCCTCCAAAGGTTATGTGAACTACCGCCTGAAAGAAATTTTTCAGCAGTCCAAAAACCCCTATGACAGGGGTGATTGCCTGCGCGCGCTCGGTGAATATGCCTGGAACTAC
This sequence comes from uncultured Bacteroidota bacterium, assembly GCA_903836265.1. Classification (GTDB taxonomy): domain Bacteria; phylum Bacteroidota; class Bacteroidia; order Chitinophagales; family Saprospiraceae; genus M3007. The sequence continues at coordinate 1,318 of CAILQK010000142.1, read as the reverse complement.
CGCTGGATACATGAAAAAGGCTTCGGCGATCCCAGTCCGGCCGTAAAAACTGCGGCTGCTGAAGCGCTCCTGAGTATCATGCAGCGACCGGATTTCTATGCGTATTTCGGCGAAGCATCGCGCGGTGTGCGTTATGAAATGTATTCTTTCCTGCGCGAGGCGGTAAACTCCGGTGATCCGGGCCTTATTGCAACGCTCTCTGAGGGATATACTGTAAAAACACTGAGTTTCCAGACTCTGCGTGATTCCTCGCGGCTCAACACGCTGAAGGATGGACTGGCAAAACTGAAAATGCCACGCGATGTGGAGGCATATATGGCCCTCGACAAAGCTCTTGCCTACTTTGAGGGGCGGGACGCCCCTGCCAAACCGTCTATAGGATGGAACAAGCCCATTGACTGGGAGCGTCTCAAACTGGTAACACAAGAGTCAGAGGCTGTCATCGAGACGGCCAGGGGCAAAATAGTACTGGAGTTTTACCCGCACATCGCACCTGGCTCTGTAGCCAATTTCCTGGAACTGGCAGGTACGGGGTTCTTTGACGGAAAGAATTTCCACAGAGTGGTAGCCAATTTTGTAGCTCAGGGCGGTTGTCCGCGCGGCGATGGCTACGGAGCGCTTGACTATACCATCAGAACCGAGATTGGAACGATATGGTATGAGAAAGAAGGTTATCTGGGCATGGCCTCGGCCGGTGCCGATACCGAGGGTACACAGTTTTTTATCACACACTCACCAACGCCTCACCTGAGCGGCAATTACACCATATTTGGAAAGGTAAAGTCGGGTATGGATATTGTAAATCAACTGCAGCCCGGCGACGTAATGGATCGGGTAACAGTTAAGTACTGAGTGGGTACAAGAATAAAAATGCCGGATGCAGTATCGTGCTGTATCCGGCATTTTTATTTGGACTGATATGCCCCTGATTATTCCTTCACATACTTTGCCGGATCCTCCTTGAAGGATTCCCTGCAATGAGCGCCACAGAAGCCATATATCTTGCCCTTGTAGTGAGCCGTGTCTTCCACTGTATTATCCACAGACATTTCACAGATGGGGTCAATGGAATTTGCCAATGAACAGGCAGGATCGTTTGCCGGTTGGGTCGCAGTTTGTGATTCTGTATTGGCTGCGGGTTGTGGCTGCTGGCCACATGCAACAAGGAAAGGCAGAGCGAGAAGAATCTTTTTCATATCCGGAATGGTTGTTATGACCTGGCGAAGTTACAGGATTGTTTTCAGACTTTGGTTAAAAAACAAAGCCTCCGTTGCGGATGCAACGGAGGCCTGTTAATTTGAGTTGGCACCGACCTACT
>CAILQK010000141.1 GCA_903836265.1 uncultured Bacteroidota bacterium | reverse complement strand
TTATTTCAGGATTTCAGCCTGCATCTGGTCCGCCGGGCACGCTGGTGACCATCACAGGAACAGATTTCCAGAACCTGACCAGCGTCACAATAGGGGGTAGGGCAGCCCTGGTATTAACCTCAACCAGCACGTCCATCACAGCCTATCTGATGCCCGGGAGTACGTCAGGCGTCATAAAAGCGACCACTGCTACCGGTACCGGCACATCAGCTGGCGTATTTACTGTTACAGCCACTCCTTATCCAAACCTCCAGCAGGGAGGTAAACTGACCGGTTCCGGGCTGACGGGAAATTCCCAGCTGGGCCTCTCGGCTGCTGTCAGTGCCGATGGCAATACTGCCGTAATTGGTGCACCCCAGGATAATTCAGCTGCGGGTGCAGTCTGGGTGTTTGTCAGAAACGGAACAACCTGGAGCCAGCAGGGAACCAAACTCGTTGGAACAGGCGCCACAGGTGCAGCCCGGCAGGGTACATCAGTAGCCATCAGTGCGGATGGGAATACCATCGTATCAGGTGGGCCGGGCGACAATACCAATGCCGGAGCAGTATGGGTGTTCAGACGCAACGGTACAACATGGTCGCAGCAGGGCAGTAAACTTGTGGGTACCGGAGCGTTGGGTGCAGCATTACAGGGTACAGCGGTGAGTATCGGAGCCCGGGGTCAAACCCTTGCTGCGGGTGGTCAGGGCGACGACAGCTATGCCGGCGCAGTATGGATATACACACAAAACAACGGCAACTGGGTACAGCAGGGTGACAAACTTGTCGGATCGGGCGCTACCGGAAAAGCCAGGCAGGGTGCTTCACTCGCGCTCAGTGCCGATGCATCCACCCTTCTGATCGGTGGATATAACGATAACAGCAGACTGGGTGCCGCCTGGGTGTTTACGGAAAACAACGGGATCTGGTTGCAACAAAACAACAAGTTCACCGGCTCCGGTTCTGGTTCACAGGCGCTGCAGGGCAGCAGTGTGGCTGTCAGTGCGGATGGAAATACAGCGATCATTGGTGGTCCGGGCGACAATTCACTGGCTGGATCCGCCTGGATATTTGTTCGAAGTGGAGGTGTCTGGAGCCAGGAGGGAAGCAAGCTGACAGGTACATCCGGTGTTGGTTCCGCACGCCAGGGCAGCACCACCGGATTGAGTGCAGATGGAAACACAGCGATAGTGGGCGGTTACGGCGACAATTCCAATATTGGTGCATACTGGGCATACAAGCGAACCGGGACAAGCTGGGCGCAACAGGGAGGCAAGATCACAGGTACGGGAGCCTCCGGTGCGGCGCGGCAGTCAATCGGGTTAGGTCTGAGTGCAACTGGTGCCACCGCTGTTTCAGGCGGCTCTATGGATGCTTCGGGCAAAGGAGCTGCGTGGGTATTCATCTCGGGCGCGCAGGCATACACGCAGGCGCAGGAACTGGAGCCAAGGATAACCGCCACTACAGACAATATACCCGAATTTGTTTTATATCAGAACACGCCCAATCCGCACACTGGCAGAACGGCCATCGGGTTCCGGTTGCCGGAGCCCTGTCGGGCAGTGTGGCAGGTCACCGATGCGAGTGGCAGGATGGTGATGGAAATGACGCGGGAATATCCGGCGGGCCTGCACGAGGAAGTATTCGACTTCACCGGGTTGAACGGAGTTTTCGAGTACAGTCTGACCACACCGTGGGGAGTGAAGGCGCGGAAGATGGTGGTGGTGAGGTGAGGTTTTGGGTGATCTGGTAAATTTGGGGGAGACTGTTCAAAATTCTGTGTCAGGTGGGAAATTGCTGACTTTTAACCTGACACAGAAATCTGAACACTCCCGCAGTTTCATACGATGTGCCAATTTTTCAGGGTTGGCAAATCTGTTTCTTTCAAACGCAATTCAAAAGTGGTAATCGGATTCAGGCTGTCTTGTAATTTTGAAATCGTGATTTCAGGATTACAGTTCTCAAGCATAGCACCTAATAATGCCCTGACTCTTGGAGGATACAGAAGAGCATGTTTTATTAACTCTTCCTGTTTTTTATTGTCAAATGATTCCAACCTCCTGCTCAATATTTTCACAGCATTCGCCACTGTGCAGTCAGGAATTCGCTTGATGTCTTTCAGCGCATCCAGAAATCCCAACAACTGATAATTTTCTTCGGTTACTACAGCATAACTCTTGACAGATTTAGCCTTAATAGCTCCTTTGTCAATATTTATTCTTCTGTTGCTGGCTATTTTTATTCTAAATGCCATTTGGGTAGTTAAATTCATCTGATTGTACAACGATTCACCTGTGATATAGGCCATTCTTTTTCCATTTTTAAATAAATAAGGTTTTAGTTGCTCACTTTCATCCGGCTGTAAATCTCCAAAAGCTGTTTTAACAGGTTTGTAAAAAATACCTTTCGACATTTTTTTGATTAAACCCTGTTTTTGCAGCCTTTCCAGTGCTTTTGCAGAAGTGATGTAATCTTCTTTGTTAATACCCCAATCTGCATACCCAAAGGTTTTATCTTCGGGGAACTCAGTTATTGTTTTTCGTATCCGCTCTGCTACTTTCATTCTGCAAAGGTAGTTCTGTTTAATGGGATGTCAAGTTTTTGGTGTAAATAACTTGACATTTGTTCCTGCCCGGCAACTCTGCAAACGCCTTTTCCAGTTTTTCCTCGGTGAATTTCATAGGATGTATTTCAGGTGCCGGAACAGGTTTCCGGATTCGGATTAAATAAGAACATATTGATATTCAACATTTTGCAACCTGGTACGGAATTCGGGTTAAACAAGAGCCATTTGGCTGCCGGTTCCGGGCCAAATAGAAAGTGATTGATTATCAGTGTTTTAACGTTTACTTCCATTTTGGACAAAGACACCTAAGCCCAATAAGGTATATACAGACTGAATTTTTTCGATTCGCTCTCCGGTGCTTTCGGTTTTATTTTTCCTGCCTCAATCGAGTCTTTG
>CAILQK010000140.1 GCA_903836265.1 uncultured Bacteroidota bacterium | reverse complement strand
GTAACACCGGCGTTACCGCTTTCAACCTGTTTGTAAACGCTGATGCCCGCGAGGCGGGTACTGGCAGCAATGTTGATGTAGCTGTATTCCACGGATCACCGGATGCTCCTGCTGTTGACGTTGACGCGGTGTTTGTAGCAAACAATGTAGTATCGAACCTGTCGTTTGGCGAGTTCACCGGCTACCTGAGTCTGCCGGCTGCGAAGTACGACCTGGCTGTACAGGTTGCAGGTACTTCTACCACTGCTGCCTCTTTCCGTGCCGACCTGAGCGGTCTGGCCGGTGGTGCTGCCACTGTATTTGCTTCAGGTTATCTCACACAGGCGCCCGGTTTCGGCCTGTACGCTGCCCTTCCGAATGGAACAGTGATTGCACTTCCTGCAACACCGACCGCCCGCGTGCAGATCATCCACAACTCACCGGCGCCAACAGTTGACGTTTACGCTGACGGTGAGCGTCTGATAGACAACTTTGAGTTCCGCAAGGCGACACCATTTATTACAGTACCGGCTGACCGCAACATTACCATCGGAGTAGCAGGCGAGAACAGCAACAGTGCTGCCGATGCCATTGCCACCTTCCCTGCCACCTTCAATACCGGAGGTACCTACGTAGTGATGGCTGGTGGTGTTGTGGGCAACACAGGAGCTACTGCTTTCAATCTGTTTGTAAAGGAGGGAGCACGTGAAATTTCGAGCGGTCCGGCCAACGTTGACGTACAGTTGTTCCACGGAGCACCTGATGCGCCTGAAGTGGACGTTCGTCTTCCCGGTGGTGCCATTCTGTTCGACAACGTAGAGTTCGGAGAGTATGCCGATTACCAGAGCATCCCTGCCACCAACTACAAGGTATATCTGACTCCATCCAACGACAACAGCAATATTCTGGCTGCTTACACAGCACCATTGTCGCTGATTCCGGGTCAGGCAGTAACAGTATTTGCATCCGGCTATTTTGGCGGAGGCACCCCTGCCTTTGGCGTATGGGCTGCACTGAGTTCAGGAATAACCCTTCCGCTGACTCCAGCTGCAGTATCAGTGAATGACCTGGAGACAGTAACAGACTTCAGGCTGGCGCCGAATCCTGCTGTTGACCAGGTGGCAGTGAGTTTTGAAGTAAAAGAGAGCAGCAATCTGCGTTACCGCATTGTTGACTACAGTGGCCGTCTGGTACAGGAGGGCGACTTTGGTCAGGTGAGTGCCGGTACCTTCAGCGAGCGTATCCTGGTGAACGACCTGCCGCAGGGCACGTACAACCTGGAAATCCGTTCGGAGGCGGGTTCGAAAGTGACCCGTTTTGTGATTCAGAAATAGGTTTGGTTAATAAATACACAGAAACTGGGCTGCTTCCTTCAGGGAGTGGCCCTTTTTCTTTTACGAAATTTGCAAGAGAACCCGGAACTTTACATTATTCAGGGAATCAGAAATGATCATTACACTCCGGGGAATCCTGCAGGACTTACGGGGCACACACACTTCCTCGCCAGAGCAGGTAAAATATCGTGCATGGAAACGGAAATTCAGGCTGACCAAATTGTCTATGAAACCTCAATTCTGTCCAAGGACAAGAATGCAATTAACATAGCTTTCCTGACCATCCGCTTCCCTCATTTGCTTCTCGAGAAAAAACTGGACGATAATCTACTGAAGGTTGCCAACCAGAACAAGAAAATAAACTGTTCCCACACGAAATTCTTTGTAAAATCGCCCTGGAACACCTCAGGTATACATCTTTAACACTCAGTTACTATCCCTTTCATAATGTTTTTTCAAACCGGTTGCTCCTTTGGGTACATCATTACAGACACCACATTAATCTGACTTCCATAGTATTATGACGAGGACAGGGCTGCTCCGGAAAGACGGGGCAGCCCTTGTTTTTTGGGCAGAACCGGGCAAGCTCCCGGAATCAAAAAGTGCCGGACCGGGATATAATTGGGTAATAAGCTGATTGCAGAATTTTACAGATATTGCAGGCCTGCATTTCTGTTAGTACGGAATCTGGTCAATTTGCCGTGAATTTCACAGTCATTGTACGAAATACGTACGGACAGTGCCGATATCGCACTACATTTATGCCCCATTTGCCGAACAAGTTAGATTTCGATAAAAGTTCGGTCATGTGCTGCCTATTTCTTTATAATCAGACTGATTGTCACGACGGATGTCTGCAGGCCTGACATTATTTTCTGCCGGGTACCAGATATTGGACAAATCGCAGTATTATACACGCTTACAATCGTTTACATCAGTTATTCCTGTACAACTATAAAGTGTATTCCAGAACCTGATCATTGATTTGACAGAATGGCTTTTACACTTGAAGTTGGTTAAACTTTTACTCAGGGCATTAAATACTGCAAGAATGAGGTTACTGCTGTTCTGGCTCATATTAGTGGCAACTGCTGCAACGGCTCAGGAGTCTTCCCGTGATCAGGGGCGCCGGCTCAAAGAGCTGGTGAGCCGGTATGCCAACGGAGATACTGCCACAGAATCTGCTATTCAGGAACTGCTGGCCTCCGGCATATCTGAAAAGGAGCAGGCGAATGCGTTGAGTGACACGCTGCTCTGCATGGCTGAAAGATGGAGTACCAATCGTATGTATCGCAAGGCCCTCGTTGCCGACGAGTTGGGACTGGGGCACGCAACAACTATGAAGGACCAGGCACTGATGTCCGACCATCTTGTAAATCTGGCATATAATTATTACCAACTGGATGTCCTCGACAGTGCCCGGCTGTATATGGAAAGACTGATACAGATACCATCTTCGGTATGGTCTGACTATGCCAACATATCCTGCAGTAATGTTCAGGCACTTATGGCAGAGAAAGAGGGCAAGTATCTGGAAGCTATCGAATATTACTGGAAAGTGCTGGATACAGGAACCGCCTCGGCTGTACAGATGGGTACAATTCAATCTAATTTGGCTGTACTGTTCACCCGCCTTGGACACCATCAGCGGTGTATTTATTACAGCAATCAGGCTCTGGCTATCTATGAACAAAAAAAAGACTCTGTCAGGATCAGTGATGTGCACAGTAATCTCGGGGTGAGCTGGATGCACCAGGACTCGCTGGACCGGGCAGCTTTTCATCATCTCGCCTCCATCCGCTACAGCATACCGCACTCGTTTGCTCATGCGCGCGGCCTTGCCAATTATGCCAACGTACTGCGGCGTCAGGGCCGGTTACAGGAGGCTTTGACTATTATTGACTCCTCCATTCATATCTGTCAGCGACTCGATGTTCCGTTCGGAGTGGCCCTGAACAGGGTAAATCGCGCACACGTCCTGCTCGACATGCAAAAACCGGCGGAAGCACTTGACCTGTTGCGCGAGTCGGAGCAATATCAGCCAATCGCCAATACTTTCAAAACTGAAATATGCAGTCTGTACTATGTGGCGTACAAGGCAGCCGGTAACCAGTCGAAAGCTTTTGGGTTTTTGCAGCAGTATATGGCACTCAGGGACAGTACCGAGCGTACAGGATCAGAACGGATCGTGCTTGAGTGGGAAGACCGTATCATCAGATCCCAAAAAGACAGGGAACTGACGCAGCTTAACCAGCAACTTGAGGTAACCAGACAACGCCAGCGCATGATTCTGGTGTTTTCGGGCATGTTGCTCCTGCTTGCTACCGCCGGGGGCGGAATTTACTACCTGCGACGCCAGCGGGAAAATCTGGCGGCACGGCTTCTGGAAGAGGAAAATGCCAATATGCTGCTGCAACTCGAAATCAAGGAACAGGAACTCACCACGCAGTCTATACACCTGCACGCGCTCGGCAAATTCACCGAGGAAATCGGTAATAAACTGATCAGCCTCAGAGGGCAGCTGAATGGCGAAAATGGAGAGCTGCTTGGCAAGATTATCAGGGAGTTCGAACACGGTGTTTCCGAAGAAATATGGGAAGATTTCAGAGACCGGTTCGAACGGGTCAATGATGATTTCAACCAGAAACTGCTCCAGCTGTGCCCGGATCTGACGCCAGTCGAACTCAAGATTGCCAGCTACCTCCGACTGAATCTGTCTTCAAAGGAAATCTCCCGGCTGACCAATCGCTCTGCAGGTACTATTTCCAATACCAGAAGTGCCCTGCGCAAAAAACTCCGGCTGGATGAAGAGGATAACCTCGTGGCTTTTTTGATGGCATTGTAGGTTTAATTTTTTCTGCCATTTATACAAAAATGCCCGACCGTGTGAAAAACGTGAACCCTTTTTGAAGCATAATTGCAAAATCGTGAGTTTTTTTCATCATTCAGGCGCGCTTTTTGCAAATACTTTTGTTCCCGGTTTTGAAAGCTGACAGGGTTGTGCCACTGCACCCCCTGCCCTTCATATCTGTTTTCCTCGATTTTAATCAACCTTAATATGAAAGAGCAACATTCCATTACCTCCCGGAATTCAATTTCCGCATTGCTGATTGCCATCGCGTTTATCTGCAAAATCACCACTGCGAACAGCCAGCACCTCACCATCTCCACAGGCGGACAGACCGGTACATCCGGTACCAACTGGAGTATCACAGGCAATACGCTTACCGTTGCCAATGGTGCTGCTTCCGCCAACATCCACCCGAGTGTAATCACCAACCACCTGACCAATACAGGTAATCTGACAGTGGTGCTGCCTGCATTCAGCGGAACCGAACGTAATTGCAATATCAATGCGGATATTATCTACACCGGCGGTACAGCACGAACGCTTACCTTCAGTATATCAAACAATATTCTGCTGGCCTCCGGAGTAAGTATCACCTCGACAGCCAGTGCAATGAACCTCGTGCTGAATGCAGGTACTCAAACATCAACGGCACCCGATCACGGGATCGTCCGGCTGGATGGCGTTACTGTCAATACAAACGGGGGGCACCTGTGGATAGGAGGAGGCACGCTGAACCAGACCTGGAACGGACTGGCGGTGGGTAACGGGTGGGCCAGAACATGGGCCGATGATATCCCTGGAATTTCTATGGTGGGATCAACGATCTCCAGCCAGGGAGGAAACATCTTTCTCAGAGGCCAGTCGTTCAATACCGGCGACGAAGACGGGTTTAACTTCGGAGTCAATATTGAAAATTCCACGATGTCAAGCCAGGCAGGCAATATTCAACTTTCAGGAGAAGTCAAGGGAAGATTTAACCGGGGAATTGGAATGCGTATTCTGTCCGGAACTTCTCCTACGAGTATCACCAGTACAACTGGGGCTGTTGAAATTAATGGATCCGGCTACGATCAGGCGAATAACAGCAGTGACTTTTGGAGACACGGTGTGTTTATTAGCAGTAATTCCACGGTTAACAGGGCGACTGTTTCGTCTGTCTCCGGAAATATCACCGTCACAGGTACCGCCGGTTTTACGGCATCCATAAATGACAAAGAGGGGGTCTGGCTGGGAGGTGACGGACTTGGAATTACCTCTCAAACCGGCAATATCACCCTTCGGGGTACCAATACCCTCGAATCCTCGGGACAGTACTCCAACTCTGTACGTATTGCTGCTTCCAATGCCGCCAATGCCATTCGCATAGGTTACGATGGTATCAATACCTTTTCAGGAAATATTCTGATTGAAGGCAACTCCATTTACCAGCGAAATATCAACGCTGGTGCGGGATCTATTGCGATTCAGACCACCGGCAGCCTGACCATGCAGTCAACAGGTGCAGCATTCACCTATATGCGCGCTGGCGATACCGGCACGCTGACCTTTGACGACGACTGGAATTTTGGTACAACGCTCGGCGGTTTTACTTTCGGCAAGAGCACCAATAACACCAATGTCTCATTCAGCAGGGATTTTACGCTGAACGGCCCTTTTACCGTTTATGGTAAAAATATCGGAATACAGGGTATTACATCCAATGGAGATGTGTATGTGCGTTCTACTACCTATATTGATCAGAATGTGGCCAATACAACCTCCACCAACGGAGGGGATGTCATTTACTGGGCAGGAGGCAGCGGCGAGTGCAATATCCGTCCG
>CAILQK010000139.1 GCA_903836265.1 uncultured Bacteroidota bacterium | reverse complement strand
TGTCACGGCAAAAAATCTGTTCAAAATGGGGAATATCCAGATGTCTGAGCAGACTATTGACTCCATGTTTTATCACCCGCTTACGCAGGGGTTGAAGTTTCGGTTGTAGGGGGTGTATTCGTTTGGTGACGACAGTATGCACGAGAGGGCGCCGGGGTATCCGGCGCCCTCTCGTGTTGTCCGGATCATATGACATCAATCAGGAGAATTTCCTTTCATAAACGCTGCTGCCCCGTCGAGTTCATCGTAGAACTCCTCTCCGAAGCGCCTGACAAGAGCTTCTTTCAGGAACTTGTAAACGGGTACACGCTCCTTGTCGCCCAGTTCACAGGCAGCAGAACATATATCCCACCGGTCATAATTCAAAGCTTCGGTTCCGCTTTCAAACTTCTCGACGCGAATCGGGTACAGGTGGCAGGAAACGGGCTTTTTGAAGTCAACGACGCCGGCTGCCCAGGCTTTTTCAATGCCGCAGTGTGCAATTCCCAGTTCACTGTACGTGAGATATGCGCACGCTCCACCATCAACAAGCGTGGTTCCGTATGAATCCATGTCATCGTACCACACATACTTGCCCTGCTGTTCGATGGCCGCAATACCCTTCGGGTTCAGAAAGGGTTTGACGTGTTCGTAAATAGCCTCCAGTACAGGCAATTCCGCCTCGTCCAGGGGTGCACCCCAGTCGCCCTCCCAGCAACAGGCGCCCTTGCAGGCCGACAGGTTGCAGATAAAGTTTTCTCCAACAACGTCATCGCTGACGAGTTTATCCTGAATAATAAGCACAAAAAAGCTTTTTTACATTCATCAGCCGGGAAATTATCGGGCTGAATGAACGCCGGTTTACATAATTCTTGTTCCTTCCGGGATGACAGCACCCTTTTTGATCACAACTACGCCGTCGCGGATGGCGTAACCTGGTCCATCAGAATCGGGCAAATGTGCTCCGCCCTTGACTACCACATTATTGCCAATCCTGCAGTCCTTGTCGAGAATGGCATGTTCGATGTGGCAATAGTGGCCCACGCCCTGGGGTATTTCATCGGGGTTGGTGGCGATTTCCCTGAGCGACTGATAATAATCGTTACCCATGACGACAGTATCTTTGATAACCGTATTTTCACCGATACGCGACCTGATCCCAATCACCGATCCTTCAATCAGCCGGGCGTGAATGATAGATCCCTCTGCGATGAGTGCCCGGTTGAGCTGGGTACCACCATAAAACTTGGCCGGAGGCAGCATACGGCCGCGGGTATATATTATATGCCGGTTATCAAACAGATTGAATGGGGGGATATGATCTGTCAGTTCAATGTTGGCTTCAAAAAACGAGTGGATTGTACCGATATCGGTCCAGTAGCCATCATACTGGTAGGCTGCCACCCTCTTTCCCTCGCGTACTGCGGCGGGAATAATTTCCTTGCCAAAGTCGGTGGCATCGGGGTATGCATCAAACAGATCGCTGATAGCCTTTCTGTTGAAAATATAGATACCCATAGAGGCCAGAAAGTTCTTCCCCTGCTTCTTGTTGGCGGCACTTACCTCGCTCGACCACTCCGGCAGTACGTCTGCTTTGGGTTTTTCGATAAAGCTGTTGATATACCCTTCGGCATTTACTTTCATAATACCGAAACCGGTAGCGTCTTTTGCATTTACCGGCAGGCTCGCTACTGTAATATCTGCTCCCTGAGCGATATGAAACTTTGCCATCGCCTCAAAATCCATCTGGTACAACTGATCTCCCGACAGGATCAGGACATAGTCAAAGTCATGGCGTTCGTAGTGCTGCCGGCTCTGGCGCACGGCATCAGCCGTACCCTGAAACCACTCCCTGTTTCCCGGCGTTTGTTCTGCAGCCAGAATATCCACGAATCCGCGGGTGAAGTGGTCGAAATTATATGAGTTTTTGATATGGGCGTTCAGAGAAGCCGAATTGTACTGTGTGAGTATAAACATCCGTTTCACCCCCGAGTTGATGCAGTTGGAGATAGGAATATCTATCAGACGGTATTTGCCGCCTATTGGCACGGCCGGTTTTGAGCGATGCTCGGTAAGCGGGTACAGGCGCGAGCCGGCTCCGCCGCCGAGAATCAGACTGATCATTTTTATCATGGTGTCACAATGGTTGATATATGAAAAAATACGGACCACCGGGTCCGCCGGATTGTTTTCAGATTCAATGTGAAGGTATCAGCCGCGCTCCTGTGCGCGTGTAAACCGCAAAATACTCCCTGACGGCGTGTTCCCAGGAAAAATCAATGGACATAATGCGTTCTCTGAGTGCCCCGGTAATGCCCGGCTCGTTGTGCCACATGGCAGCGGCTCTGTGAATGGCATATCCGATATCATCCAGAGAAAATTGATCGAAGCGGATTCCACGTCCGCTTCCGTCAGGTTCTGCGATATCCGGTACCGTATCTTTCAGTCCGCCGATACTGCGTACAATGGGGATAGTACCGTAACGCATGGCATACATCTGGTTCAGTCCGCACGGTTCTACCCTTGATGGCATAATCAGAAAATCTGAACCGGCGTATATCTGGTGCGCGAGTCCCTCGTTGTAATCAATCACGGCATTCACCCGACCCTGATATTGCCAGGTCATCTCTTTGAACTGATTCTGTATCCAGACCTCCCCTGTCCCCAACACCAGGAACGTGCCGGATCCTCCTGCATGTATGTAGTTGCGATAGGCATCGGGCAACATATCACTACCCTTTTCGCCCACCATACGACCGATAAAACTGATCAGCGGCTGGTCTTCCGGCAGCTTGAACCAGTCGCACAGCACCTGTTTGTTGGCCCTTTTAAAGTCGCGGATTCCGTCTCTTCCTTCGCGTTTGTTCAAACGGTACTGAATAGCCTGGTCTGTTTCCGGATCCCACAAATGCGCGTCTATACCGTTGATGATACCGTACTGTTTATGCCATTCCGAGCGAAACAGCGGTTCGAGCCCCATACTTGACTGATGCAGTTCGTACAGGTAACTTTTTGATACGGTAGTGACTGCCCAGGCGCACCGGACAGCAGAGGCCATCGGGTTTACCGCGCCATTCCAGTCCAGAAAACCTCTTGCTCCTTCGTAATAAAGAGGCAGCAGGTGATTATTCCGCCAGCTGAACGCTCCCTGATACTGTCCGTTATGAATAGTGAAGACGGTTGGAATATGTTCCAGCGACCGGTATTCCGGGCAATATTTCACCATGAAAGGTATCAGTCCTGTATGGTGATCGTGGCAATGGAGCACCTGCGGCCTGCTTTCTGCAGGAAAAGAAAGCAGCCAGTGAAGCACAGCTTGCTGGAATACCAGATAGCGCTCGACTTCATCACCATACGACCATCCGCCGGGATCGTTGTAAATACCGGGCCGGTCATACAATCCGGGAATATCCACAACGAAGAGCGGATAACCGAGGTCACCGGACTGTTCCCGCTGAACGGAAAACGGGATGGTACGCCAGTCGGAGCGTACGGCGCCCCTGTATGTCGTTTCCCAGTGTCTTCCGTTAATCCATTTCAGTCCGTACTTCGGGATAACGGCGGCAGAAAGCACCCCTGCTTTGGTCATATATTTGGGCAGAGAGCCTACCACGTCGCCCAATCCGCCAGTTTTGGCAGCAGGATAGCATTCGGCGGAAATATGCAGCGTCTGAATCATGATCAGGAAATTCCCTGTTTTCAGAGTTACAGGAATCGAGGCCAAAGTTAGAAAATTGTATGTTTATTTATCTGAAATGTATTTAATAACACATTATTGCAAAAAAAATGGAGTTCATGTGGGATTATTCGTATAAATACCTGTTTTTTGTCACAAAAATTATCTCAACATGAAAAATAACAATCGCCGCGACTTTCTCAAGGTGTCATCTCTGGCGCTGGCTGGTGCAGCACTGGGAGCTTACGATTTGCCTTTCAGTCAACATTCATATCCGACAAAGCGTCTGGGGCTTCAGTTGTGGAGTGTCCGGGATGCCATGATACCTGACCCGACGGGCACCGTAAAGGCGCTGGGAAAAATGGGCTACCGGAATGTGGAGGGCTTTGGCTACAAGGATGGCAAAATTTTTGGTCTGGCTCTGAAGGATTTCAGCAAAACACTGAAAGACAATGGCATCAGGATGCCCTCATGCCACCACATGATTACACTGGCTGACTGGAATTCCGGCACAAAATCGGTTTCCGACAGCTTTAAAAGGGCCGTTGATGACATGGCATCTACTGGACAGAAATATGTAATTGCTCCGTGGATGGCTGAAGAAGAGCGTCCAAGGATTGCTGAACTGATTCAGGTTTACAATGCTGCCGGAGACTATTGCAAGAAAGCGGGAATGCGCTTTGGTTACCACAATCACAACTTTGAGTACGAACAGAAAGGGCCCGATGGTCGTCTGCTTGCAGAATGGCTCGCCAAAGAAACCGATCCTTCACTCGTTGCGCTGGAGATGGACGTTTACTGGGTGAAATATGCCAAACATGACCCGGCAGAATGGATGACCAGGTATCCAGGTCGCTGGGAACTGCTCCACGTAAAAGATATGGCCAATACAGAAAAGAGAGAATCTGTCGAAGTAGGCGATGGCTCCATCAACTTCTCTGAATTGTTCAAAAACAGTGCAAAAGCCGGTGTGAAGTACTATATTATCGAGCTGGAGCATTATCGCACTACCTCCATGCAGGGTGTGGAAAAATCGTTCAGGGGGTTCACTGCCATTAAATGAATGTAACCATACTGGGAAACGGATCGGGCGGGCCGTTCCACGGCCGGCACTACACCTCTCAGGTGCTTCATATCGGCAAAAGTCAGTTCATCATTGATGGTGGAGAGGGCACCCAGATGCAGATTTACCGGCACAGGGTCAAAACAGATCATTGTCTCCAGATTTTTATCAGTCACCTGCACGGCGATCATGTTTTCGGGTTGCCCGGACTGATCACCAACTGGTCGCTGAAAAAGAGAGAGGCGCCGCTGACGATCTATTCCCCGCCGGGGCTGCGGGAGATAATGGAAACGGTGATTCGGGTGTGCAATGTGCGCATGACCTACGAGCTGATTTTCGAGGAGGTGGACGCTGCTGTTTCCTGCAAGGTGTTTGAAAACAAAAGAGTGTCTGTGTGGAGCATTCCGCTCAGCCACCGGAATCCGACCTGTGGATGGATGTTCAGGGAGCAGCCCGCTCCGCTGAACATCCGTCCGGAGGCGCTCGATCTGTATGGTATCAGGCAAAACTTTGCGGCCATACGCTCAGTAAAAGCCGGGAATGACCTGAAATTGCCTGATGGCCGTGTTGTAGATAACAGATTAATAACCCTGCCACCTGCTCCGCTGCGTTCGTATGCTTTCTGCAGCGATACCATGCCCTCGGAAAAGGTGATCGAGACGGTTTCAGGAGTTGATTTGCTGTACCACGAGGCCACCTTTGCCGATGATCATGAAGAGCAGGCGCTGATTTCATTCCATTCCACCGCACGTCAGGCTGCCCGTGTAGCGCGCCGGGCAGGCGTTGGTCGTTTACTGATTGGTCATATCTCGGGCAGATACGAAACCGCTGTCCGCCATCTCGCGGAGGCGCGCGAGGAGTTTCCTGAAACATACCTCGCGGAGGAGGGCACCCGGTACACAGTGAGAGAATAATATCATGTCAGCCAGTCGAACCAGACGCGCTGATCGAAGAGTGGTATCCCGTTGTTCACACATACCTGCATCGTATGGCCGGTGCCGCCCGACATGGGATCCGACAAATCATCATAAAATATTCCTGTACTGGCCGGACCGATACCACGTGCGCCAACCACCTTGACCGTATCGCGCAGGATATAGGCAGCCTTCATGGCGTACTGATTCCTGTCGCCGGCCACATACTGATCTATCAGTTTCTCCATCTTTTTATTACCCCTGGAGTGATATATCACTTCCGGCTCCCCGGCCAGATTCATATCTTCCAGCGAGTACGTCTGAAGAGCAACATTCGTCTTTTTTCGGTGTCCGGAATAGGGTGTAACCACCTGCAGCCTTTCAGCATTTACAGATACCACCCCTTCGGAGAACAGCTGATCGGCACCTGCGGCATTCCCGCTTCTGAATATCATCTGCCTGGTACTGGTGGCGAGCAGACGACCGAGAGCAATCAGCTTTTCTGTATCGGCGGGTAAAACATTGCGCTTGCCCTCCAGCAATACGATGGAGTTTTCGTGATCGAAACGGGAAATAAATTCGGGAAATGTCATAGCGGATACAATTTTGATAACCGGTAAAAACGCAGTTCGGGCGATATTATTGGGCGCGTTGTAATTATTTTCAAGAATACAGCGAAACTGCTGGATATATAAAGAAGGCGCAATTCCTGTCTGACGGAGTTACGCCTTCTGCATCATTAATGGTGACCAGCGTGGTGGCCCGAGTATTATCTGGGCAGCACGCGGAATTCCGTTCTTCGGTTCTGGGCGTGTTGTTCTTCAGTGCACTGAACACCGTTGCGGCACTGATTTACGAGTTGTGATTCGCCATAACCGCGGTATTCGAGGCGGGAGCGACGGATTCCGCGATAAACCAGGTAGTCCACCACAGCTTTGGCGCGGCGATTGGAGAGCTCCAGGTTAAAGGCATCGGTAGCACGGGAGTCGGTATGAGAACTGATTTCCACCCGGAGCTCAGGGCGACGCTGCATCAGTTTGAGAAGTTTCTCGTCAATCACATCTTTGGCATCGCGGGTCAGGATATCGCTGTTGACATCGTAATAGATGGGCAGGATATTGTAATCCAGCAGTTCACATTCAATTTTTCTCCATTCATATCCGTAGATAGAAGCTTCGTCGTCGCGGTCGCGGGTGAGGAAGACCTCCTCGCGAACTACGGAGGCAATCCGGGTAGAATCCACCATGGCATCGCGGTCGAGCATTCTTTTCTGTACAGTGACATACTCTGCCGGGATTTCGATTTCGCGGACAGTCGCGGGTTTGTCAATCACCATGCGGCGGATGATTTTGTATTTCTGTCCGACCTTTGCTTTGGGAGCATAGAAAGGCGGCGTTACGATGCGCTTTACGGGAATATTTTTTGTTACAGCCGGATATTCGACGTAACAGATTACATCGCATTCGCCCGGGGTGGGTGAATTGCAGCCGTCAATCATCGGTTTGTTTTCGAATCGCGCGTATGCGGGTTCGAGAACGATAGTCTCAAATGTATCTATCATTTTAACCGGACTGATTGTATAGGTGCTGTGAGCTTCTTCCACCAGAATCGAGTCAATTTCCTCGCGATATACAGCCGGCACATACTCGAAGCGTCTGGAGGCTTCGCGTACGAGCACGCGCTCCTCCACAGTTTTATAGACAGGCGCAACAGTCTTGTACTCCAGATAGGACGGGTTGGTGACAACTTTTTCAATTTCCCGAAGGACTTCAATCGGGCATTTGATATAGCATGCTCCCGGCTCCGGGTTGGAGGGATAGTTTTGGGCAGTGAGGGTGATTGCAGAAAACAGTGTCACCGCAATCATGAAGGGGGCAGATTTCATGTTTACCATGTTCGTCATTTTGACATATTAAAACTCGTGCGTAAAACTAAAGACATTGCAGAAAATATAGCATATTTTTTCGCTTAAATCGCATAATAATTAACAAAAAGCAGGCAAACAGCCTTTTATCTGGCACATTATAGCAAAAAGAGTACAGTCTTGAATGGGACAGCGTGGCCACGAAAGGCCACGCTGTCCCCCGGGATACTGAACCTGTCAGCGGATTGGGAGTATTACACCCGAAGCGCGACCAGCATCGCGGTGCATCTGAATATCACATGGGATGAAGTCCTCGTCTTTTGCCCTGTAGATATCAATGAACTGCTGCGGGTTGCGATCCACCAGCGGGAACCAGCTGCCTTGCACCTGAATCATGATTTTATGTCCGGGCAGGAAAGTATGCGAAACATCGGGCAGTTCAAACTTTACATTGGCTGCAGTTCCGGGCGTGAATGCCTTGGGCTGTTCAAAGCTGTCTCTGTAGCGCCCCCGGAAAATTTCACCGCGCACCAGCATCTGGTATCCGCCCATCGGGATACCATTTTCACGACCCTGCAGGGTATCCGGGAATACATCCACCAGTTTTACTACAAAATCGGCATCGGAAGTACTCAGGGTAGTCCACAGGTCGGCGATTACCGGACCGGTTACGGTTACTGAACTGCCCAGCGGTTCAGTCTGATAAGTCAGCACATCGGGCCTGCGTGATGCAAATCGCTGATCATCAATCATATATTCATTCGTTCTCCGAAGGTGTACACCCTCTGCATACGGTACCGGATTGGCCGGATCGGAGGTGTAACGGTCGGCCTGCGGACTTCTGCTTTCATTGGGTGGCGGAGCGGTGGACAGTTTTCCCTGAGCGCTGAAGTAATATTTCACCTGGCGGGCATCTTTTGGTGGCCAGGCATCGTAGGTGCTCCATTTGTTGGAGCCGGTTTCGAATACGTAAGCCTCGGGAAGATCCATTTTGCCGGAATCTTTCAGATAATATTCGAAAAATCTGAACTCGATTTCTTTCTGATAGAATTCGCTGGTGCGCGAGCCGAAGGTAACTGCGCCAAGACGGTCGCCGGCGCCGCGGGCCCATCCGCCGTGTACCCAGGGGCCCATTACCACCCTGTTTGATGCTGTGGCCGGGTTTTGCTTTTCCACAGATTTATATACATTCCACGCGCCCCAGCAGTCTTCGGCATCGAAGAGACCTCCCACAGTCATTACTGCGGGTTTTACGTTTTTCAGGTGCGGGCGCGGGTTGCGCGCCTGCCACCAGGCATCGTAGTCGGGGTGCTCCATAAGTTCATTCCAGAACGGGATATCCTTCATGCCGAATTTTTCGGTCAGGTTGCGCAGCGCGCCCGCGCGCAGGAAGAAATCGTAGTTGTCGGGTGTTTTCCAGTCGCTGAATCCCGGCTGGCCGGAGGTAGTGGGTTCGGGGCGCGGCTTACCGAAGCCAGAGTAAAAGGCAAATCCGTCCATCATGAAGAATGCGCCGTTGTGATGAAAGTCATCGCCAACAAACCAGTCGGTAACGGGCGCCTGTGGAGACACAGCCCTGATAGCAGGGTGATCGGCGAGAATTGCCATGGTGGAATAAAAGCCGGGATACGAGATACCCATGACCCCGACGCGACCATTATTGCCTGTAGCGAATTTCAGGAGCCAGTCAACGGTATCATACGTGTCGGTGGCTTCGTCGGTTTGTTTTTTACCCTTTGGCGACGGGTCACTTGTGGGGATGTAGGGTCGTACATCCACGAAATTGCCTTCACTCATATACCTGCCACGGACATCCTGGAACACAAATATATAACCGGCCCGGGCGAGATCCATATTCTGAATGCGGGTAGTGTAGGTGTCGGCGCCGTAGGGACTGCACGAGTATGGTGACCGGCGCATGATAACCGGATACTTTTTTGACATATCCTTTGGTGTGTAAATAGAAGTAAACAGACGGATACCGTCGCGCATCGGGATCATTACCTCTCTTTTGGTGTAGTTGTCGCGAATAAAGGCGGAATCGGCTGCGGAAGGGCGCTGGGCCATTGCCAGCGTGCAAAGCAGCATAAAGCAGCAGAGAAAGATGTTTTTGAGCATGGGAAATTACAATTGTCAGGTTTCGGGGGCTATTTTACGGATATATTCCGGTAGCGCTGGCAAAATTATCCATAATTCGGATGTACACATCTGTTGCGGGGCCGGATGGCAAAAAAGAAATGAGTCGCCCCTCTGCAGGAGCGACTCAAATCATCAGGTTATTGTACTAAACTTGCCGTTATTTATCTTGCGATGATCAGCTTTTCTGTGGTTACGGCATCACCTGCCTGAATACGGACGAAGTAGAAACCGCGTGGCAGTGTGGCAGTATTCAGCGTGAACTGCTGAGCGCCCTCGAATACTTTCTCATTGATCTGGCTGCCGAAGTACTGACCGTTCATACCGTATATTTCAACGGAGAGGTCAGCTGATTTCACCATGTTCAGCTGGAGCGTAACCTGGTCGTTGGCAACAGTCGGGAAGAGTTTTACCTCGTTGATATAGGCGGTTACCTCTTCAGTTCCAACGAAACAGTTGTTGTTGAGCTCTTTGAACCTGGCCCATCCACACGTCCAGTCGGAACCGGTGCCGCCACCGAATGCACCCACGTAGGATACGTTGTCGAAGAAAGCGTTATTCAGACGTGCGGCTCCGAAAGAGGAAGCGTTCAGGGCAGAAGAGATACCTGTAGGCTGTGCATTCGGGAAGTCCAGATTAAAAGCATCCTGGAGGTTGGCACCGGTGGCACTGGCGTTGATAGCGTTGCCCCAGCCGCTGGTAGCGAACCATGCATCCACATCGAAAGTTGTCGGGTTGGCGCTGAGCGGGTCAACTGGTCCGTGTACTTGTGTATTCTTTACCTCGAGCAATCCGGAGGATGCGTTTGTTGTGGTGGTTGATCCGTCAACAAATACACCGACAGGGTAGCTTCCGAGCAGCAGCGAGTTGAAAATAGCTGGTTCGGAATTGCGACGCAGGTGTGCGGCGCGCTTGTAATTGGAGTTAATAGTACCAGTTGGGCCTACGAGTGTCACGTTGGAGAAGGTGGGAGCAGTTTTGGGAGCAGTTGCGCTGCCGCTGGCGTCGTTATCAATTTCAAAGCCGTTGGAGCCACTCACGTCGGCCACCTGCGGGTCGCGAACAGAAAGTGCGTACTGAACATTGCCCTTATAACCATTATCTGCATCAAAGTCATCATCGAGTGCACGGTAAGCGATCAGGTGTTTGCAGTTGACAGTTCCACCGAACCACTCGTAAGCGTCATCGCCTGCGAATGAAACCTGTACGTGATCAACAGTAGTTCCTGCACCGACGGAGCCGAATGTGATACCATTGATCTCGTTGTTTGGCTGGAATGCAATACCTGGGTATTCAACGCGTACGTAACGCAGTACGCCCGAGTTGTCATTGGCGTCGTTGCCGCCATAAAGCGCCTTGTTGGGATCGAGACCACCTTCGATAAGACCGAGACCGGCTGTGCCGTTGTAAGTCTGGTTGGTGGGGGCATTACCGAGAATAATCAGGCCACCCCAAGAACCGTAGGTAGGATTCGGGTCGTTCGTAGTAAACACGATCGGAGCGTCAACAGTACCATCAGCTACCAGTTTGGAGCAACGTGTAACGATCAGTGCGCCTTTGGAGCCCTTGTCGCCTTTGATTACTGTACCCGGCTGAATAGTCAGGGTAGCGCAGTTGCTAACATAGATGAAGCCCTGGAGCGTGTATTCGTTATCGGCAGTCCAGGTAGTATTCTGGGTGATATCCGTAGAAACAAGTACCTGATTCGGCGTAGGAGCAGGAATGCAACCCGGAGTAGTCCAGGAAGCCCACGGACATGTCCAGTCGCCGGTTGGGCCAAACGCACCTGCATAGCTTACCGGCGTAAAGAAGTTGTCCTGAATACGGGCGTCGCTGGTAAAGCTTGCAGCGGTGAGTACCGGAGAACCCGGTTGAGGGCGCGGATTGGGCAGGTTGATATTGAACGGATCAACCAGTTTGGCATCAGCGGAGTTATTGCTAGCCACAATCGCCTTGTCGGCAGCCCAGTTGCTGATATTGAAACCGTTGGTGGCGTTCGTACTCAGCGGGGTAGTCATACCAGTGAAGAAACTGTTGCGAACAATCAGCTTGCC
>CAILQK010000138.1 GCA_903836265.1 uncultured Bacteroidota bacterium | reverse complement strand
GAACTGTTTGATGATGGCGGCCAGTCGCGGGCCTCTCAAAACAACCGCCTGTTCCTCCTCAATGATATAACCTATGCTGATGGAGGGAATTCCGTACGATTCCAGCGGCAACATTTTGGGTACACCTGTGATATCCCTTACTGGCGGACGCTTGCCGACCAGTCCGAGCATGGTGGGCATGCTGGGTCCATACACATCGGCATCGAGCAGACCGACACGGGCTCCGAGTTGCTTCAGGCCGAGCGCAAGATTCACGGAAACCGTACTTTTCCCTACGCCACCCTTGCCGGATGCCACCACAATAATATGTTTGATATGGGGCAACGCCTGAGGTGGGGCCATACCGTCGGAGGCCCTCGTCATGAAATGTATATTTACACTGGCATCGGGATAATACCCGGCAACAGCTCCCATACAGGCAAAGTTCAGTTCAGACTTCCCCTGCATCTGCAAGCTGGGCACTACCAGCCTGAAGTTCACATTATTGCCCTCTATCTGAAGGTCTTCCACCAGCCCGGCCGAAACGATATCCCTGCCGGTTTGCGGATCGCGCACCGTCGAAAGTGCTCTCAGAATTATGTTTTTCTCCACGAAATTAAAATTTTTGGGATGATTTTACATTAAAAACAACTGTTTTCACCCGTTTGGTCGGGACTCCTTCTTCCGTCGTCTCTTCCAGTATCAGCTTGTCTGTTCCGGGGAGCTCAAACACCTGCTGCATATTGCGTATGCGCGCGGCAGGGACGCCGTGCTCGTTGAACAGGTGCATCAACTCGTCGAGATTGTGAAGTTCGACAGCTTTTTGTATATGTCTGTTGAGATGCTCCCGGTTTTTGACCCTGACAGAATTGGTATTGTACGTTTCCTGTTCCGGCAATTCGTACAACTCCAGACATGCGCAGAGGCTACTGAACTGCCTCCCGGAACCGACCGCCAACAAAACAGATTTCCCGTCGGCAGTAGTATAAACATCGCCATAGGGTGCAATGTTCGGGTGACGGCTACCCATTCGCCCGGGAATAAATCCGGTCATCAGGTAGTTGCTTGCCTGATTGGCCAGAGAGGCCAAGGCTGATTCCATCAGCGAGGTGGTTACCACAGATCCGTTGCCTGTTTGCTCCCGCTTCAGCAGTGCAAGCAGTATGCCCTCTTTCAGCTGATGTGCCGCCAAAATATCTATCAGAGCCACCGGCATTTTTACCGGGTCACGATCAGGCTCTCCGTTCATATACATAAACCCTGCTTCCGCCTGCAATATGGCATCATAGGCCGGGCGTTCATCCTCCGGGTCAGGGTACGAATTTAACTGCGCAAATATCAGTCGCGGATTCTTTGCACACAGGGTATCCGAATCAATACCCATCCGCCGCGCCGATGAAGGCCTGATGTTGGAAATGACAATGTCGGCTTCCGACACGAACATATGGGCTGTCAGACGGTCGCCTTCGTTGTTCAAATCAAGGAGTACATGCCGTTTCCCCCAGTTGATACTGCTCCAGTAGGCAGATACGGGTGCGTCGGGAGCCTCCAGCGGATTTTTCCAGGAGCGGGTAACGTCACCCCCCGTGGCGCTGTTCTCAATCTTGATCACCGTGGCGCCCAGCTCGGAAAAGAACATTCCAGCAGCCGGACCAGCCAGAACACTGGCAAATTCCACTACTTTTAACCCGTTAAAAAAATTACCCTGTGTTGTTTCCATGAAAATATTCTCTGCTCCGCAAATCCGCGCATGGGACGCGTTCACCATCGAACACGAGCCCGTTTCATCTGTCAACCTGATGAACAGAGCAGCCGGTGTATTTGCCGACTGGTTTATGTCCCTTTATCCCGATCAGTCGCGACCAATTGTCGTTGTGGCCGGCACAGGCAATAACGGCGGAGATGGCGTGGCTGTTGCGCGTTTTCTGCACGAATCTCAATTCGCCGCGAAGTTAGCGGTTTGTGACTTCGATACACGACATTCTGCCGATTTTGATCAGCAAATGACATTACTGCAGGATGGCGTCACGCCGGCTACGCTGAAAAACGCCGGAGAGGCAGCCGATTTTTTAACAGGATTGCCGGAAAATACGCTGTTCATTGATGCATTGTTCGGCACCGGCCTCAATCGCCCGCTCACCGGTGAATGGGCAGGACTGATCTCACTGCTGAACGGGCATCCGGGTGAAATGGTCAGTATTGATATACCCTCGGGTCTGCTTGTTGACCAGACTACCCCCGGAGACGCAGTTATCAGGGCCGACAGGGTACTCACATTCGAAACACCAAAACGCGCATTCTTTTTCCCTGAAAATGAAAAATTCACAGGAAAGTGGGAATTCAGGTCTATCCACCTCCACCCGGATTACGGACGAATCACCAATACGCCATTTCACTATCTGACCGGGGAAGAAGCGCAGAAAATGATAAAATCCAGAAACACATTCTCTCACAAGGGTACGCACGGGCATGCACTGATCATAGCGGGCAGCTATGGGAAAATGGGGGCGGCTGTGCTGGCCTCGCGGGCATGCCTGCGTGCAGGTGCGGGTCTTCTGACAGTTCATACGCCCCGTTGTGGCTATGCAGTGCTGCAAACGGCTGTTCCGGAAGCCATGTACAGTTCTGACCACAGGGCACAATTCCTGTCGGATATTCCCGGGCAGGATAATTTCAGTGCTGTGGGAGTTGGACCGGGTATTGGTCAGGCGCCCGAAACAGCCCGGGCACTGGAAAAACTGCTTTGCCAGTATCATACGCCTCTTGTGCTCGATGCAGATGCCCTCAACTTGCTGGCTCTGAACCGCGACTGGTTCGATCTGTTACCTGAAAATACAATCATGACACCCCATCCGAAGGAGTTTGAGCGACTTTTCGGAAAAACACCGGACAGTTTTGCCAGGAATGAACTTCAGCGAGAAATGGCACAGCGTTACAGGGCGATAATAATACTGAAAGGCGCTTTCACGGCTGTTGCGCTGCCTGATGGCTCCTGCTGGTTCAATTCTTCCGGAAATCCTGCCATGGCGACTGCCGGAGCCGGCGATGTACTCACCGGAATAATCACAGGGTTACTTGCGCAGGGCTGCTCGCCCTCCGGAGCTGCATTGCTCGGTGT
>CAILQK010000137.1 GCA_903836265.1 uncultured Bacteroidota bacterium | reverse complement strand
CGCTCGGAGCTACTCGCCAGAGTATCCTGATGCAGTTTCTCTCCGAGGCCATCATTATTTGTCAGATTGGCGGACTGGTGGGCATCATCCTTGGTATTCTGATTGGCAATATCGTGACATTACTGCTTGGCGGGAGCTTTCTCATACCCTGGGGCTGGATGTTGCTCGGCTTCACCCTTTGTATGATTGTGGGTATTGTCTCCGGCTTCTATCCGGCAATGAAAGCAGCCAGACTCGACCCTATAGAATCGCTCCGATATGAGTAGCGTCTATTTCGATTCGTAGGGAACCCGGGCCACGATACTGCGACCAAGCGTCACCTCGTCGGCATATTCAAGATCTCCGCCAAAGGCAACTCCTCTTGCAATCATTGTTATCTGAACGCCCAGAGGCTGCAACTTTCTGGTCAGATAATAAATCGTTGTTTCTCCCTCTATGGTCGGACTGATGGCCATAATCGCCTCTTTGAGCTCGCCCTTCTGTGCCCGCTGTACCAATGAGTCAATGTTCAGCTCTCCCGGCCCGACTCCCTCGACTGGAGATATAACCCCTCCAAGGATATGATACAAACCGCGATACTGCGATGTATCTTCAATAGCCATCAGGTCTCTTGCGCCCTCTACCACACATACCACCGTTCGCTCTCTCCGCGGATCAGCACAAATCTGGCACTCGTCATTATCCGAGTAGTTGTGACAGGTATTGCACTCCTTTATCCCCTCACGCATGGCTGCAATTGCACCTGTGAATTGCTCGGTAGCCCTTTTCTCCTGTTTTAAAAGATACAATACCAGCCTCAGGGCCGTCTTGCGGCCTATACCCGGCAATGTTGAAAAGGCATCAACAGCTTTCTCTATCAGTCTGGATGAAAATTGCATGTGTCAGAAATTTAAATACGGGTATCGGACGTCAGTCAGGAACAGGCCGTGCGCCGGCACACTGAGTTTTTTTCCGGGTGACGTCTGTTTTTCAAGGGCATCATATACTTCTTCGGGGGCAAGTTGTCCTTTCCCTGCCAGAATACAGGCTCCGACCACAAGACGTACCATACCTCTCAGAAAGCGATTGGCAGAAATGTGAAATACGAGTCCGCTGTTGTCCGGAAGATATTCCCAGCGCGCCTCGCGAAGATCGCACCGATAGTGGTCAAGTCCGCTATCCGACTTGCAAAATGGTTTGAAATCGTCAAATTCAGTCAGGAAACCAGCAACTTTTGTCATTTTATCCATGTCCAGTTGCCTGTAAAGCGGATAAAACCAGGCTCTGTCATGCTGGAACGGATCTTTTCTGAATGTAATGTGGTATTCATAGCTGCGCCCGAAGGCATCGAACCGGGCATGTGCGTCTGATTTGACCTCCGTACAGGTGTAAATGGCAATATCATCGGGCAGCAGACTGTTCAGACCGTTGACAAACGTCGGGGGCAGCGCTTGTCTGCTGTCAAAATGCGCTGTGTAGTACCTCGCGTGTACACCCGTATCCGTGCGTCCGCACCCGACAATCGGTGTTGCCGTTCCCAGAATGACCGACAATGCACCTTCGATGGTTTGTTGCACGGAAGGAGCATTCGGCTGTATTTGCCAGCCGCAGTATCGGGTACCCCTGTATGCCAGTGTCAGGAAGTATCGCTTGCTGTCGGGTGTTATTTCAGAAATTTCGTTCATCTCCTGGAATCCAGCACCTTTTCGTACGCTTCGTTAATCTGCTGAAATTTTTCCTTGGCGTGGCGCTGTGCCTCCTGGGAGGCACCTGCTGCAGCCATTTTATCAGGATGCCATTTTATGGCAAGTGCCCTGTATTTTCTTTTTATCTCGTCCACACTGTCTGAGGGGGATGCCCCCAGAATAGCATAGTGCGGGTCCAGCGGCGACCACGATGCCTGTTGGCTGTACTGCTTTGACTGTGTGTAGAAATATCTGCTCCTGATACGCTCATACTGCATCCTGCCAATATGAAAAATACCGGCAGCCCTGAGTAACAGGTCTTCTTCCTCGGGATGGAGGCTTCCGTCTGCAGCCGCCGTTGCGAAGAGCAAATCCATCATATTCATTATCTGATATCTTTCACCGCCAAAGTCACTGTAAAAATCACGGGCATACTCATCAAAACTGATCTGCGAATCTTTCGCGCGCTTCCACACTCCGATTGCTTCTGAACGACCTCTGTCGCTCATGTGAAAGTGGTTGCGCATAAGATTCTCCATCAGAGAAATTTCGCTTTTTGTAATCGCTCCGTCCGACTTGGCTATTTTCGCACACAATGAAAATACATGATATAAAAATCTTCCCTGGCGTTTTTTGTGCGCGTCAAAAGTTCTTTCTGATTCCAGTTTTTCTCTGGGCATATCAAAAATATGATGTCCCGCCCACGATCCGGCAATAAAACCCAGCAATCCGCCGAGTGGCACGCCGATTGCATCAAACAGGATCATACCCAGAATCCCGAACAGGAATTTACCTTTCATTTGCACGCTGCAAAGATAAGACGGAGCAGGCTAATCAGCAGATTTATCATCCCGGCGCAGAGTCCGCAAAATAAAAAAGCCCCCCTCCTGCTTCAGGAGAGAGGCCATCCCAAAAACCGATTTCAAAGTATGTAAACCGGT
>CAILQK010000136.1 GCA_903836265.1 uncultured Bacteroidota bacterium | reverse complement strand
GTACAGGATATGCTCGATACCGATGCCGGCTTCAGAGACACCGTGGACGAGGTTGAACGCAAACTCCGTATGAGCCTCAACAGTTGAGGACATGACCACAGCTATAATTCTGACTTTCGTAGTCGGCTACATCGCCATAGCATTCGAACACACCATCAAAATCAACAAAGCCGCCAGTGCCCTGGTATCGGCGGTCGTTTGCTGGACTTTCTACATCATGCTCTCCGGCGACAAGGAGCTTGTTACTCACCACCTCTCTGAACACCTCGGCGAAATATCAGGCATACTCTTTTTCCTGCTCGGTGCCATGACTATTGTGGAGCTCATTGATGCACACGATGGCTTCAAAATTATTACCGACAGGATTCAGACCCAAAGCCCTGTGAAGCTGCTTTGGATGGTGGCCGTCATCACTTTCTTCCTGTCATCGATTCTTGACAACCTCACAACAACTATTGTGATGGTGTCCATGCTCCGTAAAATTATCGGAGACCAGCAGATGCGTCTTTTTTTCGCAGGTATCGTTGTCATCGCAGCCAACGCCGGCGGCGCCTGGTCGCCCATGGGAGATGTGACTACCACCATGCTCTGGATCGGAGGTCAGATCACCGCCCTGAATATCATGCTGAAGGTTTTTGTTCCTTCCGTCGTATGCCTGCTGGTTCCGCTCTTTATCGTCTCCCGGAAACTGAAAGGCCGGATTGAAGCGCCCGACAAAGAAGAAAACAATACCGACACCTCGGATCGGCAGCGACTGGCTGTCTTCTCAATCGGACTCGGCTCTCTGTTGTTCGTACCAGTCTTCAAAACAGTTACACACCTGCCTCCTTTCATGGCCATACTGCTCGGACTGGGTATTATGTGGATTCTCACAGAACTTATTCACAGTGGCAAGAATGACGAAGACAAGGACTTTTATTCCGTTGCCCATGCGCTCAGGAAAATTGACACACCCAGTATTTTGTTCTTCCTCGGCATCCTTGTAAGTATCTCCGCACTGGAATCTACGGGTGTTCTCGGCAGCCTGGCCAGCTGGCTGAGCCAGTCGGTAGGCAACGACTCCGTGATTGTGACACTGATCGGCCTCCTGTCTGCTGTAGTTGACAATGTGCCACTCGTAGCCGCCGCACAGGGAATGTATTCACTCGAACAGTACCACACAGATCATTATTTCTGGGAATTTCTGGCCTATACCACCGGTACCGGTGGCAGCGTGCTCATCATCGGCTCCGCCGCCGGAGTAGCTGCCATGGGTATGGAAAGAATAGACTTTTTCTGGTATCTGAAACGCATTTCCTGGCTCGCACTGATCGGTTACTTCGCCGGATGCGCCACTTTCCTGGTCTTTTCCTGATTATTGCCGGCCAACAAGAAGTCTGCCCATCCGGGTTCCGGAACTGCTGCCGAGCAGTACCGCATACATACCGGGTGCAAACGAGCCTGCCTGCAGGGTTTCCCGACCAGCTTCCACTGCCCGTTCAAGAACCAGACGCCCCTCCATGTCAACCACCCGCAAATGACCGCGGACTGGTATCTCTATCGTCACAGCGTCGTTAGCAGGACTGGGCGATACCGACAGCGACCCGGTGGTCTGCTCTTCCCCGGTGTCAACCGTTCCGATTTGCTGGAAGCCCAGGAAAAAGAAAAGTGTGCCCGTCATGGCCGGAACATAGCAGTCGCCGTGATCGCCCGTGGGCAATACATCCTGCGCCTGAAAATCAGGTGCTCCAATGGCTGTGAGTGTGTCCCGCGCAACAATACTGTTCATAAACGGCACCTGATCGTCGGCCATACAATATAATATACGCATGGGTGCCTCCGGCAACCAGTTGTTGTAGGTGTCATTGTCAGCAAGAGCAATATTGACCGGATGCTGCGGATTGGCAAGCACGGCGCTTACATAGTCCGGCTGCATCATGCGGTACGGACGACTGGCGCCCTCATTGGCAATCAGTGCGTCTATCAGATCATCGTTCAGGGCAGACAGCGTGATATTCCCTTCATAGAACGACTGAATGAGCGTGGCATAAGGCTCTCTGAACATCTCGTTTACCTGCGTGAACAGATTGCCGTAGGCCGTCTGATAGGAAAGCGCGGTATTCGGTATATAGGCCGGATAATAATACACTGTATCTGTCAGAATCAGGTTGCGCATTACGCCCGAAATACTGTACGGACCCGACAGCGGGGCCGCTGCTGTTACTGTGAACTCGTTCAAAGGGTCTTTTTCGATAGCTCTGTGCAGTGCCATGGCACCGTGTCCACCCTGCGAATAGCCGGTGATAAACAACTGGTTATTCACAGATACCTGCAGCTGCTGACAAAACTGGTCGCCCGCGCGGAGCATGTCAAGGGCCGCCCAGGCCTCGCTCGCCGCGTGTACGTACGGGTGAAACCCCCTTGATGTAAGCCCCAGACCGAGATAATCGGGGAGGAAAGCCACGTAACCCAGACCGGCAAACAGCAAACCAACCTGCCCCTCTCCACCGTCGTAATTCAGAGAAGGCACTCCGTTTCTGGAACCCGCTGTACCATGCTGATATACCAGACGGGGATATTTCCGGCTCGGGTTATCCGGAACGGCAATCAGTCCGGTAGCAGTATCCTGCACGCCTTGCACATCATGTGTGGTATAGGCAATGCGGTAATACCTGGCCCCATACTGGATAAACGGCAGGTTATTGAACTGACTCAGTATCTGTCCCTGCGTTTTTGCACCCAGATAAGTCACAGAAACAAGGTTCTGGGCATTTGAATTCAGAATAAATAAACTGAAAAAAAGCGTGAGCAGAGAGAAGCGGAAGTGTTGCAGGCTTGATTGAAAAAGCATGATCAGATTGATTTCAGTCAAATACAGAAGTTAAAATAAAAGATTCGTTGCCCTTGAGAGCAATTCTCCGCGCAAAGTATGAATAAGAAAATAAATCCAAAAAGAAAATTTTGTCAGGCAGCTTCCTTTGCCAGTACCTCCGTGAGTTGCTCCAGCAGTCGCTTCACCGCCGGCAAACCACCTCGAAGTTCATCCTGTACCAGAATCAGCTCCTTGTTGGTCTGTTTGAGCGACAATCCCATTACACGGCCATGTTTTTGCAGGAAGGCCAGCAGCAACTGAAATTGTGCCGTTTCAAAGAACGACGACTGCGGATCGCTGATAAAATAGCATCGAAGTTTGCCCCCTTTGAGAATCAGCCTCTCAAATCCGATTTTCTTGCACAGCCACTGCAGGCGCAGCCCGTCAAACAGCGCCCCCACCTGTCCGGGCATCTTGCCAAACCTGTCTTCGAGCCGTTTGGCGTACGCGGCAATGCCATCTTCATCGCGGATATTGTTCAGTTCGGTGTACAGGTTCAGGCGCTCCTGAATATTGCTGACATATTCGTCAGGAATCAGCATCTCCACATCCGTTTCGATGGTTACATCGCGTACATAGGACCCGCGTTGTGCAAGCTCTTCCTTGAAAAGGTCTTTAAAGTCTGTTTCCTTCAGCTCCTGAATTGCCTCATCCAGAATTTTCTGATAGGTTTCGAAGCCTATGTCGGCAATGAAGCCAGACTGCTCTCCACCAAGCAGGTTGCCGGCACCGCGAATGTCGAGGTCACGCATGGCCACTGAAAAACCGGAACCCAGATCACTGAACTCCTCGATTGTTTTGAGGCGCTTGCGTGCCTCCGGGGTGAGTACCGACAGCGGCGGAGCGAAAAGGTAGCAGTAGGCCTTCTGGTTGGAGCGCCCCACCCTGCCCCGGAGCTGGTGCAAATCGCTCAGTCCGAACATATCCGCCCGGTTGATGATAATGGTATTGGCATTCGGGATATCAAGTCCGGTCTCGATGATGTTGGTACAAACCAGTACGTCGAACTTCCTGTCAATGAAATCCACCAGCACCTGCTCCAGGTGTTCAGGATCCATCTGGCCGTGAGCCATGGCCACATCGGTTTCCGGACAAATTCTTTTTATCGCTTCAACTATACCTGGCAGATCAAGCACACGGTTGTGTACAAAGAAAACCTGTCCGCCACGGTTGAACTCGGTCATGATGGCCTCCCGGATCAGATCCTCGTTGAATACCCTTACTTCTGTTTGTATGGGCTGCCGGTTGGGGGGCGGCGTCCGGATGACCGACAGATCGCGGGCGGCCATGAGTGAAAACTGCAGGGTACGGGGAATCGGCGTGGCGGTTAGAGTGAGTGTATCCACGTTTACCTTGATGGAGCGGAGTTTCTCCTTGCTTGCCACTCCGAACTTTTGCTCTTCGTCCACTATGAGCAACCCGAGATCTTTGAACTGTACGTCTTTGCTCAGGAGAGCATGTGTACCTATAATAATATCCACCTTCCCGGCCTTGAGCCTTTCGAGCACCTCTTTCTTCTCTTTTCCTGTCCTGAAGCGATTGACATAATCAACGGTTATCGGGAACTCCGACAATCTTTCGGAGAAGGTGCGGGCGTGCTGCAGGGCGAGAATGGTGGTAGGTACCAGCACAGCCACCTGCTTGCCGTCGCAGGCAGCCTTGAATGCCGCCCGGATAGCCACTTCCGTCTTGCCGAAACCCACATCACCGCAAATCAGGCGATCCATGGGATAGTCTTTTTCCATATCTGCTTTTACATCGGCAGTGGCTTTTGACTGGTCGGGCGTATCTTCATAGATAAAACTGGCCTCGAGCTCGTTCTGCAGATAGCCGTCAACCGGAAAAGCATGGCCGGGAGCCGTCCGCCGTTTGGCGTACAGTTTGATGAGCTCCGCCGCAATATCCTTGATCTTCTTTTTTGTGCGGTTTTTGAGCTGTTTCCAGGCATCCGAGCCAATTTTGGACAATTGTGGGGGAGTTCCTTCCTGTCCGACGTACTTGGCTATCTTGTGCAGTGAATGAATGCTGACGTACAGGATGTCGTTGTTCTTGTAAATCAGCCTGACGACTTCCTGCATCTGCCCGCCTATTTCGATCTTCTGCAGGCCTGCAAACTTGCCGATACCATGGTCAATATGCGTAACATAATCGCCTGGAGACAGCTCGCGGAGGAGCCGTGTATTGAGAGACTGTTCCCTGGAAAAGCCCTGTTTGATCCTGTACTGGTGATATCGCTGGAAAATCTGGTGGTCTGTCAGAACAGCGATCTTGAGATCATCATCAACAAAGCCCTCGTGAATGGCCATTTGTACCGGCAAAAACTCTACCTTGGCATTCAGTTCCCTGAAGATGGCCGAGAGGCGGTCGAACTGCTTCGGATTGTCGGAACATATATAGGTCTCATAACCGGATGCCTTGTACTGGTGCATTTGCCGGATAAGCAGATCAAAATTCTTGTTGAACGAGGGTTGCGGTGCTGAATGGAATGCAATGGCCCTGTGGCCCTTTTCGGAATAAGTTTCGTGCATCACAGCTTGAGTTGAGCTGCAAAAATAGATGAATTATGAACAAACAGGAAACCGGAATCGTCCGAAAGCAGATTATCCGGCACAACAGTATAACAGGCTCCGGGGAAATCACTGACACGATCATCGCCGAGATGCCGCTGGAGATTGTCATCGGTCACGGGCGCGCAGGCGCGCGTGTGCACAGCGCGGTGGCCTCTACCCTCCGAACCCCCGGCGACGATTTCAATCTGGTGGCTGGCTGGCTGTTCGCCGAGGGCATCATTGCTGGCCCCAAAGATCTGTCGGGCATACGCTATGGCGATAACACCGACATGGTGGTGGCCGAGCTGTCGCCCGGTACAGCGTATGACGAGGCATCACATCTGCGCCGGTTTCCGATCAGCTCGGCCTGTGGCTGGTGCGGACGGTTCAAAGACCGCGGTGAGGCACCCAACATCATTCCGAAAAATATGCGGGTGCAGGCTTCGGTTATCTGCCTCATGCCTGAAATACTCAGATCGGGCCAGGGGTTATTTGACTCGACTGGCGGGGCACATGCCGTGGCAGTCACCGATGCCTCCGGCCAGTATATCCTGCGATGTGAAGATGTGGGACGACACAACGCCATGGACAAACTGACCGGCTCATTCCTGCGGGCAGGCAAACTGCCGCTGTCGGGGCATATTGTTGTTTTCAGTGGTCGGCTTGGTTACGAACTCATCCAGAAATCGCTCGCCGCAGGTGTACAAATCGTGTGTTCGCTGGGTGCGCCCAGCAGCGCCGCCCTCGAACTGGCAGAAGCCTACGGTATCACCGTCTGTGGATTTGTGAAAGCAACAGGCTTCAATCTGTACTGTGGCGACGACCGGATTCAGTGGTGAACAATACAACACCTTACTTTTT
>CAILQK010000135.1 GCA_903836265.1 uncultured Bacteroidota bacterium | reverse complement strand
GCCGACTTTGATCTGGCCGACAGTTCCACGGTAGAGGTAACGGTAAAGGCAGTCGATTGTTCGGGTAACCAGTGCATCCTCACCAAGCAGGACGGTGGCATTACCCACTTCGGTTTGCACCTGAATGCGGGGCATATCATCCTCGAGATGGGGGGCAACCAGCATGACTTTGGCACACTGGGTATGGGCTATCATCGTCTGGCTTTTGTGATAGACCAGCCGGCCGGCAGCAGCGATGCAGCCGTGACGCTGTACCGTAACGGCGATCTGGTGGGCTCTCATACCTTCAGCGGGGTGGCTTCCGACTTTTCGGGTGGCTCTGTATGGACCATGGGCGCCGGCCGCAACGGCAGTTCGATGGTGAACTTCTTCTCCGGTCTGATAGACGATGTGGTGTTTTACAGCAGTATGGTATCGCTTCCCGATCTGCAGGCAGCGGCCAATATTGGCACTGATCTGAAGCGGAGCGACCTGATGAACTACTTCCCGCTCAATGAAGGAAGTGGCGAGAAGGTGAAGGACTACGGTTTCTCTCTGACGGGCAACGGCACCATACATGGAGCTGCTTACAGTACCGTAGTGGCTATTGCAGAGGAAGAACCCCATCTGTTCACACCATCAAGCCGTCTGGTTACGCTGAATCCTTCGAGTACCAGTGTGGACGAGGTGGACTTCACCGATCAGAGCACTATTCCGGTGAGTGGTTATGTTCGTTTTGAAAACACCAACTGCTTCCAGAAAAAAGTGGAAATTCTGGTGAACGGCAGGTCTTTTGTTCCTCAGATATTCACGGATGAAGATGGCAAATTCTCGGCAGATTTCGAGCCGGGCGTGAATGTTGTTCTGACGCCAAAGTTTGAAGAGCATACCTACTATCCGGCCTTTTGGGAGCTGGAGAATATTTCAACGCCGGTAGCCGGTATTCTTTTCCGCAACCAGATCAAGCGCAAGGTCATTGGTCAGATGGCTGGTGGTTACTGCCGCAAATCGGTGGTGCCCGACGGTTCTATCGTGAAGGTGAAAGTGGCCACCCTGAATGGTTGCTACGAGCAGATCAAACAACTGCCCACCAATGGCAAGTTCGTATTCGAGGGCGTACCGCCCGATTCTGTAACGGTAGCCGTGATTGAACACTCCAATCCGGTTATTTATAATTACTTCCAGATACAGGGTGGAGCCACGGTGGATCTGAAGATGAAAAATGACACGACGGATTTCATCTATTTCGCTCCTCCAAACGTGGAAATATCGCCACTTCCCACAAATGACTGCGGCGATCCGATGATGACCATGCTTCAGCAAGGCAAGGTTACTATCAAGGTATATGAAGATTACGATGGCGGTCGCTGTTACGTGGATACCGCCAAACTGACCATCAATAACGATATTGCGCACCTCAATCAGTTTGATACCCTGATGACCGAGGGCAGTCTGGAGCACAAATTCCGGGTAGAGGAGCCCAATATCGCGGCTCCGTACAAGAAGTTTCTGCAGGTAACCGCCGAGGCGCACGATGAGCAGGCCACCGAAACGCTGGATGCCGTGGTGCTGGGCCGTCGTCCGCGCCAGACGACGTTCACATCCACCTCCCCGGATATTCCTATGCTGATTCTGCACGATCCTCCGGGTGATGGATCGAGTGCCTTTGTGGAAAGTGGCGAGACTACCTGTCAGAACTGGTCGTTTTCAGCCAGCAGTGCGCAGGATTTGAGTGCCGGCGTTACTGTACACCTCGGTCCTGAGATTGAAACCTCCATGGGTACACCGTTTTTTGCCACTTCGCTGAAAGTAAACGTGACAGCCAACCTCGGTTTCAATATCGAGTCCAGCACAACGGCCTATTCATCCACCGAGATGGAAACCTGTATCACCACCACAAAAAATATTTCCACAGGCAGTGGCGATGTGATTGTGGGCAGCGATCAGGGCGGCGATGTGTATATGGGCGGCGCCATGAACTTCCTGTACGGTATCACGGATGAACTGCTGTATGATTCAAATACCTGTGAGTTTTATCTGGACAGGGGTCTGTTTGTGTTTCCTGAAGGATTTGCTACCACG
>CAILQK010000134.1 GCA_903836265.1 uncultured Bacteroidota bacterium | reverse complement strand
TGCATGAGTAGTCAGCGGTTCCTCTTTTCCGCTGGCTGCAAGGCGGAAATAAGTGGTATAGTTGCCTTCAAACGGGTTGAGATCCGGCTCCTTTCCGGGCAGAAGACCCTCCCGCGAAAGTTCATTTTCGACAATCGTTTCTGCATAGGACGTGAACCCCTCATCCATCCAGGCATACAGACTTTCGTTGGTGCCCAGAATCATCTGATACCAGGAGTGCAGTTGCTCGTGAACAGCTACACCTACGAGCGAATTGAGCGGCCTGTCGCCGGTAATGAGTGTTGCAAGCGGGTACTCCATACCGCCATCGCCGCCCTGGATAAAGGAGTATTCATTGTATGGATATTTTCCGAATCGTTCGTTCATAATGGTACGGGCCCTGTTCATGACAGCGGGGAGCTTGCCCCAGGCCTCGTCGTACCCTTTGCCTTTCTGCCAGAAAAAGCGCATGATACTTCCATCGTCAGCTTTGAGCACCGACTGTGTATAGTCAGGATCGGCGGCCCATGCGAAATCATGTACATTGGGCGTCTTGAAATGCCAGGTCAGTTTATCACCGGCAGGCCGGTTCACTGTCATTCCGGGTGTTTCATAACCGTACCCGATTTGTTCGGGATTTTGCAGATAACCGCCGGCAGCCACCACATAATTTCTGTCAATGGAAATCTTTACATCAAAATCGCCCCAGACTCCATAAAATTCGCGGGCAACGTATGGATTGGAGTGCCAGCCCTGATAATCGTATTCACACAGTTTGGGGTACCATTGCGTCATGGAGAGTTCGATACCCTCTTTGCTGTCGCGACCGCTGCGCCTGATTTGCAGCGGCACCTGGGCGTCCCACTCCAGCTCGAAGGATACTGTCGAACTGGCAGCCACTGGCATTCCGGCCAGATCCACCTCGAGGATGGTCTCATTTTCGAAGTAGGGCACCGGTTTCCCGTTCATTTTCAGGGATGAAACACGAATCCATCCTGTTTCGTCCGGTTTCAGTCTGGAAATACGGCTTCCCACCCTCGGATCGGCATCCGCGATAGTTCTGGAACGTACGTCCATCATACTGCCGGGCCTGAAGGCATTGAAATAAAGGTGAAAAAAAGCCTTGTCGAGTACATCCGGACTGTTGTTGGTGTAGTCGAGCTTCATAGTGCCGTGATACTGGTTTTTTGCGGCATCCATATCAATATTCATCTGATAACTGGCGCGTTGCTGCCAGCGGTCGGGCTGGGAAAAAACGGCAGAAGGAAAAGCGGAAAGCAGCAGAAACAACAAGCTGTAAAATCTCATAAGTATGTCAGTTTGCTTCAGAAAGGTGCGAAAAGAGTGCAATAATACGCCAACAATGAGCATTGTTAACTGTTTTTTGGAAAAACAGCTCAAAGCGACACCTGTTCGCCCTATCTTTGCTCCGAAATCGGAAAATAACGTACGATGAAACTCAGACTTGCCCTTTCTCTTGTAGCCATTGCCGTCCTGACCAGACTGATGCTCAACCTGCTTCCCTTCCCGCCTTACAACTTCTCGCCCATCGCTGCTATCGGACTGTTCGGAGCGGCCGCGTTCAACAGGAAGTTTCTGGCACCGGGAGTGCCGTTCGCAGCACTGTTCCTCAGCGATCTGTTCCTGAACAACGTTATTTACAGCGAATTTTACTCCGGATTCGTCTTCTTCACTTCCGGATGGATTTATGCCGCGTTTGGTATGGTCGTACTGCTCGGGCTGACATTCGTCAGGAACAACATGAAACCGGGTCGCATTGTGATGGCCAGCATTGGCGGTTCGCTGATATTTTTCCTGGTAACCAACTTCTCGGTGTGGTACGGAAGCACTTTTTATCCGCAGAATATTGCCGGTCTGATTGCATGCTACACTGCGGGACTGCCCTTCCTCGGCAATACAATTTTGGGTGATCTGTTTTTCAGTGGCGTACTGTTTGGCGCCTGGTTCCTGTTGCTGAACAGCAAGTACGCCACCCAAAAAATCTGATAAATGCAGACAAGAGACCTGTCTCCCAAAAAAGTGTCGGAGAGCCGCACGGTCATGACAGAAATGATCATGCCCAACGATACCAACCCGATGAACAACCTGATGGGCGGCTACCTGATGCGCTGGATGGACATAGCGTGCGCGGTATGCGCAGGAAGACACTGCGAAGCGCATGTAGTCACCGCTGCAGTTGACCATATTTCCTTTCAAAACCCGATCCGCCTCGGCGATGTAATCACGCTGGAAGCCCGCGTGACAAGAGCTTTCAATACATCCGTTGAAATATTTGTCGAAGTGTTTGCAAACGACCTGAAGGGACAGAATGCACGGCGATGCAACCACGCCTACTTCACTTTCGTGGCACTGGACGACGACCGCAAAACACCCATTCCTGTGGCGCCGGTGGCGCCTCTTTCAACAGAAGAGCAGAACCTTTTCGAAAGTGCAGCCCGCAGAAGGGAACTGCGACTTATCCTGTCAGGGCGTATCAAACCGAAAGAAGCCACCGAGGTACGAAGATTTTTTGCAGAACTGGACGGGTAAGGCACAAAGCCGGCTTCATCGGGAATACTGTGCAGCCCTACTGTGGAGATGTTGAATAGCATACGGCATATTCAGGTGCAACCTCCTGCTTTATATAACCGGAAAGCGCTGGATATCAACCGTTATATAAGTCAGAACCGCCTGTCAGTATTTACCCCTTGTGCCGAACACACATATAACATATTTTTGCAATGCAATTTCATTCAGACGCCGGGCATGAGAATTCGGAAAAGAAATCTCCGGGCGCCTTCGAATCCAGAAATTGGAAAACATCGTCGCTCGAATTAAAAAAATTAAAAAAAATCCTGTTAAAGTTTCCGGAGTTAAAAAAGTCCGTTAACTTTGCTGGGAAAATTTTTTGATTGTGAGAATTTACTTTTGAAAAGTAAATTTCGACGATAAAGGTTTAAAATGAAGCGTGTTTTGATGACGTCCTCCTCCGAAAATGTTCGGAGGGGGGCATTTTTTTTGTATCCGACTCCAGTTTCCTCAAATAACCCGCATGTCTGAGAGAAAAGCAATTCAACTTCAGCCTTTGCTTGTCCGTTCGGTAGCGGAAGCGCTGTTTTCGATATTCTGTGAACAAAGGTACGCAGACAAAGTCATAGAACATACACTTCGCAACAATAAAAAAGCGGGAAGTCGCGACAGGGCCTTTATTGCCGAATCCACCTATGAGATAGTCAGATATTACCGGCTTTACACAGAGTTGCTGGGCAGGCAGCCGGGGAGTGTATGGGATTTCTGGCAAATATGCGGTATCCATTTCGTCGTTACCCGCGAGCAACCGTTACCCGGATTCCAGGAGTTTTCACGGCTCGACTACCGGCGCATCCTCGACGATTACGACAAACTGAAAGGCAACCGTGCGATCCGGGAAAGTATTCCGGAATGGCTTGATGCACTGGGACGGGAAGAACTGGGAGACAAGTGGGAAAAGACCATTCATGCACTGAATCAGCCTGCCCGGGTTGTATTGCGGACAAACCGCCTGAAAACAGAGCGGAAAGCGCTGCAGGAAAAACTGGCTGCCGAACAAATTTTCTGTGAACAGGCAGGGAGTGGAGATGCGCTGGTTCTCAGTCAGCGAAAAAACGTCTTCCAGTCAGAAGCCTTCAAAAAGGGAATGTTCGAGGTGCAGGATTACAGCAGCCAGCTCGTTGCACCCCTGCTGGCGCCCGGGCCGGGTATGAGGGTGGTAGATGCATGTGCCGGTGGTGGCGGGAAAACCCTCCATCTGGCGGCACTGATGCAGAACAGAGGCCTGATAATTGCCATGGATACCCTTGAATGGAAACTCGACGCCCTGCGTCTGCGGGCGCGTCGTGCGGGCGCAACCAATATCGAAACAAGGGTCATCGAAAACAACAAGGTCATCAAACGCCTGCATGGCACCGCAGACCGCCTGTTGCTGGATGTACCATGTTCAGGACTGGGAGTACTCAGGCGTAATCCGGATACCAAATGGAAACTATCTCCTGATCAGGTAACCGAACTGGAAAAAACACAACAGGCAATACTGCAGTCGTACAGTCCGATACTCAAACCGGGTGGCAGAATGGTATATGCGACCTGCAGCGTTTTGCCCTCCGAAAACAGTGCACAGGTAAAGCAGTTTCTTCAATCAGAATCAGGCAAAGACTTTACCCTGCTGGAGGAGCACAGTATCCTGCCACAGGACGAGGGCTACGACGGATTTTACATGGCATTACTGAGCCGCTCCTGACCAACTTCACTTCATCCTGCCAATCGCGCAACTCACGTACGATTTTGCTTTGCTTCCAAGCGTATTGTCTTCCCCTTCCGGTGGATAACCTGCCCCGGTGAGAGCCAGCCGGTACTTTTCGGCTGGCTGATTGTCTGGCACCGTAAACGAGACACTGGCATCCTCCAGCGATACAGACACATCAGATACCTCCGGGAATGACTCCATCAGGTGCACGATGGTATTGACACATCCGCTGCATTTGAGGTTCTGAATGACTATCCTTTCCTTTTTCATGGGCATGAAATTTTCTGCAAAGGTCGGAGCAGATCAGAGACCCCGCGCATGACATCTATCCCTCCTGTCAGCGACCAAAGTCATTGATTTGCCACCTGAAATACATCCAATTTTGCTGCATCAATTCATCAGACAAACCTGATTACCATGAAAAAACAACTGTATGGTTCGGTTATCGCCCTGGCAAGTATCCTGTTCGCCCAGGGATTGTTCGCTCAAAAATCGGTGGAAAAGCATCCGCGGGACAAGCCTCTGATCGTTTCCGTTTTCAATGTCGGGGCACAGCTTCCCTCATTCAGTTTGATTACTGCACCGCTTCACCCCGGATTAAGCGCGGGAACAGAGTTTTATTACAATGAAAGTACGAAAAACCGGTTTTTCCAGACGGTCAAAGCGGGCTTTTACTATCACCAGTACATACAAACAAGCGTACAGATTTATTCTGAGGCCGGTTACAGACGGTCAGTCTGGAGAGGCACCGCCGCCGAATTCCGGTTGGGTGCCGGCTACCTGCATGCATTCACAGGTACAGAAGTATTTCAGCTTGAAGAGGGCGTTTACAGAAAAAAAACGAACTGGGGCAGACCTCAATTTATGGGATCAACGGCCTTTGGACTGAGCTACCAGAAACCTGCTGCAGAGAAAGCACCCCGATTTTTCCTTGATTACCAGTTCTTCCTGCAGATGCCATTCATCAGGAAATACGTGCCCATGGCGCCTGCTGCTGTACTGCACATAGGTGCCGCTTTCCCCATGATTTTCTGAACATCCCAATACATTTTACGATGAAAAAATATATCATTATTCCGGCAATCGCCATTCTGGCGCCTGGGTTTCAGGCCTGTGAAAAGGAAATAGGCCATACATCTGACTGTTCTTCAACAATCGCACTCAATCACCCCCGGGGTGATGCGTATCAGGCTGTTCTCGATCAATATACGGGAAACGGTCTTCCCGGCATTTCAGCGCTGGTACGGGACCAATATGGCGTATGGACAGGCGCTTCTGGCCTGGCAGATATATCGCAGGGGATTCCAATGAGCAGTTGTACTGTATCGAAGGCAGCCAGTATTACCAAGACCTTCATTGGCGCGCTCACCCTGAAGCTGTCCGAAGAGGGCAAACTTGACCTCGATGACCCGCTGAGCAAATGGATACCTGCAAAATACCTCGATCCTGTGAGGAATGCCCGCGAGAGTACCCTGAGAATGTGCCTCAACCATACTACAGGCATCAGTGACGTCATTTCAGACAACGGCTTTTACCTCGCACTGCTCAACAATCCGGATAAAAAATGGAACCCGGAAGAACTGCTTGAATTTGTATATGGAGACGAGCCCGAATACGCTCCCGGGACAGATGCCTCCTATTCCAATACCAACTTTGTGTATCTGGCCATGGCTGTTGAAGCAGCAACCGGCCGGGATCATGGAGTGGTACTTCGCGAGAAAATACTTGCGCCACTCGGACTGAATGATACCCGGTATTACTGGCACGACAATCTGCCTCCCAACACGGCACAGGGATATTTCGACCTGCACAACAACGGTACTATCCTGAATGTAACCAATTACAACACAGGAAGCGGAAATGGTTACGGAGGTTTATACTCCACCGTTTTCGACCTTCAGACATTCATAGAAGCGCTGGTACGCGAAAAAAGAGTTCTTTCTCAGGGATACCTCAGTCAGATGCTCACTTTTACCGATTCGGTTGAGACATACAGCAGAGCCAACGGGCTGGGTATTTTCCGGGATTTTCTGGAGCGGGCACCTGACGAATATGCCTACGGTCACCGCGGCCGCGATCTTGGCTATACGGCAGATATGTACTGGTTTCCGGAGAAAGACATCACCATGGTTTACCTGATCAACTATGGTACGGATGCCGACAGTGACCTGAAAAAACAATTCAGGGCATTCAGAAATGCGATGGCTGACGCAGTAATGCAGAAGTAAGAACCTGATCAGAATTTGCTGCCAGAGATAAAAATCACCCCCTGCCCTGACGTTCGTCATACCCCAAAAAACCGTGTTTGGGCCACCTTGTGCCCGATTTCAAAACAAAACAACCACCGGGTGAATATGAAGATAATGCTCTTCCTGATTCTCGTGAGTCTTACAGTGGCGGCAGGTTTTCTGCTGGCTTACCTGTTTGCCGCCCGAAACGGACAATTCGACGACGATCATACGCCGGCCATCCGGATGCTTTTCGACGACGATGTTCCTTCTGCAGTTAAACAAGATGAAGATCTAAAGCCTTCCCTATGAGTAATGTTCAACAATTTCAGTACGACAACAAAATAGTCCGCGCCTTCGGGATCGCCTCTTTTGTTTTTGGCGTGGTGGGTATGTTGGTGGGCCTGATTATCGCCCTCCAGCTCATCTATCCGTCTCTCAACTTCGGCCCATGGCTCACCTTTGGCCGCCTTCGTCCGCTCCACACCAATGCGGTTATTTTCGCATTTGTTGGCAACGGTATTTTTATGGGTGTTTACTACTCGCTGCAGCGTCTGCTCAAGACGCGGATGTGGAGTGACATGCTTTCCTGGGTTCACTTCTGGGGCTGGCAGATCGTCATCCTGCTGGCAGCGATAACACTGCCGCTTGGTCTGACAACCAGCGGCGAGTACTCGGAACTGATATGGCCACTGGATATCCTGATCACGCTGGTCTGGGTTATCTTCGGGATCAACATGTTTGGAACGATTCTCACACGCCGTGAAAACCATCTGTATGTGGCAATATGGTTCTACATAGCCACCTGGGTGACCGTTGCGGTTCTGCAC
This sequence comes from uncultured Bacteroidota bacterium, assembly GCA_903836265.1. Taxonomy (GTDB): domain Bacteria; phylum Bacteroidota; class Bacteroidia; order Chitinophagales; family Saprospiraceae; genus M3007. The sequence continues at coordinate 16,513 of CAILQK010000134.1, read as the reverse complement.
ATCGTTCGAAGCCTCGAGCTACCGGTAACACTTACCGAAAGCTACCCGATTTTTTCGGGGGTTCAGGAAGCACTGGTACAATGGTGGTATGGTCACAATGCTGTGGCATTTTTCCTCACAACACCGTATCTGGGTATGATGTACTACTTCCTGCCCAAAGCTGCCAACAGACCGGTTTTCTCCTATAAACTGTCTATTATTCACTTTTGGGCGCTCATTTTCATCTATATCTGGGCCGGACCGCACCACCTGCTGTACTCTGCCCTGCCCGACTGGGTACAGTCGCTCGGTACCGTTTTCAGTATCATGCTGATTGCTCCGTCATGGGGCGGCATGCTGAATGGTCTTCTCACCCTGCGCGGTGCGTGGGACCGGGTGCGTCAGGATCCGGTTCTCAAATTTATGGTTGTGGCTGTCACAGCATACGGCATGGCCACCTTTGAGGGCCCGATGCTGTCCATCAAGTCAGTGAATGCAATCAGTCACTTCACCGACTGGACGATCGCGCACGTACACGTGGGTGCGCTGGGATGGAACGGTTTCCTGACCTTTGGAGCCTTGTACTGGCTTTGGCCGCGCATGTACAAAACACAGCTTTACTCGGTCAAACTCGCCAATATGCACTTCTGGCTGGGAACACTTGGTATCATCATCTATGCAGTGCCCCTGTACTGGGCTGGCTGGACGCAGGCCCTGATGTGGAAGGAGTTCACGCCGGAGGGCACCCTGGCATGGGGCAACTTCCTCGATACAGTCACCCAGATTGTACCGATGTACGCCATGCGTGCAGTGGGCGGTACGCTCTTCTTTGCCGGTGTATTGCTGGGGGTTTACAACCTGATAAAAACTGCTGGTCAGGGGGTATTTGTTGCCAATGAGGCTGCCGAAGCGCCGGCCCGCGAGGTACACCATGCCGCTGCCGGTGAACACTGGCACCGCTGGATCGAGATCCGCCCGATGCAGATGCTTCTGTGGAGTACCATCATGATTTCTGTGGGTGGTATAGTTCAGATTATCCCGATGGTATTTGTGGACAGTCAGGTTCCCAGGATTTCTTCAGTGAAGCCATATACTCCGCTTGAACTGACCGGCCGCGACATATATATCCGGGAGGGCTGTGTGGGTTGTCACTCCCAGATGATTCGTCCGTTCCGTTCCGAAACCGAGCGCTACGGCGAATACTCCAAATCCGGAGAGTACATATACGACCGTCCTTTCCTCTGGGGCAGCAAACGTACCGGTCCGGATCTCTGGCGCGAAGGCGGAAAGTACCCTGACAGCTGGCACTTCAACCACATGATAGAGCCCGCATCCATGTCGCCGGGTTCCATCATGCCGGCTTATCCGCTCCTTGCTGACAACCAGCTGGATCTGACAGGATTGCCGCGAAAAATTGAAGCACTCCGGACACTTGGCACCCCGTATCCGCGCGATTTTGAAAAGTACGCAGTTCAGAATGCGCAAGAACAGGCATTGAAAGTAGCCAAAAACCTGGCAGATCAGGGCGTAAAAGACTCCGGTCTGGAAAACAAAGAGATTGTGGCCCTGATTGCCTACCTGCAGCGACTCGGCACCGATATCAAAGCAACCAGATAACAAAGCACCCGGTTGTCCCGGTATCCGTGCCGGCAGGTCCGGATACCGGGATACCATAAAACAATATAACATGTACAAATACTTGCTTCAGTCAGTAGAGGGAATCCAGTGGTTTGGAATTGTCACCCTCCTGTTGTTCTTCGCCACATTTTGTGGAGCCATCATCCGCATTATGGTAACCAGCAAAAAGCAGATTGATTACATGTCCAACCTTCCGCTGGAAGATTAATTCAACTAAAATTGATTCCTTCAAGATATGAAAGCACGGAACCATAAACGCCTCCTTGTGATGGTGCCGGCGGCTCTGCTGACCGGGATTGCCTTTTCACAGGCCCCGGCTGCTTCCGCTCCGGCCTCTGCTGCCTCAGCCGAATTCAGCAACATCATGACCGCCGGTATCGGCATAGTGGCCATTATCCTGCTCGCAGCCGCTCTTCTGACCATAGGCAGAGCGAACAGAATGCTGGCAAGGCGACTTCTTCAGCTGGAAGCTGCCAAACGGGGTATTGAACTGCCCGAAGAAGTAGAAAAAGTAGAGCTTGAGCAGGAAGACTTTTTCACGCGCATGCGCAAGCGCTACTGGGAAGACCCGATACCCATCGAAAAGGAAGGTGATATCCTGCTCGAACATGCTCACGACGGTATTCGGGAGCTCGACAACCGCCTCCCGCCCTGGTGGGTAAACATGTTTGTTGTTACCATCATCTGGGCTGGCGGATACATGTACTACTACCACTTTGGCGGTAACGGACCATCGTCGTCCGAAGAGTATAAAACAGAAATGGAAATTGCCAAAAAGCAAAAGGCCATGGCACTTGCCGGCAAGGCAGAGGCTGTAAATGAAGAAAGTGTAACGGCACTGACTGATGCAGCGGCACTTGCAGAGGGCGAAGCAACATTCAGGAGTGTTTGCGCAGCCTGTCACGGACAGAAAGGCGAGGGTGGCGTAGGCCCGAACATGACTGATGAATACTGGATCCACGGGGGTGGCATCAAAAACGTATTCAGGACCATCAAATATGGTGTACCGGAAAAAGGTATGATAGCCTGGCAGTCGCAACTCAAACCTTCTGACATGCAGAAGGTAGCCAGTTATATCCTTACCCTGAAAGGCACCAATCCGCCCAATGCCAAAGCTCAACAGGGGGAAATCTGGAAAGACGAGAATCCTGCAGCAACGGCAACTACCCCGGCTACATCCGGCAAGTAGAACAAATTGATATGGAAAATAACAACCTCAGCCCCGAAATCGGGGATTCAGAAGAATATCGCGATCATATTGCCACGGTTGACAAATCAGGCAAGCGAATATGGTTGTATCCCAAAAAACCCGGCGGGCGTTTTTATAACGCCCGTGTCCGGGTAAGCTGGATATTTCTGCTGCTCTTCCTCACTGTTCCGTTTATCAAGGTTAACGGCGAGCAATTCCTTCAGTTCAACATCCTGGAGCGCCGTTTCATGCTCTTCGGATTATTGTTTACTCCCCAGGACTTCCACCTGTTTGTACTGGCGATGATCACATTCATCGTCTTTATCATATTGTTCACCGTTGTGTATGGCAGATTGTTCTGCGGATGGGTTTGTCCGCAAACGGTCTTTATGGAAATGTTCTTCCGGCGGATCGAGTACTGGATTGAAGGCGATGCCGGAGAACAGCGAAAACTGGATCTGAGCGACTGGACTTCCGAAAAAATTCGCAAAAAAGCGCTTAAACACGGCATCTTCTTCGCAATTTCGGTAGTAGTCTCCAACTATTTTCTGGCGTATATCATAGGAGTGGATCACGTCATACAGATTATTGTGGAGCCGGTTTCCAGACACCTTCCGGGATTCTTCGCCATGCTCGTGTTCTCCGGATTGTTCTATTTCGTGTTTGCGCGCCTGCGCGAGCAGGTATGTACCACCATCTGCCCGTATGGCCGACTTCAGGGCGTACTCCTTGTGAAAGATTCTATCGTGGTGGCATACGACCACAAGAGAGGCGAACCACGCGGAAAACACAAAAAAACGGGCATCCCGGCTGAACCTGTTCGTCAGCTGGCAGCTGAAGCATCCGCCAGCTCGCAGGGTGACTGTATTGACTGCGGCCTTTGTGTCAGAGTATGCCCTACCGGTATAGATATTCGCAACGGCACGCAACTGGAGTGCACCAACTGTACCGCCTGCATAGATGCCTGCGATGATATCATGGACAAGGTGAACAAACCGCACGGTCTCATCAGGTATGACTCCATGACAGGGATTGATACATCCAGCAGAAAACTGTTTACGCCCCGGGTATATGCCTACACAGCAGTGCTCGTCGCTCTCCTGACGCTTGATGTATTCCTGATTGCCAAACGCGGTGTTATGGAAAGTATTATCCTTCGCGCTCCCGGACAAACCTACCAGCAGAAGGATGAGACGCACCTGACCAACCTGTACAACTACATACTGATCAACAAGACTTCACAGGAGCTTTCGATACAACTGAAAGTCAAAAATGAAGCCGGTACAATTCAGTTTATTGGCAACGAACCGTCTTCCATCCCCAAAGGTGGAAAAACCGAGGGCACATTCTTCATTGAAATGGCTTCCGACAAGGTTACCGGCCGTAAAACACCGCTTGAAATCGAAGTGATCTCGAACGGCAAGATAATTGACAAAGTTAAAACCAATTTCATGGGACCGGGGCGATAATACTCCGGGGGGTTGTATGCAGCGACTGTATCCAGCCCCCGCCCGATGAAAACAATTTCGCAACAAAATCATCTGTAACACTATGAAAATGAATTGGGGAACCGGTATAGCACTGGTATATGTCGCTTTCGCCGTTTTTATGGTTGGTGTGGTTTTTGCCTCCAGAAAACATGACCCCGGACTGGTTCAGAAGGACTACTACAAACTGGACCTGAACTATCAGGATCGCCTTGAGAGAAAACAGAACACCGAATTGCTGGCCGGAAAACCTGAAGTCAGATATGACATCGGCAATCATTCCATCACCGTCGCCTTCCCGGAAAACATGGAAAACGCTGCCGGGAAGGCCAGATTCTTCCGTTCTGCTACAACCAGCGATGACTTTACCGTGTCATTCACCGATGGAAATCTGCCGGAACAGGACGCTTCAGGACTTGCTCCCGGCAGGTGGCACGTGGAAATAGAGTGGGAAGCCGGGGATACTCCCTACTTTTGGGAGTCTTCTTTTTTCATCGCCGGATAATGATTTCTTTTCAGATACTGAGCGCTGCCCTGTTGCTCGGCATTGCCGGCAGTCTTCACTGTGCCGGCATGTGCGGGCCGCTTATTCTCGCCATGCCGTTTCACCACAAGGGGGGCAGTGATGGGCTGAAGCATCTGACAGTGTATCACACAGGCAGAATAGTCGTATATGTGCTTCTCGGAATACTGACCGGAACGATAGGCAAGGGCGTGGCTCTTGCCGGTATTCAGAAGGGGCTGTCCATCGGAGCCGGCTTTTTTCTGATTGTCATGGCTTTCACCATCTGGCGCTTCGAATTTCTCGTTGCTTCAATACCCGGATTTTCACGCTACACAGGTGCCGTTCAGCGAATGATTGGCAGGGCGATGGGAAAACAGGGCTACCAGACAAGCCTGTCGCTGGGTGCACTGAACGGAATGTTGCCCTGCGGACTCGTTTACGGAGCGCTGGCGGGGGCCATTTCCACCATGGAGGCAGCCGGTGGAGGGATATTTATGCTGCTTTTCGGTGCCGGAACTCTGCCCATGCTGCTGACCGTCAGTCTGCTCGGCAACAAAACCGGGAACCGTCTCAGACAAAAACTGGGCATAGTGCAGCCTGTACTGTTGATCATTGCAGGGGTACTGCTTGTCATGCGCGGTTTGCATCTCGACCTGTCGCTGTTCGAGTCGGCTGTACCCGGGGCCGGGTACGAATGTCACTGAGTTCACTCTCCTTTCTGAGACAGTACTACCATCAGAACCCCCTGTTCCGGACTCACCACCTTGTCAACGCGCACAAAAACACCGGGCTCTACCTCCCTGTCCTCCCCCAGCTTCATATCACTCCGCATTTGTTCGATAACATCACCCCAGGCCTGCAGTGCCGACTGCTTTTCGGAAAAGGAACTCAGAAAAACGAACTGCCGGGAAGCCTCCCTGAGCCAGAGCGAATCAGGCATGGAGGTGAAATTGCCGGGCACAGTAAAACGGAACTCCTGACGGGTGTCGGCACAAACATCCTGAGTTATTTCCAGCAGAATTCCCCTGTCCAGCTCCATTGTTTCGAGAGAGCGGGAACCATCCTGCTGATACTGGTAACTGAGGATGTGCGGAAGGCCCGCCTCAAATACCGGGGCGGGTTTATATTTGCACGACTGTTTGCGCTGGCAGGCGGAAGCCAGCGCCAGCAAACACAACGCGAGAAAAAGATGACGGGTCTGAACGCTCATTTTTGTTGCAAAATTAAAACATATCACGCTGATGACCAAAATAGGCCTGCTTTCCGATACACACAGCGAACTTGATGAACGCATATTCAGGCATTTCGCCGAATGTGACGAGATCTGGCATGCAGGCGATTTCGGCAGCATGGATATCATCACCCGACTGCAGGATTTCAGGCCACTCAGGGGTGTTTACGGCAATATAGACGACGCACGTATCAGGGCACTGTTCCCCCTCGACCTTCGCTTCGATTGCGACGGAGTACCCGTCTTCATGACACACATTGGCGGATATCCGGGAAAATACAACCCCAGAGTAAAAAAAATGCTGCAGGAAAATCCCCCGGTGAACGGGCTCTTCATATCCGGGCACTCGCATATACTCAAAGTGATGCCCGACCGTGAACTGAACTTCCTTCACATCAATCCGGGAGCATGCGGGAGTCAGGGCTGGCACAGGGTGAAAACCCTGGTGCGATTTACACTTGACAGGGGTGTCATTTCAGGACTTGAGGTAATTGAACTTAAAAGCCGCTGACTTTTTTCGTACCTTTGCAACTTATCCGGCTTGAAATGTGTTTAATCAGACACACTCAAAATTTCGATCTAAATCACCTTAATTCAACAAAAATGGCACACGAATTCAGCGATGCAACCTTCCAGAAGGAAGTGCTGGAAAGCGACAAAGTAGTCCTGATTGATCTTTGGGCAGAATGGTGCGGTCCCTGCCGTATGATGACTCCGGTTATCGAAGAACTCTCGAAAGAGTACGAAGGAAAGGCTGTTGTAGGAAAACTGAATGTTGACGACAACCCGAAAACCCCGACTGACTACAATGTTCGCGGAATACCCACTTTTCTGATTTTCAAGAAAGGCGAACTCAAGGACAAAGTGGTGGGAGCTGTTACCAAGCAAGCCCTCAAGGAAAAGCTCGACGCAATGATCTGATTTGCGAACACCAACAAAAAAGGCCCGCCGGATATGAATCTGGCGGGCCTTTTTTAACGGATATTTTTATGAATACAGCCTGATGTACTCACCGGAACATTACTTCAGATTGAAGCTGCCCGTACCCACGAGATAGCCTTTATTGTAAACCTCTACCTTGTATTTGCCCTTGGCGAAATTCTGGCCCGGTTCCCATGCGGCGCAAACGTCAGTTTCTTCGTTGGAGTAGTCGCAGGTGGCAACCGTGGTATAACGGAACTCTTCATCGGAACGCTTGTTCTGGGCAACTCCCGAGCCGCGCTCTTCCACAGATAACGGACTGCCCGACGGGTCAATAATGCGCAGGTAAAAGGTTTCTTCTCCCTGTGCAGCCACCTCGTTGGCTTCAGTGCGGAAACAAATATTGAGCTTGTCAACCCTTTTTGCCCTGCTCTTTGTCCGTTCCTTGCTTCCCTTGACATCAACACCTTTGGTTGTGATATTCTTTACCCGTATGGCAGATGCAATATCAACCTTTTTACTCAGCTTGTTGCGCTCGGCTTCCAGGTTGTTTTTCTCATTTGCAAGAGAGGCTTTGGCAGCGCTTTCTTCCCTGAGTTTTGACTGAGTTTCCCCGAGGGAACTGTTCAGCTGCTCGTTCTCCTGCGACAGTTGCGTGTTTTGTTCGGTCAGAATACCCACCTGTTTTTTCAACTCTTCGATTTGTGCCAGATACTCTTTCTTCTGCTTGTCGAAGTTGGCCATGGCAGATTTGTAGTCTTTCCTTCCGCGAATCAGCTCGGCGATCTGGTTCTTCTGGCTCTCCAGCTGGGCAAGCTGGGCATTTACCATGGAATCAAGCTGTACGTTCTGGCCCTTCTGCGCCTCCAGCTGGGCGAAGGTTTCCTTGTACTTTGTGTCAAGCTCTGCCAGTGCTACCGCCTGTTCGTCCAATTGTCCCTGCAAGTAGTTTGTAGCGCTTTTTTTGGATACGAAAAGATAGACACACAGACCGAGCAGAACGACTATGATACCGATCATGATCGGCATGAGATTCTTGTTGTTGCTGTCGCCGGTGGACGGCTGAAAGGGGGGCGGCGTGCCGGGCGAATTGTAGTTCGTCATAGTTAGTTGTATGTTGAAAGTTGTCAGGATAACATCAATAGCGGCAAATTTATTGCATTAACACGAAATATCTTTCAGCAATTTATCAGAATAAAAAATATAATTCATTGATTTAAAAATATTTATATCTGACATGCAGATTAAAATTATTTATCCTGTTCGGCGAGACGCTCCAAGAGGCTAACTTTGCGTTCAAACAGTCAAAAAAACAAGTCATGTCTGTATTTGAATCATTCGACCCGTTCAACATTCTGTATCTGGACATTGAAACCGCCCCGGCAGCCGGTGATTTTGAAGAACTCAGCGATGAACTTCAGGATTTGTGGGCTCACAAGTGCAGGGGCATGTTCAAACAGGCTGAACTGCAGCAGGACGAAATTGCGTATGCGTTCACAGAAAGGGCAGGTATTTATGCAGAATTTGGCAAGATAATCTGTATTTCTGTGGGTTTTATGACCCGTCAGCCCGGATCCAGCGAGCCGGTACTTCGTCTGAAATCATTTACCAATCATGTGGAGGGGGCACTTCTTGATGATTTCTCCGAGCTGCTCAACAAACATTTCAACAGTCCGGAGAAGTTCGCCGTCTGCGGCCACAACATCCGTGAATTCGACATACCATATATATGCAGGCGGATGCTGGTGAATCAGATGCCGCTGCCCCGGGTGCTTGACATAGCAGGCAAAAAACCCTGGGAGGTGAAGCACCTGCTCGACACACTGGAAATGTGGAAGTTCGGAGATATCAAAAACTACACGTCGCTGCGTTTGCTGTGTGCGCTGTTCGGGATTCCGTCGCCCAAGGATGATATCAGCGGAGCCGATGTCGGGAAAGTGTACTGGGAAGACCGGGATCTCGACCGGATTGCCCAATACTGCGAAAAGGACGTTGCCGCCACCGTACAGCTGTTCCTGAAAATGCGTCGTATGCCGATTTTGCGCCCCGACCAGATTTTCTCGGTCAGATCATAAAATAAACTGTTTTTTCAACCCAAAGCCCCGGCAAGGGCAACTCCCTGACTTGATATGCCACGCCAGCACCTCATTGCCCCCTCCCTGCTCGCTGCAGATTTCACCCGCCTGAGTGCGGAAATGCAAATGGTAAACCGCTCTGAAGCCGACTGGTTTCACGTGGACGTCATGGACGGGCGCTTTGTTCCGAACATTACTTTCGGGATGTTCATCGTTGAGGCCATGAAGAAAATGGCTGAAAAACCGCTCGATGTGCACCTGATGATCGTCGAACCCGAGAAATACATAGAATCGTTCAGAAAGGCCGGAGCAGATGTGATTACCGTTCACCACGAAGCCTGCCCGCACCTGCACCGGACAGTCCACCAGATCAGAGAAACCGGAGCAAAGGCCGGTGTTGCCCTGAACCCGCATACGCCGGTTTCTGTACTGGCCGACCTGATAGAAGATATTGATCTGGTTTGTATCATGTCGGTAAACCCGGGCTTCGGCGGACAAAAATTCATATACAGGAGTCTGGAGAAAACCCGGCAGCTCCGGGAAATGATTGACACCGCCAATGCATCGGTGATGATCGAAATTGACGGCGGAGTCGGGCTGCAGAACGCAGAGTCGCTGCTGCAGGCCGGAGCAGACGTGCTGGTAGCGGGAAGCAGTGTGTTCAGTGCTCCGAACCCGGAAGATACCATTTCAAAGTTGAAAGCGTTTAAAGCGGGTTTCGACTTCTGAGCAGGCAAAAGGCATGAAAAAGATTGACAATTACATACTCAAAAGCTTCATCGGACCATTCTTTGTCTCGTTCGGCATAGCGCTGTTCGTGCTGGTGATGCAGTTCCTGTGGCTGTATATTGATGAAATAGCCGGAAAGGGAGTCAATATATTTATCATGCTGGAACTGATCGGGTACATGTCGGTATCCACGTTCCCGATGGCGCTGCCCATTGCCGTACTCATAGCTTCCGTCATGGTGATGGGAAATCTGGCAGAACGGTATGAGCTGTCGAGCATGAAGTCGGCCGGAATGCCGCTGATCCGGATAATGGCCGGACTGATTATCGTATGTGCCGGTGTTGCATTCTTTTCCTATCTGTGCTCCGATTTCATCATCCCCAAATCTACGGCCAAATTCAAGTCGAGACTTACCGATATAAGGCGTCAGAAGCCTGCCCTTACCCTGGAAAAAGGGGTGTTTAACGAAGACTTCCGGCAGTTTGTTATCAGGATTGGCGACAAGGCCAAAGACGGCGAAACCATATCCGGTGTAATGATTGAGGATCATACCAACGCCGGAAAAACAAAAATGAACCAGATTCTGGCCGACAGCGGGCAGATGTACACCACGCGCGACAAGCGGTATTTCGTGATGAACCTGTTCAGGGGTACCCAGTATCAGGAGCCCTCCGCACAGCAGAACGTGCGGCAGAATCAGAAATTCCCATTCGTCAGAACCCGTTTCGGCTCCTGGACGAAAGTGTGGGACATGAAAGAGTTCGAGCTCGTCAGGTCGGCCGAAGACAAATATTCCAGACAGCGGGGAGCGCTGACCATGAACGAGCTGCGCGCCAACATGGATTCGCTGCAGAACAAAATAAGAGAAGGCGGCCAGTCGGCAGTGGACGATATCACCCTGAACCTGCGGCGAAGAGTGGAACCACCCAAACTGGAAAAACCTGTTGCACAGCCACATCCGGGCAATGTTCCGAAAACGGCTGTGAAGCAAAGTACCGGACCAGTGATTCCCAAACAGGAGATAACCGGAGCGCTGAATGAGTACGCCAGTTTCGCAGAAACATTCCAGGGGCAGTTCAGATACAACCTCCTCAAAGAAGCAAAGACACTCTCCGGCATAGCCAAAAGCAGCGTTGAGACAAGAATCGCCCAGACAGAAAGCAGGAGGCTGGAGTGGGTCAAAACAGGTTACGAGCTGTATATCAAATTCAGCTTTGCGCTTGTGTGCTTTGTTTTTCTGTTCATTGGCGCGCCCATGGGAGCAATCATCCGCAAGGGAGGATTCGGCTATCCGATTCTGGTTTCAATCATTTTCTTTGTAGCATTTATCTTCCTGACTATTTTGTGCAGGAAACTGGCCGAATCAAACGTCATGACCCCGTTCTGGGCGGCCATGATGCCCTGTATCAGCATGATACCTGTGGGGGCCTATCTCACTTCCAGGGCGATGAATGACGCGCAACTGTTCAGAAATGAAAAACTCGACCGGTTTATGTTCTGGCTCTCAACCCGGTTCAGGAGGAAAAATACCCCGGAAACAGCATGAGGGAATACAGATGGTACTTCTACCCTGCCGGTATTTTTCTGGTTGCCGCAGCCATTGCAGCCGGCACACTCCCTTATGGAGAAGAGATACTGTTCCTGAATGATCTCCGGTTTGAGCCTTTCAATACATTATTCAGGATAATTACCGGACTGGGCGAGCCGTACATGTGGGTTATCGCAGTCGTTTATTATCTCGTTCGCAACCGCAGGATGGCTGTCCCGGTGATAGCCGCCGGGCTGCTTGTTATACCGGTTTCGTATATTGTCAAGGACAAGGCGGGAACCGACAGGCCATACACCCATTTTCAAAATATTGGCAAGTCGGATCAGGTGGTAGTGGTACCGGGTGTAGCGCTGAACAGGGGGAAGACCAGCTTCCCGTCGGGGCATACGATGTCTGCATTCGGACTTTACTGTATGCTGGCCTTGCTGAGTGGAGGCAAAAACAGGGATTTGCTGCTGACACTGGCGGTTTTGTCGGTACTCACCGGTGTGTCGAGAATATTTCTTGTACAGCATTTCCTGATTGATGTAATCGGGGGGGCAATACTGGGAATGATGATCAGTACACTGGTATGGAAAGCCTGGAAAACAAAAAGCCCCGGATAATCTGGAAGAGAATCCGGGGCTTCGATGTATAAGGCAGAACCTTACTTGGCGTCAGCGAAAAAGTCTTTGACTTTGTCTTTGTGCACCATTACCTGTTTGTAGGTGTATTTGCCGGTTACAGGGTCTTTGACTGACTTTACCACTTTAACATGGTCTTTGCCAGAGCCTGCATTTGCGGCACGCTGGGCTACACGGGCGTTTTTGGAAACTTTCTTGGCCATTTTTCAACAGTTTGATGGTTTATGAATTATTTTATTTCGCGGTGGACTGTGTACTTTCTCATAATGGAGTTGTACTTTTTCAGTTCCATACGATCAGGGTTGTTCTTGCGGTTCTTTTCAGTGATGTAGCGGGAAGTACCGGGAAGACCGCTGTTTTTATGCTCTGTACATTCCAGGATCACCTGAATGCGGTTGCCTTTGCTTTTCTTTGCCATGGTTGTCGCGTAATTTAAAAATTCAGGTCAGGATTGATCAGATGCCGGATTCACTTGTTCCGTAATAAACGATTTCACCTTTCTTTTCCAGCTTCTTGATATACTGGTAAATACCGAGTTTTGAAATCGTGCGGATAGCGTTTGAGCTCACTTTGAGGGTGATCCATTCGCCCGTTTCAGGCACATAAAACTTCTTGGTGTGGAGATTCGGAAAGAAACGTCGTTTCGTTTTCCTGTTGGAGTGGGACACGTGGTTCCCGGAGATCGGGTGTTTCCCGGTCAGGTCGCAAATCTTGGACATTAATGTAAAATTTGAGTGTTCTAGTTGAAAAAGTTTCAAAAAATGAGCAAAGCTCAAACACTTCAAAACTGTGTGACTCCGAGAGGACTCGAACCTCTAACCTTCTGATCCGTAGTCAGATGCTCTATCCATTAAGCTACGGAGCCAAACATTTGTTTTTCGGGTCGCAAAGATAAGGGAATGCGAATCAAAAAAACAAATCTAATTTTTAATTTTTTACAATTTTTACGGTTGCGACGGTTTCACCTCTGCTGATTGAGTACATATAAACCCCTTTTGGCAGGTTTGATGTGTCGAATTCCACGTAATTTTCGGAAAACTGGTCGGGAATGATCTGTTTTTCATGCATCAGTTGTCCGAGTGCATTGAACACGCGGAAGTTGTAGGCGAAGAAAAGTGGCGTCTGGTAGTACAGGCGGACGAGATTGTTGTCCTGGTAATTGCGTATTTTCAGGAAAGACAGCGGTCCAACCTTGCCTTCACAAAGTTCGGTGACGCCTCCGAGGGCGAGCTTCAGATCGAGGATACCGCCTGTGACGGTGATATCTTTCAGTGAAAGACTGGGGGCAGTATTGTTCAGTATGACATCGCGGATACGGCGTGCGCAGGCTGCCGGACTGGAAACAGCATCGCTGGTGAAAGACTCGCAGCCCATACTGTACAGGAGTGCCACTGCTCCTGTGACATGCGGTGTGGCAGCGGAGGTACCTCCTATATTGCCATAGCCGGGCGTATTTGCGCCTGCATTGGTTGTGGAGTAGGTGCCTGTGCCGGGGGCTCCCAGATCAATGGAGGTTTTCCCGTAGCCGCCGGGCACCCTTGATCCGAGTTTGTTCACATTGGTCACCGTGATGAGAAATTCACTCGGACAGGAAGTGGGCATATCGCCGTCGGTATCAACATTGACGTCCTGGTTGCTGGTAGCGCCCATATTCAGCACTCCGACATGGCCAAGGGTATCGTACAGCTGGCACCAGGTGGTAAAGTTCGGATTGGAGTCGGGGAACTGATTATTGTATCCGAATGAGGCGTTGGTGGCCACCACGAAAGCTCCTTTGGCGCCATTGCTTTCGTTGTACTGTTTGCGCACCACATACACATAATAATAGGCCTCTATAATATCATCGTCGTATTCAACACCCGAAACATTCATGATTTTCACCTTCCAGTTCACACCGGTGACCCCCACTCCGTTATTTCCCACAGCGCCGATGATACCACATACACCGGTTCCGTGTGCGCCGTTATTGCCGGTACCATCATTGTAGCTGGCTACATCCCAGCCGCCGAAGTCGTCGGGAAATCCGTTATTGTCGTTGTCCAGTCCGTCGGGCAGATCATTCCAGTTCCAGTAGCGGTTGGCCGCCAGATCGGGGTGATTGAAGAGCGCTCCCTTTTCAAGCACGGCCACCACGATGGTATCGCCGGAGGGCGTCAGTCCGCCGGTGGACGAGAGCCACGCATCGGGTGCATTGATCAGCGTCATATCCGACTGCTGATACCAGTCGGGGTCGTTGGGTTCCACGCCCCTGTATTCCAGCTGGTGGTTGAGTTGTGCTGACTCGATGCCCGGCAGTGCTGCGCAGGCAGCTGCAAACGCAGGGGCGTTCACGCGCGACTCGTCGAAAGCAATCAGGAGGTAACGCCACTCAGCCACAATATTTCGGGAGAAACGGGCAGTGCCTTCAGAAACGGGAAGCGCGTTGATGTCGCGGACAGCCTCTTCAACGCCGGTGCCGGGAGCCAGACGAACAATCAGTTCACCGGGTTTGCGGGCAGGAGATGAAACGGGTGCAGAAAAGCCCGAAGACTGGGCAGAAGCCGTCTGGAAAGCCAGTACGGACAAAAGAAGAGCGGGTATGACGTTATTAATTCTCATGCAAACAGTTTCGGAGATGATTAATGCTGCAAATATACAGGTTAAAATTGCCTGCGGAGTTGTCTGAAATAATCGGGAGTATGCAAAAGGCGGCTTCCGTACCAGGAGAAGAGTTCACCGTTGGCCAGCAGAACGCGGGCACGTGGGCAAATTGCACTGATTTCATTCAGATGCTTTTCCCTGAAAGGATAGGGCTCCGATGACAAGAGCACCACATCGGGTCCTGCATCAGCCAGCATTTCTGCCTTGACTTCCGGGTAGCGACTTTGAAATCCGAAGACATTGTCGAAACCGGCCTTGTCCATCATACTGTGAATAAAGGTACCTGAGCCGGCTGCCATGTACGGATCACGCCAGATCAGGTACGCAGCGCGTATTCGCGGGAAAGCGGGAAGCGCGCCGAACCTGATTTCCAGTTCGCGAACCAGCTCCAGGGCCCGTTCTGTTGTACCGGTGAGCCGGCCCGCCGTTTTGATCATGTCAAGCGCATCATTCAGGTTGCTGACATCGCTCACATATACCGGAAACTCGCGTGCCAGCTCCTCAATCTGCAACCGTTCGTTTTCCTCTCGGTTTGCCAGGATCAGGTCCGGCTTCAGCGATCTGATTGCCCCGAGATGCAGGGTTTTGGTTCCCCCTACCCTTTTCTTGTTCCTGAACCAGTCATCGGGATGAATGCAAAACTTTGTGATCCCGGTTACAGCATCACCGAGCCCCAGATAATGCAGCAGCTCGGTTTGCGACGGAACAACAGAGACGATGGATTTGGGAGACGACATGTATTATTTTTTGACGAAACGGTAGCCGAGGTGCAGTTTTCCGTAGCCGGTAATGCCACCATCAAAAGTTCTTCCGATTCCCGTTCCGGCCTCAAACACAATTCTTTTGGTGGAAATCCACTTGTAACCTGCCAGGAAACCGCCACCCACCCCGTTGTAGGTGATACCACCGGCAAAAATACCGATATGAAAGCGGTCTGTACCCACTTTGGGGTCGAAGTAATACTTTCCGCTCAGGTTGGCGCCAAATCCGTCAACGGCAGCGAGAATATCCGCATCAAGGCCGAAAGACGGACTGATCTGTTGTTCGGCAGACAGGGCAAGTCCGCCGAACAGCAGTGCCACCGGACTGACTTTTAGTTCTGTTTGTGCATTGACTCGAAGCAGCGAGGCGAACAGGAAGGTGAGAAGTATCAGTATTTTTTTCATAAAAACCACGATTTTCAGTCTTGTTCAGACGTCAGAAAAGGGTAAAAAGTTGCCCGGCAGGCTATCATTATTTCAGTATTGTCAAATTATCGTGAACTTTGCGGTCATGTTGCGTTTCCTGACCTTTCCATTGCGCCTGTTTTTGTTCTGGCTTTTGTTCTTTGCCATTTTCAGAATATGGTTTATACTTTGGTTTACAACCGAATGGAACCCGGACGAACCGGTAACAGTCTGGTTTTCGCTCTGGCATGCACTCCCGCTCGACCTGAGTATGGCCGGTTATCTGATTTTCCTGCCCGTGCTGACCTGGTTTGCCGGCTGGGCTGCCAACGACAGCATGCGGAGTTACCTTGAAAAGGGTATCGTCGCATTCAACACCTTTTTTTACAGCGGACTGGTTTTCCTGTTCGGAGCCAATATATTCCTGTATGAGGAGTGGCACACCCCGCTGAACAACAGAGCACTTGAATACATGAAAGATCCTTCGGCCCTACTGGACTCCATGTCGCCGCTGTTCATCCTCGCGTGTGCACTGCTGTATGCCGGAGCCATTTGGGTACTCACACGTATTTACAGCCTTGTTACAGGTGAGATACCCTGGCCCACACCTGTGGACAGGATGAAATTGATGACCATACCCGTCTGGCTGTTCGTATTGCCGCTCGCCATTCGTGGTGGTGTCGGGGTGATGCCCGTCAATGAAAGTGCCGTTTATTACTCTGCACATCTTTTTGACAATCATGCATCCATCAATGCAGCCTGGCATCTGGTACACAGTATG
>CAILQK010000133.1 GCA_903836265.1 uncultured Bacteroidota bacterium | reverse complement strand
TCCTGTGAACGGATGTGCTTCTGTGGCCACTGCTGCTGTAGTTTCCAATACGGCACCTCCGGGCGCCTCAGCCACCGGAGCGGTAAGAACCTGCGCCGTACCCAACCCGGTTATTAATGCAAACAGTCCCACACAAGGGGTAACCTACCACTGGATCGGGCCTGGCCTCAACTCTTTTCAGCAAAATCCGGTTGTAAGCAACAATGGAACATATTATGTGACGGTTACCAACCCGTCTAACGGCTGTACGAGTACGGCCTCTGCGTTAGTGACACAAAATACTACCCAGCCTTCACTGACCACCACATCTGCCACGATCAACTGCTATAATCCTTCACCCCAGATTACAGCATCCTCCCAGACACAGGGCGCGTTGTTTTCGTGGACAGGTCCGAACGGATTTACTTCGGGTGTATCCAGTCCCAGTGTTTCTGTTTCAGGATTTTATTATGTGACGGTTACCAATCCTGCCAATGTCTGTACCAACTCGGTCAATGTCTGGGTGCCGGAGAATTTCAATGCTCCCATTGTTTTTGCAGGTACTGACCGGGTAATCAACTGTTTGTTCCCCACGATTCTGGCAAATCCTGTTGGCACATCCACCGGCAATTTTATTACGCATTCCTGGACAACCTGGAATGGTCTTATCCTCGACGGTGCCAATACACTGTTTGCCCGGTTCGGAGAGCCGGGTACCTATACACTGAAGGTGACAAATACAATCAGTGGCTGTTTTCGGGTTGACAGTATGACTGTAACTGAAAATCCGCCAGTGGAAATACAGGCTTCCGTACAGACACAGGTAACCTGTAACGGTGCGGCTACCGGAGTAGCAAGGGTAACGGCTCAGGGTGGCTCCGGCACGTTTTACTACAACTGGTCCTCCGGAAGTACCACGGCTACAGCTACCGGTCTGACTGCCGGAACGCATACTGTAACCGTGACTGATTCTGACGGCTGCTCTGCGACCGGAAGCGTTATCATTACCCAGCCTGCAGCACTGATTGTCACTGCTTCAGCTACCGGACAAACCATGAGCGGCGTCAACAATGGTACAGCTACCGTCAGTATCAGCGGCGGTAATTTTCCCTATTCCATTCTCTGGAGTACCGGGTCCAATCTGCTGACAATCAACAATCTGGCTCCCGGACAGTATTCGGTAACCGTGACTGACGCCAACGGATGCTCCAGAACAGCCTCCGCAACCGTTAACTCTCTTCAATGCACTATTTCCGGTGTCATTACGCCGGTACATCCAACCTGCAGCAACAGTAACAATGGTTCGGCTTCCGTGACAGTGAATGGCGTGCCCAATCCGGTATCCTATATCTGGTCCAATGGTTTGTCAACGCAGATTATTGCCAACCTGCCTGCCGGCACTTATACAGTGACAGCAACAGGCGGTAATGGCTGTACACTGTCGCTCTCTGCACAACTGATTGCTCCCCAGCAGGTTACAACTGCTGAAGTTGCCAATCAACCTGTTTCCTGCTTCGGAGGCCAGAATGGCAGTGTTACACTGCAGGCTGCCGGTGGTACTGCTCCCTACACCTACGTGTGGTCAAATAACAGCAGTGGTGATGCGCTTTCCGCTGTTGCAGCAGGAACCTACTCGTGTACTGTTTCAGACGTAAAGGGTTGTTCTGCCACCCGTACAGTTACTATCAGCAGTCCGGCCGCACTCTCTGTCGCCTTGGAGATCATTCACCCCGATTGTCCTGACAGTCAGAACGGTTCTTGCCTCTCGAATGTAAACGGTGGTGTACCTCCTTTTGTCTTCAACTGGTCCAATGGAGCTTCCACACCCGCTCAAACCGGACTTGGCGTGGGCGTTTACGCCTGTACGGTTTCCGATGCCAATGCATGCACCAGTGCAGCTATGGGTCAGCTGGCTGCATCCGATAATGTTCCTCCGCAGCTGGTCCTGAAAAATGCGGAGGTGGAACTTGACAGCAATGGTCTGGCCTCCGTGAATTACACCCTCTTTGACAACGGAAGTACGGATACCGGTTGCGGGATTGTTAACTGGACTGTATCACCACAGAATTTCGACTGTACCGGGACAGGCTCTCATGTTATCACCCTGACAGCCACCGACAGAAATGGAAATATCGCCACCGGTACTGCCACGCTCGTAGTGGCCGACCGGATAGCGCCCGGACTGATCTGTCCGGCCGACCAGACTATTATGGGATGCGCAAGTCTGGCTTTCTTCGATCCGCCACAGGTAGTTGACAACTGCGGACTGCAGGGAATTCCGGCGCAGACGGCGGGCCTGCCCTCCGGATCCTCATTCCCGCAGGGTTCGACCATACAGCAGTTCTCCTACACAGACATGGGTGGTAATACCTCAACCTGCCAGTTTACAGTAACAGCTACCGAGGGCGTCAGCGTGCAGATACTGTCTGCGTCGGCAACCTGTACGGCAACCTGTAACGGAAGCGCTGTAATAACGCCATTGAGTGGCACTGTCGGCACTGTGCTCTGGAGCAATGGACAGACAGGCCTTACAGCCACTGATTTGTGCGCAGGGCAATATCAGGTAACTGTAACTGCCTCTGCGGGTTGCTCCCAGGTGTTCAGTACCAGTATTCAGGTACTCGATACCGAGGTGCCTGCCCTGACTTGTCCGCAGAATGTGACCACCGGGGTATGCAATCCGGTTGCCACATTCGGTACTCCGCAGGTTTTGGACAACTGTCCGTTCAATCCTGCCGGGTTACAGCTTATAGAGGGTTTGCCTTCCGGTTCCATATTCCCGCTGGGTACCATTACGGAGACATTCCGGTACACTGACGGAGGTGGCAATACTGGCCAGTGCAGTTTTACAGTCACAGTTCAGCCGGTTGCGGGAATCAATTTTTCGTTTGTTAATGCCACCTGCCATGACGCCTGCGATGGCGTTGCAATCATTGAAACGGGAGGTGCCAGCTTCAATGTTGTGTGGAGCAACGGTTCAGCCGGGACGACATTAACGGGTTTGTGTCCGGGTATGTATGAAGCTGAAATTACCGACCCCAATGGTTGTGAGCAAACACAAACGGTCGTCATCGCATCTCCGTTGCCACTTGAAATCAGCAGTTTTGTGCTCACCAATGATATGGGCAATCTTGGTACCGGAAAAATTCAGGTGGGAGTTGCAGGAGGAACGGCGCCATATTCATACAGCTGGAAACTCAACGGACAACCATTTTCTGTTGAAAAGGATATTTATAATCTGTATTCCGGTGAATATTCGCTGGAAGTACACGATGTGAACAATTGCACGCTGGTGAGCCAGATTTTCACGGTCAATTCAATTGTCAGCACATCCGTCCCGGAAACTGGCAACATACTTGTCGCTTGTCCAAATCCGGCTACAACCGGACTTGTCCTGAAGACAGAAGGTGCTGATGCTGAAATCAGGGCTGTGTCGGTAACAGACATGACCGGAAGGTTGCTGTACAGCCAGGCCGCACAGGCATACAGTCAGGCATACTACCTCGATCTGACCGGAACTCCGGCTGGTATCATGCTCGTGCGCGTACAGACGCGGAACGGGTGGTTAACTACAAAAATAGTGAAAAACTAACTTTCCTTACCGTATCTGGAACTGACCCAGGCGGGTACAATAATGGCACCTGCCAGCAAATAGCCGTAATAGGCCATTCCCCGCCAGATCAGAGCCACTACAATACCGATACCCGGCGGCACATAATCGCTGATGAAATTGGCCAGTGCTATTTCAGCGAGACCTGCGCCGCCGGGGGTCGGGCTGAATGCCATAATGGTGAACATGGCTACCAGACGCGCGTAAATGAACGCCTGGGTGGCGCCGTCAACCGGTGTTTCAGGTGCCACGGCAATGATGATACAATTGATCATCAGAAACTTGCCTGTCCAGGAGCCCAGTGTACCCAGCAACACCCTGGCATGAAAGTGCCACTTTTGTGTCTTCATTTCATTGGCAGCCAGAATAAACTCATCGCCCAGAAGCTCCAGTTTGCCCGATTGTTTTTTCAGGAAAGAGCGCCGGGCGAACCAGTGCAGTACTGATTTGCCCAATCCGGGCTTCACGAATACAAACAGGCTGAGCAGTATCCAGTACCCGGCCATCACAGCATAGGTAAAGAAAAATGCACCGCTGGCCAGTCCGATATCGTCGAAATGCTCCATGCCGGGGAATAACATGGATGGACCATATATCAGCAGTAAAACCGGCAGCAGAAATACAAAAAAACCGGTATCGCAGATCATGGTATAGAAAACAGCCGCAGCAGTTCTTCCCGCCGACAACTTTTCTTTGGTCAGTACAAACAGCATTACCAGCGGCCCACCCTTTGCCGTAGGCGTCAGGGCACTGCTGAATTCCCAAAGTACAATCAGCTCCATGCACTTCCGGAAGGTGAACTGATGGTGAGACAGTGTCCACAGCCTGAATGAGTAGGAGAGATGCCGCAGTATCAGCAGTATAAAAGCCAGGGAAATCCACATGAATGCCGTGGCCGACCAACTGATAGAGCGGAACTTTTCAGGATCGAACTGGCGATAAAAGAGATAGCCTACGGCCAGCATGCCCAGTGATACGGGCAGAATCATTCTGGAGAGGCGGACGGATCGCACAAACTTTTTCCCTTCCTCGTCCAGTGCGCGGAGGTCGGATTCGGGGAGTGACTGATTTTCCAAGATGTGGTTTTAAAGTTTCAACAGGTCAACGCTGTAATACAGGCTGATACCCTGAAATGCTACTGCACCGTTGCAGAAAGCCTCATTGCCGGGAGAGCAGTAGCGTATATACAGATTGTCGAGGTTCGACAGGCCGAGATTGGCTCTGACGCCGAGAATGCCTCCAATATCTTTTTTTCCGAAATTCATGCGGTACTGAAAGCCGCCCTGAAGTCCGAAGTCACTCTTTTTAAAATCATTGACGAGCCGGTTTTCGAATTCGTCGTCGTCGGGCAGCAGAGTCCCCTTGCCGCCGCCGAACATCAGTCGCCCGTAGTATGGACCTGCCATTATGGAGAATCGAGCGTCGCGGCCGAAGGACAGTTCAGGGTAGATGCCTGCAATAAACCAGGCTGTGCGGTAATTCAGGTCACGCTTGTAAACAGTGACATCGGTTCCTTCAATGATAGTGAATACCGAATTGACATTGGCTGATTTCCCCGAAATTCCCGCTTCTGCGTTCACGGTGATGAATCCGCCTCTACCCTTGAAACGAACCTGCGTTCCGAACTCCCAACCGGGTCGCCAGTTGTAGGCCGGATCCGCAAATTCGGGCGGATCTGTCGGAAAGTTGCCCGTAGTTCTTATCGTCTGGGCATTTCCGCCCACCTTCAGTCTGAACTCAACAGCACCCGGAGTGAACTCGCGTTCATACACATACTCCTGCGTAACAGTTCGTCCGTTCTTGATACCTTCGGTGATAACCTGTACTTCCCGGTTTCCGAGGAGCAGGTACCTGATATTCTGCGGATCATTGTTTTTGGGATTGGAGAATACATAGAAACCCTGTTCATCCACTTCGGTGAGAGCAAATGAGGTTTCCCTGGTTTCTCCCTGTACGCGGGAGGCAGTAATATAGGTAATGTTGGTATCGCGCAGTTCAATGCGCAGGCGTTCAAGCAGCACGGTATCTCCGTTTTCCGGTTTGATACGCACACTCCGGCCTGCGAGCGTACTGTCGTCCTGAATGGTCCAGATTTCGAGTCTGTCGCCGCGGTCGGTAGGCATAAACCAGGTGCCATCCAGTCCGCGCTTCAGATCCCTGAATGCATATTGAGGGTCTTCTATCTGGGCGGAGGCTGCGCTGGCAATCAGGAGGAAGAGAATCAGGCTTGAAAAACGGGACATCTCGATTTTTTTTTGCAAAATAACGAAGAAATATCCGGGTTCATTTCAAGCCGGCGGGGATTTTTGCTGCCGAACCTGTTTAAAGTCCGGCAGCAAATCCATTTTATTCAAACTGAAGCAGAATTATTTCTTTCTCGCGGTACGCACCAGAACGAAAGCGAGCAGTGCGAAGCAAGCCACGCCCAGCAGTTTATAACCCTCGCTGCCGATTACGCCCACGATGCTGTGTTCGAGATTGAATTTTTCCACAGCTGCTGCGGTACCATCGCTGGCCTGCAGCAGGGCAACAATGACCCCTGCGAGTGCGCCCCCGGCCACCAGACCAGTTGCGAACAGACTTCCCTTGCCGAGTTCGGCATCTTCCGTTTCTTCACCCTTGCGCTTTGCCAGCCAGTCGGTGAGGCCTTTGAGTGCGCCACCTATCCAGATCGGCAGGGTGGTAGCCAGTGGCAGGTAGAAGCCTACGGCAAAGGAGAGCGATTTGACAGCGCAAAGTTCCAGGGTAATAGCTACGAACAGTCCCACCAGCACAAACTGCCAGTCGAGGTTGAAAGAGAGCAGGCCTTTTATCAGCGTGGCCATCAGGGTAGCTTGTGGCGCATTGAACTTTTCTCCAATAGCGTGTTCAATGCCCTGCGCCCTGAGGTCGGCGGTCGGATTGTCGAGGAAAAGTACGGTGGCTCCGATAACGAGAGAGGAAACAATCACACCGATAAACAGGGCAAGTTGCTGATAGCGCGGCGTAGCTCCCACCAGATAGCCGGTTTTCAGATCCTGTGAGGTAGCGCCGGCATTGGCTGCTGCAATACACACCATACTTCCCACTACGAGTGCCATCGGCTCGAATACCTTGCCCGTCCAGCCAACACCGATGAACACCAGTGCTGTTCCCATAATAGTGGCAATGGTCATGCCCGATATCGGACTGTTGCTGCTTCCGATGATACCCACGATGCGGCTTGCTACCGTAACAAAGAAGAAGCCGAAGATGATGACCAGGATACCGATCAGAATTTTGCTCAGAAAGTTATCGCCCGGGATGGAGGGCAACAACGCCATCAGGAGAATCAGTGCGACACTTCCGATTCCCACCACTTTGATGGACAGATCGTCTTCTGTGCGGGCTCTTGCCACACTTTTGTCTCTGTTACGCAGGTCGCCCATGCTGTCGCGGAAGGAAGATACGATGGTAGGCATGGTTTTAATCAGCGTGATAAAACCTGCGCCAGCCACGGCTCCTGCACCGATCTGGCGTATGTATGCCCGGTATATTGCCTCTGACAGGTTGGAAAACGTGTGCGTGGCGGGATCCCAGCCAAACCTGGCGCTGGTTTCTGCCATGTTCATCAGGTCGAGTTTTTGTAACTGGGCTGCAATCACATCGGGTGGTACGAGCGTAGCCAGCAGCGGCGTCAGGCCGAACCAGGCCAGTACGCCACCGGCCACCAGTACACCGGCAATACGGGGGCCGATGATATAGCCCACACCGAGATATTCCGGGGTGATTTCGCCGCTCAGTCGGGCTGCGGGCAGATACTTGCTGGCTGCGCTGCTCACCCACATCGGAGCCTCGGAGATGAAGTGAAATACTTTCTGGAGCATGGCGTAGCCGAAGGCGAAGCCAAGACCCTGATAGGCTGTTTTGGCAAAATCGCCGCCCTTGTCGCCGGCAATCAGTACCTGTGCGCAGGCAGTGCCTTCCGGATAGGGCAGTGTGTCGTGTTCCTTCACGATCAGCGATCTGCGCAGCGGAATCATCATCAGCACTCCGAGAATACCGCCAAAAATGGCCAGCATCAGGATGGTCCAGTAACTGAAGTAATTTTTCCCGATTCCGTCGCTCAGAAACAGGAAAGCAGGCAGGGTAAATACTACCCCGGCGGCTACCGATTCACCGGCCGAGCCGGCTGTCTGTATGATATTGTTTTCAAGAATGGTTGTTTTCAGGAACTTGCGGCCCAGTGAAATGGCGAGTACGGCAATCGGGATCGAAGCCGATACCGTCAGACCGGCCTTCAGAGCGAGGTAAACGGTGGCAGCGCCGAAAAGGATGCCAAAGAGTGCGCCCAGAATCACTGCACGGACGGT
>CAILQK010000132.1 GCA_903836265.1 uncultured Bacteroidota bacterium | reverse complement strand
GAAGATTTTGAACTGTTGGGTTACGATCCGTGGCCAGGTATCAAAGCGCCTGTTGCTGTGTGAACAGCCTGCAGAATAGTTAAACGATCGTTAAAACAATATTTAACGCTTGGAAAGGTGCCGGCGGTTGATGCACCTTTGCACCAGTTCTTTACAAGACGTGCCCACGAGGCACAGACTTATCCAGAAAGGCAGAGGGACCGGCCCGTTGAAGCCTTGGCAACCTGACTTCGCTTGGCGCAAGCGAAATTAAGGTGCCAATTCCGTTTCCGTTTATTCGGAAGCAGATAAGTCGGAAGGCTAATGCCAGTTTCTATGCGCAAGAAATTGTCCCTTCCGGCTTGCCGGAGGGGATTTTTTATTTCCTCCAGGCAAGCAGCACACAACAACCCGGCATCCAGGCTTTTTCGGTAAGTTTTTTTTGGTCAACCATTAAAAACATCGAAAAAATGCAGGAAATCACCAAAATCATTCATTCACTCCCCGTTGATCCGCTCACCGGATCCATCTCCACTCCCGTTTACCAGACGGCCACTTTCGTGCAGGATGCACCCGGCGAACACAGGGGATTCGATTATGCCCGCTCGAATAACCCCACCCGTCAGGTACTGGAAAACCTGATCGCTCAACTCGAACACGGACAGCGCGGACTGGCGTTTGCGTCGGGTCTGGCAGCTATTGACTGTGTACTGAAACTGCTCGGCGCAGGCGACGAGATTGTAGCTGTGGACGATATCTATGGCGGCTCATTCAGGCTTTTTACGCATGTTTACGAGAAATTTGGCGTAAAAATCACCTACACAGATACAACTGATGCGCAGAATGTACTGAAAGCCCTTTCACCCCGTACCCGGCTGGTATGGCTCGAATCGCCTACCAACCCCACCCTCAAGGTATCAGATATCGAGGCTATTGCACGTTACACCCACGCTGCCGGCGCACTGCTGGTTGTGGACAATACCTTCTGCAGCCCCGCGATTCAGACGCCGCTCACACTCGGCGCCGACATTGTGATTCACTCGGCCACCAAGTACCTGGCGGGGCACTCCGATGTGATTGCAGGTTTGCTGGCCATCAGGGATCGGGAGCTGGGCGACCGGCTGAAGTTTATACAGAACGCCAGTGGAGGCATTCTGGGTCCGTGGGACAGCTGGCTGACGATCCGGGGCATCGAAACATTGCCGCTGCGGATCGAGGCGCACTCGCGCAACGCACTTGCGGTTGCGCAGGCGCTGCAGGCGCACGAAGCCGTTGCCGAAGTTTTTTATCCCGGATTACCCACGCATAAAAACCACGATGTCGCGACAAGGCAGCAGCGCCATTTTGGCGGCGTGGTTTCTTTCAGGTTAAAAGAAGACAGCATTGAGGCCGCACGTGCCTTTGCTACGGCAACCAGCCTGTTCAAACTGGCGGAAAGCCTGGGTGGAGTGAAGAGCCTCGTTTGCCACCCTGCCACCATGACCCACAAGAGCATTCCTGCCGAAAAACGCCATGCCAGCGGCGTAAGCGATTCGCTCATTCGACTTTCATGCGGCATAGAAGGAGCACAAGACCTCGTACAGGATGTACTGCAGGCCCTCAGTGTTTGTCTGGAGCCCGCCGCAACAGACTGTTAACCGGAAAACTGCCATCCAAACATGAAAATAGGACTATTCGGTTTTGGCTGTGTCGGCCAGGGCCTCTGGAAGGTATTGCACGAAACAAAGGGGGTAAAAGCAGAAATCGGGCGTATTTGCATCAAAAACGCCGAAAAACCGCGCCCGCTGCCAGCACATTTTTTCACAACCAATCCCGACGACATCCTGAACGACCCCGATATTGATATCGTGGTGGAGCTGATTGATGATGCGGAGACCGCCTTCAGACTGGTGTCGGCAGCCCTGAAGCAGGGCAAATCAGTAGTGACGGCCAACAAAAAGATGATCGCGCATCATCTGCCCGAACTGCATGCACTCCAACAGAAAACAGGGGCTTCCCTGTTGTATGAGGGTGCCTGCTGCGCCAGTATTCCCATCATCAGAAACCTTGAGGAGTACTACGACAACGACCTGCTGACATCCGTGGAGGGCATATTCAATGGTACCACCAACTATATACTCAGCAAGGTTTTTGAGGAAAACAAAACATTCGACGAGGCGTTACAACTGGCACAGGAAAACGGTTTTGCGGAGAGCGATCCTCGACTGGATCTGGAAGGATTTGACCCGAAGTACAAGCTGTGCATCCTGTTATTGCATGCATTCGGGGTTTTTGTGGAGCCCGAGGCAGTTTTTCACTTCGGAATTCACCGGCTGAATGCTTTTGATGCTGAGTTTGCGCGCAGGCGCGGGGGGAGCCTGAAACTGGTGGCGAGGTGCTACCGTCAGGGGGATCAGGTGGGCGCCTACTGTATTCCGAGGTTTGTACCGGGCAATCACCGGTACGCTTCGGTTCGGAATGAATACAATGCTGTTACGCTGGAAAGCGCCTTTTCAGAGCAGCAGGTATTCGTGGGCAAGGGCGCTGGCGACAAACCCACCGGCTGTGCAGTGTTGTCGGACATATCGGCATTGCGGTACCAGTACAAATACGAGTACCGGAAATGGCAGCAGAACGGCTCATTTTTCAATACCAGTGACACAGAACTGCAGCTGTATGTGCGGTACAGCACAGGAGCAAGCGTAGCAGATGCAGACTTTACCGAAATAACAGAGCGATTCATGTCGGGCGATACGCACTATACGATTGGCCGTATCCCGGTCAGGAAACTGCAACGGGCTGCGTGGCTCAGTGATCCGCGCGTAAGTGTGGTAGAAATCAACTGAGATCAGTTGAGGAGATCACGCATGTCGTCGTCATCGTCATCTTCCATTTCTCCGGCCAGGTGATCCTTGAAGAACAGACCGGTTTGTACCCGTTCGCGGCTCAGAACGTCAAAGGCAGCCAGTCCGTGAAGCACCAGTTCCATGAACACATTCAGATCGGCATCAGTGCTGTTACTGGCTTCTGCCAGTTTTTTGAGACCCGCTACCTTGTTCAGGGCTGCCTTGTACTCCGCTTCGGTCATATCGGCCATGATATCGGCGATATGACCGCCGGAGAACCATGCTTTGACCACACCAAAAGGATCGCGCTCCTGTCCGCGCTTCTGTTTGACCGGATTCGGGAAATAGAGCACGAACAAACGCTTGATACCCTCACTGATCAGGTGGGTGGCCACAGCCTGAGGACCCTCCTGTTCTCCTTCATACACCATTTCAACCTTGCCGGTGATGGCCGGAATGACGCCCCAGAAGTCGGAAATACGGGCGGTAGTGTGTGCTTCGCCGTTCAGCAGGGCGCGGCGTTCAGCGGCGGCATACAGATTTTCATAGGCGG
>CAILQK010000131.1 GCA_903836265.1 uncultured Bacteroidota bacterium | reverse complement strand
TCCGGTTTCCCGGAGCTGCGCGAGCCACACATAAACAGGGTGTACATGGCATTTCAACCCGCAAGGTTTATCCACTGCCCTGGTCGCCCGGAGCAGTCGTGCGCTCTTACCGCACGTTTTCACCCTTGCCTCCCGAAAGAGGCGGTATTTTTCTGTGACACTTTCTATGCCCCCGACGAATCAGGGACTCCGCCCGTTAGGCGGTGCGGCGCTCTGTGTTGTCCGGACTTTCCTCCCCGAAAGGCGACAAAGCGGTTTGTGGCACGGCAAAGGAAAGGTGTTTTGGTCTTATTTGAAATTATTTTATCCTGTATTCTGCACTATTATGGCGAAAAAAACCGTTCTTGCGGATAACTTTTGTCAAAACAAGGCGCTTCTCAATAGAATTGGCATTATTTTTAATCTATTGACCTCAGGTATAGGTATTTTTGCCCCGGAATGGCAAGTATCCTTACTCTGTCACCAGCCCCCGATTCCGCTATTGCAAGATATGATCAAGCGTCTGCTATTATACGCTACAGCACTATCCGTTTCACTGGTACTTGCCATCAAATCGGGTCAGTTGGAAGAAAACAGCGCCCTGCTGGGACAGTACGCGCAAACGCTTTCTTTGTGGCTCGAAAACCAGTTGAAGGAAGCTTCTTCCGTCAGTTTTCCTGCCACCGTCCAGGAAGACAAACCTCATACTGTCGTTATTCACAAAGCTGATTCTGTTGCTGCCTGGACCAATACCCGGGCTCTCCCGCCTGCCAGAGAACTGAAGAAGTGGGCAGCCAGTCCGGCTGTCAGGCTGGTATCTTTACCCTCGGGCTGGTTTCTGGCCAAAACGGATGATAGCGGCGACGGAACCTGCAGATCAGTCGTTATTCCGATTCGTTACGGGCTGGATTTCAGCAACTCCGACGACAAAATTGTTTTTCCCGCCGACCCCGGTATCCCCGCTGCCCTGCGTGTGTCCGCCAGTAAAACGGAGTGGCCTGTAACCGCCAACGGAACGGTTGTTTGCTGGCTCTCCGCAAATGCACCCCTTCAGTCGGGCTGGATTTTGTGGCTCAAATTCGCGGCATGGACAATCTTCTTTCTGGTTTTCTTCAGGCTGCTCAGTGAAACAGCCCGCTCTCTGTCTGCCAGGGCCGGAGCTCCGGCCAGTGCTGTGCTGATTTTTTCGATCATCGGCGGATTGCTGGTGTTTAATAAAATGTCATCCTGGACTTCCACCGCATTTGCCGGAATTTCTGTTTTCGACTACCGGTTCTCCGAAAATTCTCTGATCGGATTGTCAGTGGGCGACTGGTTTGTCAATGCGGTGCTCTTCGCTTTTCTGATGGCGTATGTCCACAGAAATTACCCCTCCAGATCACTCGGTCATCTCGGTTTCGGTGCGAAGGCAGGCGTGGCAATATTGTGCAATCTGGCGCTGCTGGCTGCTGTTCCGCTGGTGATGGCAGTTTCCGGTCAGCTGGCAGGTAATGAGGGTGGATTCAACTTCGACCGATTTCTGGATATCGGACTCAACGGGTTTGTTGCGCTGGGCGCATTGCTCGTGCTGATTGCAGCCCTGTTTCTCTTCGGCCACAGAATGATGCTGACAGTGCGAAGTCTGGAACTGGCCCGGCCGGTCCGACTGGGCGTGGCACTCTCCGCCTCACTGGCTGTTGCTTTAATCGCCGCCTCCGCCGGTCTGAATCCGCTGACGGCAGCTGTTATTGCTGTTCTTTACGCCGGTGTCATGGATACTTTTGTACACTGGCAGGATAATGGATTCGGATGGGTGGTAGTCTGGACGCTCCTCTTCGCAGGCACTGCATCCGTTTTGTTGCAGAGCGAAAGCGAAAATAATGACCGGCTTCTGCGCCTCCGCTATGCCGAAGAACTCGTATCGGAGAGGGATACTGCCATTACGGAAAAAATACTCCCCGATTTTCTCTCCGAACTGCGCGCCGATTCAGCCAGTATAGCCCGGATTCTCAAACCCTGGCCTTTCAAGGCGGAAATTGAAGAGATGCGCGCCGCCATCAACAGTGTGCTGATCCGGCAGAGCTATCTCTTCCAGCACTATAAATTAAAGGTGGGGGCTTTCGATCAGGATAACCAGTCGGTTATCTCGGGCCAGACGCTCGGATATGAGGAAATTGTAACAGACAACTGGTCGAAAGCCCGGAATACGGGCTCTGATCCCGATATACGCTTCCTGCGCGGAGATGATGGCAAGTTCAGGTACCTGTTGCGGCTTTCTGTTTTCAGGGCCTCCGATGTCTCGCAGCCGGTTGAGCTGTTTGTTATTCTGGAGCACGATTACCGGGCCAATGATCAGGCTTACACCCGCATATTGCAGCACCGGCAGTACAAGGATATGGACCGTCTCTCCGATTATTCTTTCGTTGTGCAGAAAAACGGAAGGATCATTGTCGAACAGGGACGAGGCAGTCTGCCGGCACTTGCTGCCGCCAAAATTCAGAAAGGACAGTCTGAAGAGATAGCATCCGGTGATCGTGTTGATGCTGTGGCCAGAAGCTCCGACGGTACTGTACTCGCCGCCGTAGGGCACTCCAGTACCGGGTGGCTCAGACATATCTATCTGTTCTCTCTGCTCTTCACGCTGATTTCTCTGCTCCTGCTCGGTCTGGCATCGGCGAATTCCCTGCTGAATTTTCTGCCGGAAGAATACGATTTCAGGCTCACTGCAAAAGGTTCGCTCGCCCGCCGGATTCACCTGTGGAATGTTTCCCTGCTCGCCGCCGCTTTCCTCGTTATCGGTTTTCTGACTTACAGGCATTTTGTGGAAAGCGCCCGCGAAACAGCAAGAGCCGACTTTGCATACAGGGCCGAAGCTGTACAAAATCATCTGGAGGCTCCGCTGCTTAACCTGCGCGACTCGAGCGGTACTGTCAGTACATCCTCACTGGTGCGATCTTTTACCGAAATTACGGGCAGCCTCGGGGCAGATGCCAATCTGTATGATACCAGCGGTGAAATGCTCTACAGCACCAGAAAGGATCTTGTTGATCTGGGTGTCATTTCCCCAAAAATGAATAAAGCCGTTCTGGAAAATCTGCAGAAAAACAGGGCGCCTGAACTCGATATACGGGAAGCTGTGGCTGGTACGCCATATACCTCCCAATACAGGCCCTGCCTGAGTGCTTCCGGTGATCTGCTCGGCTTTATCGGTGTGCCCAACCCGGAGTCCCGAATCCAGATAGGTTCGGAAGTCAGCAACTTTATCGGTATGCTCGCCAGCCTGTATGTGTTCCTGCTGCTGATCGCCTATGCAGTTACGTACGCGCTCTCGCGATCTATTATACGCCCGCTGAGCCTGCTTTCTGAAAAGGTACAGGAACTCAAGTTCACCGATAAAAATGACCCGCTTGTTTATGCCGGTGACAATCAGGATGAAATAAGTGAACTGATTGCGCAGTATAATGCCATGGTTGCCAAACTGGAAGACTCCAAGCTGCAACTGGTTCGCCTCGAAAGGGAGGGCGCCTGGAGGGAAATGGCCCGTCAGGTAGCCCACGATATCAAAAATCCGCTCACTACCATGAAGTTGTCCATGCAACAGCTGGAACGGGTGTCGAGCAATCCCGAACAGGCAGCAGCCTATCTCAGGAAGGCTATCACCCGACTCATTGAGCAGATTGATTCTCTCGCACAAATTGCCTCCGAATTCTCCATGTTCGCCAACCTCGATATCAGGCAGAAAAGTGATGTGGTGGTGAATGAAGTGGTGGAAAATGTTCACGACCTGTTCAGTGAACAGAGAAATGTACATCTCGACTTGTCATTGCCCAAAGAGGCACTGCATATCATGGGCGACAAAAATCACCTGATAAGGGTGTTCAATAACCTGGTTATCAATGCTATCCAGGCTATACCTTCCGACAGAGAGGGCAAAATCAACGTAGCCGTACTGAATCAGAACGGACTGGCAGTCATCAAAATCAGCGATAACGGTGGCGGTATTCCTCCGGAAATCAGGGATCGTGTGTTCGAACCCAATTTCACAACGAAAACATCGGGCAGCGGCCTCGGTCTGGCAATCTGCAAGAAAATTATTGAAGCGCACGACGGGAATATCCGGTTTGAAACCAGAGAAAATGAAGGTACCGACTTCTTTGTGGAGATTCCGGTTTCGTCAGTGGCCTGATGAAGCGATGAAACGCCTGCAGGCCTCATCAAGCATCTGATAAACAGCCTCGAAGCCATTGTCGTCGTAGTACGGATCGGGGACCGACCGCTCTTCCCCGGGGTGCGTTTCGTCAAGCATCAGAGATACCTTGCTCCGGTGCTCTTCGCTTTTGGCCAGCATCAGCACATCCCGTCTGTTGTTTGTGTCCATGACGAATATTCTGTCGAACCGGTCAAAGTCGTCCGGATGAAACTGCCTCGCGCGCTGGTCGGTGATGTCAATACCGTGTTCCTTCCCCACCTGTATGGATCGCCGGTCGGGCAACTCGCCGGTATGCCAGTAACCGGTACCCGCACTGTCAACCGTCCATGGTAACCTCGCCTCTGCTGCACGTGCTTTCATAATACCTTCTGCAAGCGGACTCCGGCAGATGTTGCCGAGACAAACCATCAGTATTTTCATGTAAAGAAATGTTTACCACTTTCTTTTGCCCAGGCTGAGCAGGGTGGCCGCGAAGAAAAAGGCAATAACCGAGAGGAAATAGACAATGTCCCTGGTATCCAGAGAGCCCCGGCTGATGGAGTTGTAGTGATAGTCAATGCCCAGCGACTGGATAATATCGTCGGTTTTTCCAAAAAAGACAGGCAGCCGGCTCAGATAGTCGAAGGCAAGATAGACGAAAAAACAGAGGAAAGTAGCCAGTACAAAGGCTACAATCTGGTTGTTGGTCAGCGAACTGGCAAATATTCCGATTGAAACAAATGCCCCCGCCAGAAACAGGAGTCCGATGAAGGAGCCGAGCGTGCCCCCGAAATCAATATTGCCCTGCGGTGCGCCCAGTTGCCACACCGAAAAGTAGTACAGCCAGGTGGGCAGGAGCGCTATGGCCACCAACACGAATGCCGCCATGAATTTGCCACCCACGATCTGCCAGTCAGCAACCGGGCGTGTAACAAGAAGCTCAATAGTACCGGTCTGCTTCTCCTCTGCCAGCGAACGCATGGTTACTGCCGGTATCAGAAACATGAATACCATAGGGGCTATTCCGAACAGGGTATCCAGTGAAGCGTAGTTGCCGTCAGGTATGCTGAATTCGGGAAAAACCCACATCAGCAGCCCCATGATGACCAGAAATGTGCCAATCACCACATAGCCAATCAGCGAGGCAAAAAATGCATTGATCTCTTTCAGAAATACAGGAATCATATGCGGTGTAGTTTAAGGTGCTTGTCTGGTGAGCTGCTGGAATACGTCTTCCACACTGAATACTTCCTTGTGCAATTCAAGGAGCGTGAGCTGATTGCTTACGGCAAATGAAAAAACATCGGCCCGAATATCCTGTGAAGCATCTGAACTCAGCTTCCAGCGGCGGTCACCGGCGCTTACTACTGACTTTACACTCCGGATGCCTGAAAGTTGCTGCGCATTTGTCTTTTCCGCAAACTCCACAGTGACTATACTCTGGCCCGCAAACTGTTCCTTGAGCCGCTGAATGGGTGCGTCGGCAACAAGCCTGCCCTTGTTGATGATAATGGCACGGTCACAAACGGCCTCTACTTCTCCCAGTATGTGTGTCGAAAGGATAACTGTTTTTTCCGTTCCAAGGTCCTTGATCAACTGCCTGATTTCTACAATCTGATTCGGATCCAGGCCACTCGTGGGCTCATCCAGGATAAGTACGTCCGGATTGTGCAGCATGGCCTGTGCGAGTCCGACCCGCTGGCGGTATCCCTTCGACAATTCTCCGATTTGCTTGTGCCGGTGACTCACGAGGCCTGTTCTCTCCACCATCTCGTCAACTCTGGCTGCCACTTTGACTACCTTGTGCAGTCCTGCAGTGAATGTCAGGTACTCTCTGACGTACATCTCCCTGTAAAGCGGGTTGTGCTCGGGCAGGTAGCCTATGCGTGACCGGGCAGCCATGGTATCTGTTGTGACATCGAATCCACATACTTCCACCCGGCCGCCGGTGGGTGGAAGATAGCCCGTGATGATTTTCATGGTTGTCGTTTTCCCCGCACCATTGGGGCCGAGGAAACCGAGCACCTCTCCCTTCCGCGCTTCGAAGGAGATTCCGTCAACAGCACGCTGCGATTCGTACGTTTTTACCAGTTCTGATACTTTTACCGACACAGAGAAGACCGATAGACCCATATCTGCGTACCGGAACAGCCGGCTTGTGCAACGGATATGACTCAGGTGAAAAAATGTTTCAGCGGCAAAATTAGGGAAAAGTGTCGGGTCCTGCACCCGGTACCCTGTTACTTCATTTTGCGAAATTCCCGCTGGAATACTTCTTCGAGCTGATTTGCCTTGAGGTTTTTCGCCACAATCGTCCGGTCTTTGTTCAATATGTAAAGTTCCGGTGTGATATCCACATAGTATTTGCCGTAAATGGCCCGGTTGGTAGGGTCAAATACGTTGGTGAATGTGAATCCGTACTTGCGGAGAAATTCCTTCCACTCTTCGTCGGTGGTATTTACTGCAATACCGTAGAAGTCAACACCCCGGTCTTTCCACTTCCTGTAGATTGCCTCTATTTCAGCAGCGTCTTTCTGGCAGTGCTCGCAGTCGGGGTTGAACATGAGCACTACAATCAGCGGAGACTTTTTTTCGTAGATTGAGCGCATCTGGCCGGATGGATCGGGTGCAATCACATCGGGCCCTTTCCGGCCCATCAGGCTTGCCTCCATTTCCGATACATGCTTGCGCAGCTTTTCCAGGTTGTCGTGGGTATCCCACGTTGCCAGCTCGTCGGTGAAGTATGTTTTGATAATGTGCACATAAACAGCCTCTCCATCCATGACGTTTGTTTTGGTGTTTTCGTGCGTCAGTGCTATGAAATTGGTGAAAAACTTGAAATATGGCGGGTAAGGGAGCGCTTTTTTTACCAGAAAATCTGTTGCCCTGATCAGCGAGTCGGGCTGCTGTGTAGTGAGTTCCTTGATGTAGCGCTTCAGTTTGTTCACCACGACTGGCGTGCGAAGCAGCCGCTCGTCGCTGAAGTCCACATTGTCCCACAGGCGGTTCCGGTAGCTCACTACCTGTCTGATGGTGTCGGTTTGTCCGTTCGGCTTCCTGAACTCGAGGAATTCGGGGTTCTGGCCGGCGTACTTGAATTTGGTGAAGAAAGCATTTGGATGCTGTTTGAATACGCCATCCAGATAAGCCTTGCGCTCTGCTACCAGCTGGTCCTGACGCGCTTTGGCCTGCTGGTGTTCCGGTGAATCGGGCGCCAGTTTTTTCAGCTGCTCGGCAAGCTGATTCAGTTCCGGTTCCTGCGCCATCTGAAAGCGGTTCGTCTGATAAAAAAGTTCGGTGTTCAGACTCCCCTGTACCTGCAGTGTACCCGGGAAATCGGATGATTTGGCCCTGATGGTCACGAACTGCTCATTATTGTCCAGCAGGATGGAGAAACTCTTGTTGCCGGGCAACAGGAACGTGTAAAGTCCCGCAGGGAGAGGTGATTTGCGTTTGAGTATAAAATGACCCGCAGCGTCAATGACAGCCGTGTCGGCAATATAATTTTGGTCGCCGTACATACCCACTACTTTGGTTGTTCCGGCTGTAATTCCTTCAATGAATGCCTCGATACGGGTTGAGTCGGTTGTGTTTTGCGAAAAAACAGCGCAAGACCAGAAGAGAGCAGTGAACAGAATGAACCTTGATTTCAGTGCCAGCATATTGTGGAAGTGTTTTTTTGAACAGAAGATGCAAAAGTAAGGGCATATACCGTGGTACGCCTGTCATTTGATAACTGTTTGCAAAAACAGACAAGACTGTTTCCGGTTCACCGGACTGTCAGCATTTTCCAGAAGACAACCAGGTCAATGGAAAGACGCCAGTCGCGGGCGTATAAAAAATTCAGCCGGCTGATGGTTGAAACATCGTAATCGTCCAGTGATATTGTGTCTGTAATCGTAAACGCCCCAGGTTTGACTGGGGGGAGTTCCTTGTGCATCCCCGGGGTATAACCTATCCACGTTTTGGATCCGATGAATACGCGCCACCACTGGCTCGCGACGGTTTTTCTCCTTGGTGAAAAAATTGCCCAGAGCGGCAGGGTAATCGGCAGAATCAGGCAGATCACGAGATCAAACATTCGTTTGTTTCTGCGTTCGAGAGGTTGGGAAATATCGTATTTCGCCTCGACAGTGTACAACTCTCCGGGTCCGTTTTTATCCTTGCTGCCAATGACGCTCAGGCTCGCTTCCGGCACTACTTTGTAGTAAATGCCCGGCCCCAGGCGACTCATCCAGTACATAATATCCTGATTTCTAATGTCTTTTGAGCAGAATATAATCTCGTTCACCTGGAAAATACGCGTTATTTCGTCGAGCTGACGTGTACTTCCCAGCATTTCTTCACTATCTGTTTCGCAATCCGGCGCAGCTACAAATCCGATCAGGTTCTTGTTAATACCAGCTTTGTTCAGCAGTTTCTCCACCCTGGCACATTCTGCCGACGACCCGACAATGACCAGGTTTTTTATCTGTTCTCTGCCAATATTGAGGTTTCCATACTCTTTCAGATGCATCAGCGCACGGATACCCAGGGTGGCCAGTACTGCCCATACAGAACCCATCAGTACCAGTGCTCTCGATGGCCTGTAATCAAGATCCAGAAATCCATAAACGGCGGCCAGTATCAGGGCGCCTATTCCAAGCCCGCGTACCAGCCTGCGCATATTGTAGCGCTCGTCATAAGCGCCACTCAGCCACGCCGAGCCCAGCCAGATCATGATATACAACGGGAAATTAAACCACAGCACACTTGTTTTGAACCAGCAGGGATCTTTGTAGAAGTAGCTCGCCCAGAAGTTCTTGAGAATAATCAGCCCCGTATATATCGCTGCTGCATCCATCAGTGGCAGACTGATTTTTTTCCAAAGCCCTGTCAACAGTGTCAAGCTCGCCCTGAACCATATTGCTGCCTGCAACATCAGGATAAACAGCCCTGCCCTGCGCCCGCTGAAGTGCTTGCGGGCAAAAATAATCATGGCCTGGTAAAAGGTTCTGACGTAATTCAGACTTCCCTTTTTGGTACTCTCTCCCTTGTAATGAATTATACTGGTACCCGGGTAGTAGTAGTTCTTGAAGCCTGCTTTTGTTATCCGGTATGACAGATCAATATCCTCACCGTACATGAAAAAATCCTCGTCAAGCAATCCCGCCCTGTCCAGGGCACTCCGACGCATGAACATGAAACACCCGGCGAGTACATCCACTTCGTTTGTATCATGCTCGTCAAGGTAGCCGAGATAGTATTTGTTGAATACGGGACTGCGGGAGAAAATGGACGAAAGGCCGATTGTTTTGCAAAAAGCTACCCAGGGGGAAGGGAACCCGCGCTTGCTCTCGGGCAAAAACTTGCCCGAACCGTCTATCAGGCGCACACCCATCGCGCCCGCGTCCGGGTGCGCATCCATGAATGCAAGACACTGCCTGAATGTATCCTCCTCCACAAGTGTATCGGGATTCAGCAGCAGTATGTACTCTCCGGAAGATTGCCTGATTGCCTGATTATTGGCAACGGCAAAGCCCGGATTATCGGTATTGACAATCAGTTTTACCTCCGGGAAACGCTCGCGCACCATACGAACGGAGTCGTCCACAGAGTTGTTGTCAACCACCCACACCTCTCCCTCAATACCATGCAGGGCCCGGCTTACCGAGCCCAGCGCCTGCTCCAGAAAGTGGCGGACGTTATAGTTGACAATGACAACTGAAAGCCTGATAGCGAGTTTTTTTATTAATTGTACAGAAACATGCTCCGGTTCCGGTCGAGTTCCCTGAAGTAGGGGTCTTTCAAATCTTTGATGAAATGAATAGCTTCCCCGGTTGATTTCATTTCCGGACCAAGTCGCTTGTCGGCGCCCGGAAACTTCTCAAACGAGAAAACAGGTATCTTGATTGCATAGCCGTCCAGTCTGTTTTCCATTTTGAAATCTTTCAGTTTGTGTGTGCCAAGCATGACTTTGGTGGCGATGTTCAGATATGGCACGCCATATGCCTTGGCTATGAAAGGGGTAGTCCGGGATGCACGCGGGTTTGCCTCGATCACATATACCTTGTCGTCTTTGACAGCGAATTGTATATTGATCAGTCCGCGTATGTTGAGTGCCCGCGCAATACGCTCTCCATACTCGGCCATTTGCTGTATGACGATGGGGCCAAGGGAGTACGGGGGCAGCATGGCGCTGCTGTCGCCCGAGTGTATCCCGGCTGGTTCGATATGTTCCATGATGCCCATGATATGGAAGTCTTCGCCGTCGAAAATGGCGTCAATTTCAGCCTCTTTGGCCCGCTCCAGAAACTGGTCAATAAGTACCTTGTTATCGGGCATGTGCTTGAAGATGGTCAGTACCTGGCGCTCGAGCTCGTTATCATTGATGACGATTTTCATGCGCTGCCCGCCAAGTACATAGGAGGGCCTTACCAGCAGCGGATATGGAATATTTTTGGCGATTTCCAGCGCTGCATCCACATCGCGCGCGGCGCCATACTGGGGGTAGGGTATCTCCAGGTCTTTGAGCAGATCCGAAAAACGACCGCGATCTTCGGCAATATCCATGCTGTCGAAGCTGGTGCCGATGATATTCCAGCCCTTTTTGTGCAGGTCTTCGGCGAGTTTCAGAGCCGTTTGGCCTCCCAGCTGTACGATTACACCAT
>CAILQK010000130.1 GCA_903836265.1 uncultured Bacteroidota bacterium | reverse complement strand
GACAAAATCATCCACATCGGTGAAGCCTTTTTCAATCCGGATTTGTACAATGTACCGCTCAAGGGTTCTGAACAACATCTCTTCATGGCTGATCCATGCCAGCAGCGTGTCATCGGGGTTATCCAGGGGAGAAATATCAGGCAGCGATTTTCTGGCAAATTCTGAGAAAGCTCTGGTTGACGGGAATGCCGGGCCATATTTTTCGAGCAAAATATCAATCCATTTGATATCCCCTTCCGGTTTGATTTCTATTCCCAGCGTTTCAAGTATCGTACGTTCGGCAAAACCGATCTGCCGGTTTGCCTCTCCCTGAAAAGTGCTTACGACAAACCGGTCATTATTTTCTTCAATTCCGAAAAGCCACAAGACCTGCCTTTCAACGGTCGTATCCTTTTTTACTATCAGCGCAAGTGTGCTGCCATCGGGTCTTTTGCCTATCAGGAGCAAGTCACCGGGTTTTGCCAGTTCGATAGCCGTATTATCGTTGAAATAGAGGCGATATTCTGCGCTTCTGTGAGGCTGATTGGCTCTTGAATCATACCAGGTCAGAAATCCGTTCGACGTAGTTGTCTTTTCTTCATCATCATCAAAATACATGAATGTGCAATCAACCTTCTGCCTTGTTTCGCCTGTTCCGAAAATGGATACCATTGGCCTTGTACCATTGAATTCATGCTGGTTCGATGTGGCCGGATCCGTCTCGACAGCGCTGAGCCTTTTGGTCGCTATCCCTGTAAAGTATTGTGAAAGTCCTGACATGGTTACTGCAATCCTGCTATTTCAATCATTTTCGCCGACTGACTGTGAAACATATCAGTTGCCGAATTGGTGATTTTTTCGAGAGGCAATCTGCCCCTTCCTTTCAGGGCACATTCCCAGATGATTACGATTTTCCATCCCGATTCTATCAATCGGGTCTGGTGAATACAGTCCCTCTCGGCGTTTCCATTTATTTTGGTTTCCCAGAACTCGCGCCTTGTTGACGGCCACCTGAAAAGATGGCAGCCGTGCCTGTGCCAGAAGCAACCGTGCACAAATACCGCTGTTTTGTATTTTGGAAAGACAAGGTCGGGCGTGCCGGGCAAATTTCCGGCATGGAGCCTGTACCTGTATCCCATCTCGTGCAGGGCTTTCCTGATGGCAATTTCCGGCTTCGTATTCTTGCTTCTGATTCCGGCCATCATCGCACTGCGCTTTTCTTTCGATACTACATCTGCCATTGTTACACTTCAGATGCAGCAACCAGTTGCAGTCTTGTTTGCCCCGATCGCACATCGGCTTCACCGAGAATATGCGGTTTCATGTGCCTTGCGACAGCTTCAATCACAGGAACAACAACACCGTTTCCAAATTGCCGGTATGCCTGGGTATCGGAAACAGGAATCTCGAAAGGTGGCCTTCCCGGACGGTCGTAGCCCATCAGTCTTGCACACTCTCTCGGAGTCAGCCTTCTGGGGTTTTTCCCGTCCTGCCTGATCAGAATTTCAGAACCGTCCTTGTAATACCGGGCAGAGAGAGTGCGGGCAGTATCTTCCGGGCCATTCAGTCCGAATCCGAATCCGTTGCCTTTCTCTCTATGCTTTTCGGCATACTTGACAAGATAGTTCCAGAGGTTGTCGGTGAGCGTGTAACGATCGCTGACAACTCCATTGTCTCCCAATGTATATGGCTCTTCTGGCTCTTCGGTTCCGTCCTGCGGGTGAAGGATGGTTGACAATCTCGGAGCTTTGATCAGGTCAGGCAGATTTATATTGTCAAATGAAAACCCGGTATCTTCCCTGAAACCGGCGATAAAAATTCTTTCCCTGTGTTGTGGAACGAACCTTTTGGCATCAATGATTTTCCATGAGATGCGATAGCCGAGTTCAGCTTCAAGTGTTTCTCGAATGACCTTGAATGTCTGACCCTTGTCGTGACTTTGCAGGTTTTTGACATTTTCCAGCAGAAATGCTGCGGGCCTGTGATGCGCAATTATTCTGGCGACATCGAAAAAGAGCGTCCCCTGGGTAGTGCACTCAAAACCGTGTGCCTTGCCCAGCGAGTTTTTCTTGGAAACGCCCGCAATTGAAAAAGGCTGGCAGGGAAAACCGGCCAGCAGTACGTCATGGGCAGGTATATCCTTCTCATGAATCATGGTGATATCACCGGCAATCTCGTGGTCACATTCAAAGTTGGCCTGGTAAGTCTGTCTTGAG
>CAILQK010000129.1 GCA_903836265.1 uncultured Bacteroidota bacterium | reverse complement strand
GTTACACACACCATCGAAGAAGCAGATGAACTGCTGAAGCTGGCTGCCGATTCCGGTCTGAAAGTGCAGGTGGGTCATGTAGAGCGATTCAACCCGGCTTTCACCGGACTGAAAGG
The DNA here is from genome assembly GCA_903836265.1 of uncultured Bacteroidota bacterium. GTDB lineage: Bacteria > Bacteroidota > Bacteroidia > Chitinophagales > Saprospiraceae > M3007. Next base: position 9,526 of record CAILQK010000129.1, on the reverse strand, counting down.
CATGACGCTGAACCCCATGTTTATCGAGGGGCACCGGCTGGCAGCGTTTCAGCCACGCGGTACCGACGTATCGGTTGTGCTCGACCTCATGATTCACGATCTGGATCTGGTTCTACACCTCGTGAAATCGCCGGTCAGCAAGGTGAGTGCCAGCGGAGTGGCCGTGCTGAGCCATACTCCCGATATTGCCAATGCCCGTATCGAGTTCGAAAGCGGATGTGTGGCCAACCTGACCGCCAGCAGGATTTCCATGAAAAGCATGCGCAAAATGCGCCTTTTTCAGGAAGACCACTACCTGAGTCTGGATTTCGCCGGGAAAAATACCCAGATTATCCGGCTGTATGACCAGGCTGCCAGCAACCTCCCGCCAGTAGACCAGCTCATGGAGTTCGATACGCCGCGGGGAAAAAAATGGCTGGAGATGAGAATGCCCGAAACACTTCCGGTAAATGCCATCGTGGAAGAACTCCGAACTTTCCATCAGGCCATAGCTGCCGATACAACTCCGGTTGTATCACTGCAGGACGGGGTGGATGCACTCAGACTCGCACACCGGATTCTGGCTGAGATCGGCTGAGCGGAATCATTTTCCCCTCCTTCAACTCAAATCCTCCCGGAAACGGATCCTCTTCCAGATCGAAACTGCCGTCCAGATCAAGATAGCGGGTGTTCGGGCAGCTGTAGGCAGCGTGCAGGGCGGCGGTGATACTCAGTGAACTCTCGTCGTTGCAGCCCCAGAACAGCCTGATTCCGGCATATGAAGCAATACTGGCAATCTCCCGGGCGGCCTGAATGCCGCCACACTTCATGAGTTTGATGTTGAATACGCCGAATGGTTGCGGATGCTGTACGAACGAAAGGGCGCTCGCAGGACCGGTCAGCGACTCGTCGGCCACCAGCATCTCGCGGAGCCGCAATGGCAGTGTACGCAGTAACGCCTCGCGCCCCACGGGCAGGGGCTGTTCAATGAGCTCGATGTCGCAATTTTCATATATCTGCATCAGTTGCCGCTCGTTGTAGCCCTGATTGGGATCTGCACGAAGCATGATGTCGTTTCCAACAGTCTCGCGAAGGCGGCGCAACAGTTCGATGTCATGCGCTGTTTCAACACCGCCGGTCTTGATCTTTAATGCTTTGAAGCCCATACGGACGAACTCCAGGGCCTCTCTCAACGCCTCCTCCACGGGCATGATTCCGATGGTGACAGACGTGGGCAGCGGCTCCACGCACTGCCCGTAAAAAGACAGGATGGATATGTCCAGATACCTGCAGAACGCATCGTGCAGCGCCAGGTCAAGTGCCGCCTGCGTACCGGGAAAATCGGGAAAGGCACGCCTGACCTCGTATATCATCTGCTGAAAATGCCGGATATCGCGGCCAACAAGTTGCTGAACCGGGTCCGACTGCAGTTGCTGAAACGACATGCGCGCGTTCTCGCCGACTACCTCCTCGGCCGGACTGCCGGAGCCACAGCCGGTTATTCCGTTTTCAAGTTCAATTTCCACAAATACCAGCTCCACGTCAGAAAATGTTTCGGAGGAGATTGTATAGGGCTTCTTCAGGGGAATTCTCCTGTAACATGACCTGATCTCGCGTATTTTCATACCTTCAGCAACTTGAGTACGGGCAATATTTTCTCCACACCTTCTTCCAGCGGCAACAGTACCGGGATGTTGAATCTGGCCTCGTATTCATCCTTGTACCGGACAGCCTCTTCAGGGGCGCAGCCCTCCGTATTGAGGGCCAGGGCAATCACCTTCGAACCGTAACATTCGATGAGACTGATCTCGGTGCTCACATCGGGAATACGCCCCCAGTGCGCATCGTTGTCGTAATAAACCCTCCCGGGCGCGTGCACGAGCACCACCGACTTCGCATTGCCGGAAATCAGAAACTCGGAACCACAGGGACCGCTCGGGTTTCTGAGCGATGCCTGTCCCTCCAGCAGTATAAAATCAGCCTGTGTTTCCTTCCAGCACGTGACAATGGCGTGCTCCAGCTCGCCGGAAACAAAATCGTTCAGTGTGGAGTCGAAGATAAACCCGTATTTCCCGCCCTGCAACCAGCCGGTCTGACCGGTGTATATCATCTGTGCGTTCAATCCGTGCAACTGGCAGCACTCCCGGATCAGACGGGCCGTGGTTCGCTTGCCAAGAGCGCAATCTGTACCCAGAACGGCAATCACAGGTGCAGTAACTTTCCATATTTCGCCGGTCCAGAAATGCAGATCGGCGCGATTCCGGGGCTTGCGAACGTCAATAAGTTGTACCGCGTGCTCTTTGGCCAATAATGCCAGTTCTTCATTCTCAGTAAGATATTCGTGCAGTCCGTTTACCACCGACAAACCGTTTTTGATGGCCATCCGAACCATCTCGCGCATGTCGGGGGGAAGTACACCACCTACTGTGGCGACACCGATAATCAGGTAGCGTGCATCCGGAACCGACTGTAAAGCTGATTCCAGCGAACCGAATACGGGTATATTGCGGTGCTTTCCGTCAAGCAGTTCACCGGCATCCCTGCCGGCATTTTCGGGAGAATCAACCACACCTGCTATCGTGAAGCGTTCGGTTCCGCGCACCAGTCCGTGCGCAGTTTTGGCGTCGTTGATGTGAAAAAGTCCGTTTGTGAGAACAATAGCCCTGTTATTCATTATTGCTTTCTTCTGATTAAAACACCGGGCAGTTCGCCGGTTGATTTTTTGTTTTCATATACGGTTTTACCATTTACCCATACCTTGTCAATGCCATCGGAAAGTGCCTTCCCGTCCTTCACGCTGGCGTTATCTATGACCGTTTCAGGGTCGAAAAGTACCAGATCTGCGTAGTTTCCGGGTACAATGACGCCTCTTTCAGGCAATCCGGTCTGATCGGCGGTGAGTCCGGTCATTTTGTAAATGGCGGTTTCCAGCGACATGAGTTTCTGTTCTCTGACATACCGCCCCAGCACGCGCGTGAACGCGCCATGCCCGCGCGGGTGCCCGCCCGAAGCGCCGTCGGAGCAGAAACAGGTATGCGGCCACAGCATCAGATTCGACACATCAAAATCGTCCATGGATTTACCCATAATGGCTTCGATACCATCCGGGTAATCCGGATTGTTTTTCCCGAACTGGTCGGCGATTGCGATCAGTTCCATGAGCGTTTGTGCAGGTTTCTGCCGGCGCATAGCGGCTATTTCCGACAGCGTTCTGCCGGCGTATTCGCGGTTTGGAGCAAAGCGCACCACGATGGACTGCTCCGGATCAAAAAGCTGGCTGACAGCAAACTCCGCACTGGCCATGTTTGTATAGTCGCGATTGGGGAAAAGCACCCGGAGTGTGGAATTCCAAAAGTTGTACGGATAAATATCGGCAGTCACGTCAATACCTTCAGCCCGGGCTGCCTGCAGGCGTTCCAGCAGGAGGAGTGATGTTTTCCACTGGTCGCGTTTGGCTATTTTGATATGGGAAATTTGAACCGGGATACCGGTTTTTCGTCCGATTTCGAGAATTTCATCCACTGCATCATTCATATTGATATCTTCACTGCGGATGTGGCTCATATAGCGGCCTCCCGATCGGGCGGCCACAGCGGCAAGCTCGAGCACTTCATTTCTGCTTGAATAGAAGGCCTCTTCATATTCAAGTCCGGTATTCAGTCCGAGCGAGCCCTTATGCATTTCTGTCTGCAAAATTGCTTTCATCTGATCCACTTCGGCAAAAGTGGCTGTTCTGAACAGGTTGCCCGGTCCCATGACCTGTTCGCGGAGCGTGGAATGACCGGTATAGGAGGCGATATTGATGGCTGCCCTGTGGTTGTTCATGAAAAGCTGCAGTGTATCCATCGGATAACTGTTGCCATCCTGTCCGATAACAATGGTTGTAACTCCCTGATTGAGAGACGGTATGGCTTCCGGGTGTGTATCCAGTCCGCCGAAATGGTGACTGTGCGCGTCAATGAATCCGGGCGCCAGCACCCTTCCGTTGCCCTCGGTAACCTGTTCGCCGGGGAAAGGTGTCAGACAGCCGATTTCACGGATGCGGTCATCTGTCAGACGCACATCCTCGCGGCGTGCAGCGGAGCCGGTTCCGTCAATCAGCTGAACGTTTCGGATCAGTTGCGTGCGGGGGATATGGGCGGGTTGGCCATTCATCAGCGCTCTGACAGCCTCTCGGGCGGTGCCGTCTGTTGAGTTGCTCAGCAGTATGACAGTGATCTTTGATTCGGGGTATCTTTCAATAATATTCCTGAAACCGAGCCAGCTGCCCGTGTGATATACCTTCCGGGCAGCAGAGTCAACAAACCAGCCGAAACCGTAATTGACCGGTGTACCATCATTGAGCTTCACGGGTGTGAAAAGTACTCGCAGAGCAGCCTGACTGGCCAGTTTTCCGGAGTAGAGCGCCTGATCCCAGACGAGCAGGTCTTCTGCAGAGGAGTAGATCCCCCCCACCCCGATTACCCCGTCGAAACGGGTCAGGTCATTGGGCACAAAACGCCCGTTTTTTCGTTCAAAGCCAACTGCACGACTCCGGTCGGGCACGTGCGCGCTGAGTGCGTACGCAAAAGTATTTTTCAGGTCAAGCGGCCTGACGATCTGCTGCTCCAGCACCTCGCCAAAGGGCATACCAGTGATTTTTTCGATCACCGACACCAGTACAACATAGCCGGTGGTGCCGTATTTCCACTTTTCACCCGGCGAAAACAGCAATGCCGGTCTGATATCTGCCAGCAATTTCAGAAAACCGTCATTATCCAGCGTATCGAGCGTATTGGTATGCTGCTGAACCAGCACCTGATAATCGGGCAGACCCGAAGTGTGTGTGAGCAGGTGCCGGACAGTGATATCCGGGTAAGGGAATCCGGGTACAAATTTGAGTACCGGATCATCCCAGTCGAGCCTGTTCTGCTCCTCAAGTTGTACGAGCAGAAGGGCTATGAACTGTTTGGACACCGAAGCCAGGTTGAAGGCCGTGTGGCTGGTAACCGGTTCCGGCGAATCGGGAACGGCAATTCCCAGCGATTTGCTGTACACCACCCTGCCTTCCTGTGCAATCAGCACAACACCGTTGAACATTGACTGACTGTGCAATACATCCAAAGTACTGTCAATCGTGGACAATGGCAGCGACTGTGCGTGCGTACAAACATTCAGAAGCGAAAAGAACAATGCAGACAGAAAAGTGGATTTCAGGGAGCATTGTGAGAAAAAGCCGGAAAATGGGTTAAAACTGCTCATACCAGCCGAATTGATTGTCAATAATTTGATTCTTCCGGGTTTTCACATGACTGGCGAAAGCCTGTGCAACCGGCGACAGTTTCTTTCCTTTCAGCCATATCAGATACCAGTTGGAAAGCAGTGGAAGTCCGTCGTACGGAATAACTGCCAGCTCGCCCTGCTGAAGTTCATGCCTCAGTCCGATCAGCGGCATGATGGAATAACCCAGCCCTGCGAGAATGGATTGTTTAACTGCCTCATTGGAGGTAAGTTCGATACGACGGGAAAAGGGCAGATTGTACTTTTCAACAAACTTCTCCATCATTTTGCGGGTTCCGGAGCCATTTTCTCTGAAAATAAGCGGCATACGGTCAACAGGCAGCTCCCCGTTGATACCGGACTGGCCGGCTTTCCCCACAAGGTACAGCTTGTTCGGCAGCAGTTCAATTTTCTCCACCTTCAAATTTTCGGGAAGGATGGAAACCAGTGCGAAATCGGTTTCGTTTCGCTCCATACTTTCCAGCACACTCAGCCGGTTTGTCACGTCAATTTTAAGATCAACACCGGGATTTTCCTTCACAAAATCGGCCAGAAAATAGGGGATGACATACTTCCCGGTGGAGACAACCGAAATCTTCAGCAATCCGAACAACTGACCCTGATACGCCCTGGTCTTATTGTTGATGGCATACACCTGATCCAGAATCTGCTCGGCCGACCGCGCAATCTCGCGGCCAAACTCTGTGATATATATCCTGCGGCCAACCACCTCTGTCAGCGGGATTTCGAACTGATCCTGAAAATTCTTCAACTGAATAGATACGGCGGGCTGCGTGAGGTTCAGTTCCTCCGCCGCTTTGGTGACGCTGCTAAACTGCACTACTTTCAAAAAAACCTGCAACTGGTTCAATGTGTAATTCATAACAAACGCTTATTTATTTCATTGCAAATATAAATAAAAACAAATGATTTAATCAAAGGAAATTTGCACGTCCAATCAAATAAAATTACCGGGCTTGTCGGCTGAATGACAAAAAAGCCCGATAATTAAACAAACATAGAACTATGACAAGAATTACTGTTGCAAAGGGCGATGGCATCGGCCCTGAAATCATGGATGCCACGCTCTCCATCATCAGGGCTGCCGGTGCCCGTATCGAGGTGGACGAGATCGAGGTGGGTGAAAAGGTTTATCTGTCCGGAAATACGTCGGGTATAGCCCCCGAATCCTGGGAAACCATCCGCCGCAACAAGATTTTCCTGAAGGCGCCCATCACTACTCCGCAGGGTGGCGGCTACAAGAGTCTGAATGTTACAACCCGCAAATTCCTCGGCCTGTATTCGAACGTGCGGCCATGCATGAGTCTGTTTCCGTTTGTGAATACCAAACACCCGGTGATGGACGTAATTATTGTTCGGGAAAACGAGGAGGATCTGTATGCAGGCATCGAGCACCAGCAAACCGATGAAGTGGTTCAGTGCCTGAAGCTCATCAGTCGCCCGGGCTGCGAGCGCATAGTCCGCTACGCATTTGAATACGCGCGCCAGCAAAACAGGAAGAAAGTTACCTGTTTCACCAAGGACAATATCATGAAACAGACAGACGGACTTTTCCACGCTGTTTTTGATGAGATTGCCCGCGAATACCCTGAAATTGAAAACGAGCACTGGATTATTGATATCGGCGCCGCCAAGCTGGCTGATACGCCCGAAGCTTTCGACGTCATTGTGATGCCCAACCTGTATGGCGACGTACTTTCCGATGTGGCTGCCCAGATAGCCGGTTCGGTCGGACTTGCAGGCTCTGCCAATATCGGTGAAGAATGCGCCATGTTCGAGGCTATTCACGGATCGGCGCCGCGCAGAGCCGGTCAGAACGTCGCCAACCCGTCGGGACTCCTGCAGGGAGCCATCATGATGCTCAACCACATCGGTCAGAGCGATGTGGCCGAAAAAGTGCAGAACGCCTGGCTGCGAACGATCGAGGAGGGCGTGCACACCTATGACATATACAAGGAAGGAGTGAGCAGCCGCAAAGTGAGTACCAGCGAGTTTGCCGGGGCGGTAATCGCCAACCTGGGGAAAAAGCCGGAAAACCTGAAGGCCGTGGCCTACTCGGAAAGTCCGAAACTCAATCTGCCCAAATACCAGCGCAAGAAACCGGCTGTGAAAAAACTGGAAGGGGTTGACCTGTTTGTACACTGGCCCGGCGAAAATCCGGACGAACTGGCTGCCATTGTACAAAAGATAGAAACCGGAAGTGTCAAATTGTCCATGATTACCAACCGCGGCATCAAGGTATGGCCCGACGGCTTCAGCGAGACATTCTGCACCGACCACTGGAGATGCAGGTTCAAACCTGTTTCGGCTGACGGACTCAATTCTGCCACTGTTATTGAACTTCTTGACAGCGCGCTTGTTCACGGTATTGATGTCATCAAAACCGAAAACCTGTACAGCTTCGACGGCAAACCGGCATTCTCGCTGGGGCAGGGACAATAAAGTCGCGCAATGATTACACGGGATATCCGGCTGGCAGTTGATTGCCTCAACAAAAATGATGTAGTGGGAATGCCTACCGAGACGGTTTACGGACTGGCCGGCAATGCGTTCAGTGAACAGGCGGTGCGCAGGATTTTTGAAGTCAAACAGCGACCCGCCTTCAACCCGCTCATCGTTCATATCAACAGTGCAGCCGATCTGGATACAGTAGCCACAGATATCCCGGAAGCTGCTCTCCTGCTCACCAGACACTTCTGGCCCGGCCCCCTGACAATCGTTCTGAAAAAGAAAAGTTGTGTTCCTGATCTGGTTACAGCAGGAAAAGCAACGGTAGCTGTCAGGGTGCCGGACCACCCGGTGGCGCTGCAACTGCTGGCCAGCATCGCGTATCCGCTGGCTGCTCCGAGCGCCAACCCGTTCGGGACAATCAGTCCGACCACCGCCGGTCACGTGGATCGCTATTTTGGTAACACTATTCCCTGCGTACTGGATGGTGGTCCATGCAGAAAGGGTATTGAATCAACCATAGTGGGTTTCGGGGATGATGGCTTGCCGGTCGTACTTCGCCTGGGCTCCGTCACTTCCGAGGAAATCGAAGCAGTGGCCGGAGCACTGACAGTCAGAAATAATGCGGTAACGGCTCCCGACGCGCCCGGCATGCTCAGCCGCCACTATTCGCCCAAAACCGAACTGGTTATCTCCGACAATCCGGAAAAAATACTGGACCGGTACGCCGGCAGGAAGGTCGGACTGCTCACATTCAGCGAGCGACTGCCCGACCGGCCCGCACTGGTTCAGGTTGTTCTGTCCGAAAAAGGCGACATGAACGAGGCCGCCGCCGCACTGTACGCGGCACTCCACGAACTCGACCAGCTTTCGGCGGAAGTGATTGTCACCAGCCTGCTTCCGGAAACCGGACTGGGAAGGGCAATCAATGACAAACTCAGGAGGGCAGCGGAGCGGGAGTGAGGTGAGGATACCTGTCAGCAAGAGAATAGTGAGGGAGTATTCAGATTATCCTGACGATCGTTTCCGGCGGGCAGGCCCACCTTCAATCGCAGTGGAGCAAGTGCTGTCGAGCCACCTGCCAGACAATTTCCTGATCAGAGGCCGAGGTTCCGCGCACAAACGATCAGTTATTATCTGTACAGAACTATGGCAAAATATGGCACTTTCTGGCCCACGCATTACAAAAAAAATGCGTGTAAATCACTGATTTACACGCATTTGATATGTTTTTCGCTATTTTGTAGCGGAGAGTCAGGAACATGAACCTCCACACAAAAACGTGACAATCAATTAGTTACAAGGTACTTTTTTTTGGGAAACCAGCCGGGAAACCTGAAAAATGTCAATTGGAGAGGAAAAATCGGCACCGAAGGTTCGCAGCGCAACAAAGGTAAAAAGCTGCCGGAGATTTCACAAAAATGAACCTTAAAATTTTTTTTTCAACTGCCCAAAATTTCTTCAAAACGGGTTTTTCAGCCCTGGCTGGAGGCTTGTTCTTCCAGCCGCCCGATCCCGGTTTTGGCCACGACCCGGGAGCCAGGTCTTAAGGGCTGATTCTGGTCGCCGACACCGGTTCCGACACTGACCGGGGAGTCAGGTTTTCAGATCTGATTCCGGCCGCCTGATTTCGGTTCTGGCTCCGACCCGGGAGCCCGGTTTTCAGGACTGATTCCGGTCGCCGATTCCGGCCCGAAAGAGGCCCCATTTTTTCAACTCAAAACCCCTCGGGCAAAAGCGGCGAAAAACTGCCACCATATCTCTTGGCAAATTGGCAAGGGTATATATATATACCTTGCCAATTTGCCAATTTATGGAT
>CAILQK010000128.1 GCA_903836265.1 uncultured Bacteroidota bacterium | reverse complement strand
TATCCTCAACGGCTTTTTCCGATTTGCACCTGCGTCACTGAATGGCATGCGCCGGGTGCTCGAAGACTTCGAGTCGGATACCGTCGCCCGCGAAGTGTCGCTCGAAAAGCTGGCGCCCCTCGCGCCTGGTGAACAGGTGCTGCTCGAGGATGGCGACCTGATCGCCACACTCGAAAAATACTACCCCGACCCGATCACCCGCCGCTGGCTCGCTGTCATGGCGGTTTGGCCCGAACTCCACTACGACCTCAGCCTTTGGCTCGGTCACTGGCTTGCGCAGGAATTCGAGCAACCTGTGGCTACCATGGCCCGCTTCAGCAACCTGCTCAGGTTGCCCTGGTTCGCACGCGGCGAAATGCCCGATCCGGCCCGCGCAGACCTGATTGACTGGCTGCGGCGCGACAGCCCCGGACTGGAAGACCGGCTACGCAAGGCACTGTACCAGTTGCTCGAAAAAAACGGCCCTCCCGGCGACAGCACTGCATGGGATGCCTATGCCATGCGCCTGGCCTTTAACGAATGGATGATTTGCAGCGATCCGGCCAGAAAAAAGGAACTCGAAAACCGTATCGCCGCCTGGATGGATGAAAACCCGGATGTGGATTTCATCACTGTGCGCGAGCTCAACGGTCAACCCGGACCCCTCGACAACCTGCTGCCCGACGCCTGGAAAAAACGCCTGTTCAAGGGGCGCCTGCCCGGCCTCGGACTTCGCGACAGTATCAAAGACCTGCTGTATATCGCAGCTCCGGTGTGGATTGGCGCCGCGCTGCTGCTCGGATTCGGCTGGAACCCCCGGGAAGCAACCTGCAACGGATCGCTGGAAACGGTGGCAGCAGCATCGGATACCATCCAGATATGCGATGACACCGACGAGAAAAAGCTGCTGATCTGGGAATATAAACTCCGGAAGGCCGCCGCCGGGCAGGACAGTCTGCTGTTTGGCGATCTGCTCCGGCAACAGCCGGCAGTCAGCGCCGACTCGCTGCTGAGGAAGGCAAGGCAAAATGCAGCCACCGCCGCATTCAACGCCGGGGTGCCCGGCTACAGTATGGCTGAAAAACTGCGCAGTGTGCAGCCGGGTTTCCGGTCAGACACTTCCCGCTGCCGGCAGGGCGCCTGCCGCTGGTTTTCACTGGCTCTCGCAGCCGACTCCTCGCTGCTCTTTGCGCGGGCAGGCGACAACTGGTGCGCAAGCCAGCCCGAACCGCCCGTACAGTACCCGTGCTATCGTATTATCAGGAAAAATACGTATCTGCTGAACAGGGAACTTCCATTTCGCGAACTGACCAATAGCCGGGATTACGGCGATGCGGTGCTCGGTACGCTGAATCTCGGGCAAACAGTGGAATTGCTCGACAGCACACCCTGGATGTGGAAGGTACGCTATATCGGCACTGACGGCTTCATCGCCCGGGGCAGCCCGGGCAACCCGAGTATGGAACCCTGTGAGCAAGTCAGGGATACCATCCTGCCAGTGCTACTGCCCGATATGGCAGCCATACCGGGTGGTACATTCCTGATGGGGAGCGCTGAGTCGGAAGAAGATGCTGACAGTGACGAAAGGCCGCGACACGAGGTTACACTGTCGTCTTTCCGGATGAGCAGGACAGAAGTAACCCTGGGCCAGTTCCGCTCTTTTGTGCAGGCCACCGGCTATGTGACAGACGCAGAGAAAGAGGGAAGCAGTTATGCATTTGATAAAAAAGGAGACTGGGGAGAGCAGCCCGGTGTCAACTGGCGCCACGATGAACGCGGAAAATTGCGCAGGAACGACCGCTACCCGGTGATTCACGTTAGCTGGAATGACGCGATTGCCTACTGCAACTGGCTGAGCGAGTACAGTGGACTGATGAAGGTTTATGTTGTTGAGGGGGATAATGTTACTGTGCTGCGAGATGCGAACGGGTATCGTTTGCCAACGGAGGCCCAGTGGGAGTATGCTGCCGGGAACGGCGCCCGGCATACCAGGTACAGCTGGGGCGACGGACCGCCCGAGGGTCGGCGTGGTGGCAATGTGGCTGATGAAACTGCCCGGAAAAAGTTTCCGGACTGGACTGTTTTCGAGGGTTCCGAGCCTGGTTCCAAAACCCCTCCAATCGGGGCAGAATACGATGAGTTATCAGATGCGGAAAGGAAGCGGAGATTCTTCGCTCTATTCCCCTACAGCACTCTGGAAGCCATCATTAATCTTGGGTTTGACGCTGTTTGGGTAAAAGAGAAACAACTGGGGTTACCGGGATCGATTGAACTTAACC
>CAILQK010000127.1 GCA_903836265.1 uncultured Bacteroidota bacterium | reverse complement strand
TGGAATTTTCATGTTACAAAAGGTTAGTTTTTCAATTTCATGTTTTGACAAATGTAACATGTATGGAATAATAAATTATGTTTTTTGCATTAAATTATTAATAATTGTAATTAAATTGTTCTGGAAATAAAAAATCCCGGGTGCTGCGCAGGGCAACATCCGGGACTGGAGTACAAACAACAGAAGTTCAGTTATTTATCTTCGTAGTTGAAGGGGAGGATCTTCACGTCTTTTACTGTTGACAGTGTCATCAGTGTTTTAAGGCGCTCGATTTCCTCAATCTGGCTGATAGTTTTGAACAGAAGCTGTTCGTAGGTAGGGATATCCTTGCAGATGATTTTCATCAGGAAATCGGCCTCACCTGTGATAATGTAACATTCAGTCACCTCGTCAATTTCGCGGATACGGTCGAGGAAATTGTTCAGTGCATTTTCTTTTTTCCAGGCGAGAGAAACCAGTACGAAAGTCTTCACATTCAGGCCCATTTGCTGTGGGTTAACCTGTGCGTGGTAGCTTTCGATAATTTCACTCTGCTCCAGTTTCTTCACGCGCTCGAGCGTGGGCGCAGGTGAGAGACCGATCTTCTTCGAGAGATCAAGGTTGGTGATTTTGCTGTTTTCCTGAAGAATTTTGAGGATTTTCAGGTCAATTTTATCCAATTTTTCAGACATAGCGCAGTCAGGAAGTATGAAATTTTATTTCGGTTCGGAAAAGTTGGTCAAAGGTACGTCTTTTGAAAATATTGTGCAACTAAAAATTGATTAAACGTCTCAATATTTTGTTAATTGCCCTTATTGTCATCTTTCGGTAATAAAATTTGGTTAAATTGATGATAATCGGGCCGTTTTTGCCAAAAATAATTTGCCTGACGACCTGAATGTATAGTGTTAAAATTAAAAGGGGCCTTGTCGCAACTGATGATTGAAATTTGCCAAACAAAAGCCTTGGACAAGGCCCGTTGAGAATGATTTGCCGGATATTTAATAATTTTCCGGTGTTTTGTTTCTTTTACGGGAAGATACCCATCGAGATATAATCGCTGGCTATCTTCTTGAGCGAGCAGACGAAAGCTGCTGTTCGGATATCCGGAATTTCGGGGTGTTGCTTCAGTGTTTCCCTGATCTGCTGGTAGGCTGTAATCATGGTGTCTTCCAGTCCGGAGTTGACCAGCTCCACTTCGTTGCCTCCGCGGGTAAGTATTTCGCGGTCGCGCTCCGACACTTCGCGACCGGTGAGTTCAACCACCTTGTCGAGGAGCCGGCCGAAGGCATTGTGCTGGAAACGGTTCTCGAGTCGGCCGAAGCGGTGATGCGACAGGTTCTTGAGCCATTCGAAATATGACACAGTTACTCCGCCTGCATTGATATAGAAATCGGGAAGTATCAGTACGCCTTTCTTGCGAAGGATAGTATCGGCATCAGCAGTTACGGGGCCGTTGGCTGCTTCTGCAATAATTCGGGCTTTTATACGGTCTGCATTTTCGGTGGTAATCTGGTTTTCGAGTGCTGCAGGAACGAGTATGTCACATTCGAGTTCGAGAGCTGCCAGTGGTCCGCCGATATGTGTTGAACCCGGGTATCCGATAATTGTTCCATGTTCCTTTCGGAAAGCGAGCAGCTGCTCGACGTCAATTCCGTTGACATCGTAGATAGAACCTTCACGCTCGGAAATACCAATAATTTTTACACCACCTTCCTTCTGGCTGATCAGTGCGGTATTGCTTCCCACGTTTCCGAGGCCTTGTACCACCATGGTTTTACCGGCAATTCCACTGGTCAGGCCAATTTTTTGCATATCTTCCTCGTAGGACACACATTCCCGCAGTCCGTAAAAAACGCCGCGACCTGTAGCCTCTGCGCGACCACGGATACCGTTTTGTGTGACGGGCTTTCCGGTTACGCAGGCGATAGAGTCCACTTCACCGTGGCGCAGGGCCTGATAAGTGTCGAGGATCCAGGCCATTTCACGGGGGCCTGTTCCATAGTCGGGAGCCGGAACGTCAATACCCGGGCCGATGAAATTCTTCTTGACCAGTTCTGCTGTATAGCGTCTGGTAATATTCTGCAGCTGGTCAACGGTGTATTTGCCCGGATTGATACGGATACCTCCCTTGGCGCCTCCAAAGGGTACATCCACCAGGGCACATTTATAAGTCATGAGAGCAGCCAGTGCCATCACTTCATCCTGATCAACAGATTCGGCATAGCGGATACCGCCTTTGGTTGGCAGCCTGTGGTGGCTGTGCTGCACGCGATAGGCTTCGATTACTTCATAATCATTGCCGATCTGCACCGGGAAACGAATCTGAAGCACAAGATTGCAGGCCTTGATCTGCTCAATCAGCCCGCGGGGGATGTCGGTGAAGGAGGCCGCCTTGTCAACGTAATCCTCTACACTCTTGAAAAAACTGATGTGATTACTCATTTTTTCCTTCCTTTAATTGGTGCTCTATGTTGGTTAGTTTTTTGTCCAGACGAACCAGGTACAGTACGATTCCGGCAAAAATTATGAGAATGACGCCGGTTACGACGTAAATCTTGCCTGTTTCACGCATGAAATCTCTGTTTCCCTGAGCCTGAAGCGGCTGCAAATTTACAACAAGAAGCAGAATTAATGTTAAAAATTGTAGCAATTTAAAAAATTTCATCTTCTGAAAAGCGGCTTTTTTTTAGAAAAAAACGGAAAATGTGCGCTTTTATGGGGCGGTTTTCCATCGTGTTACCTTAATCAGGTTTCAGAACAGTAATGAGCTTAATCCTGATCATCAGCGATTTGCTGTAATCGCAGTATTCTGAATCTGATCTGGGCAATCCACACGCCGAGCAACACGAATCCGATGATGGATGGATAGAATACAAGTCGCATGGTATTGTCGAGATCCTGACTTCCGAAAGCGGGGTTACCTGTTGCTCCCGGGTGCAAACTGGCAAATAACCGGGGTACGATATACAGCAGGGGAACCAGTGAAGCAAATGCAAAAATGTTGTACACTGCTCCCAGACGGGCGCCTTTTTCCGGTTCATCGAAAGATGCTCGCAGAATAAAGTAAGCCGCGTACACCAGTAGTGCAACTGCCGTCATAAGTTGTTTGATATCATTGCTCCAGGCTTTACCCCACGCATAATGTGCCCAAAGCATGCCAGTGGTGAGCCCCAGCAGTCCAAACAGCAAACCGGTTTCGGTAAATGCAACTGCGCGCCGGTCGTCAGCCTCATTCGGATGGTTAAGGTACCTGATGCTGTAAATGACTGATGTCAGAAACATGAACATCAGGGCAAACCACATCGGCACATGAAAGTAGGTGTTGCGTATGGTTTCGTAAATTACATTTCGGTAGGGGTATGAAAAGTCACGAACTACGTGCAGGTTTTCTATGGGATGATCAGTCCAGTTTGCTGCCGAAGAGGTGTGTGCGGTATCGAGTTCAACTTCCACGGCGCTGGGCAGCAGAGAAACACCATCTGTGGGGTGGCTTACAATCAGATTCAACATGGCACTCTCGCCTTCGTTGGGCAGGGTGGATGGAATGTCAAAACTGACCTGCAGTGTGGTGTCACTCAGTACCCTGATATCTGTTCCCGCGATCGCGCGCAGTGAATCGTACTGGAGCCACGCCCTGATATCAGTTGATTTTCCACGGGTGTACCACGTATTGTATCCGTGAACTTCCAGGTCAAACCGCTTTCCGGTAGCAGCACTATCGGGAGTAACATGATCGATTCCCGGTTTAAGCGGCACAACCAGGCCTGCAATGATGGCATACACCAAAAGAATAACCGAAGCTGATTTCCACCACATATCTTCTACAGTGTGAAAGGTGAATTTGTAATGATTAGTCGCGCCAGATAAACGGGAAGAGAATATAGGCAAGGGCTATCAGAATGACATCGATAGCTACCAGATTCACAATATCTTTCCGATAGGCAGTATCCTGTATCAAACGCAGTGAAACAGAAGAAAGCCTGAGGAGCGTGAGCAGAATGGGGAGTATGACAGGGAAACTCAGTATGGCCATCAGGGTGGCGCTGTTGCTGGCTTTCGCTGCAATGGATGACAAAAAGGTAAACGCTATGCTGAAGCCCAGACTGGCGAGAAACAACACCAGCATAAAAAGTAACGGGTCTTTCACCGGATTGCCGGCAACCATGCCGTATGCACCGTATGCCAGTACTGTCAGCGCCATCAACAACAGGGTATTGTACACTATTTTGGCGCTGATCAGAACCGATGGCTCAACCAGCTGATAATAGTAAAGTTGTCGGGATCCGCTCTCCTGTACAAAACTTTTTACCACTGCATTGATGCCTGCAAACAGGACAATCAGCCAAAAGAAGACGTTCCATTCCTTGGGTCCTACCTTGATGCTGCTGGCATACACAACAAATACCATACTGACTACATACAGTACTATACCGCTGATGGCATACCGTTGCCTGAATTCAATCACGAACTCTTTTCGCAACAACGTCAGAAACTGATTCGCAAAATTTGTGTGCATAGTGGAGCGCAAATTTACGCCCGTGCGTAACATTATTGCCCATAATAACAACCATTATGAAAAAGAGACGTTTTACTCTTATTTTTGTGACGGAATTATGACCATGACGAACGAATTGCCTTACACATTTCAGTTTCTGGAGGCCTCTACCGAAACCCTCCGTGCGATCGCACATCCGCACAGGCTGCTCATCATGGAAATGTTATACCAGGAGAAATCGCTCAATGTAACAGAAATTTACGAAAAACTCGGTATTGAGCAGGCCGTCGCAAGTCATCACCTAAGGATTCTCAAGGATCGCGGGGTGGTTCAGGTTCGCAGAGACGGCAAGAACAGTAATTATTCACTGACCGACGACCGCTACTATAAAATACTGCTGGTACTGAACGAGCTTATCCCTGAATAATTTGTGCCAGGTTCTTGCAACCCGGACAGCTTTCCCCTGCCTTCAGGATTGGTCAGGATCCTCCCGCCGGGTATTAAATGGCTTGTTTTTGCCACCGTCAGAAAATCCTGAACACGTACTTCATTCATTTACTCTGTAACTGCTCCAACCTGACCGCGCCCCTGCGGACTTTTATTTGGTTTCAGGGTTATTTTCAGGGCGGTTTCAAAACAAAAAAGCGGGCCATTGTTTGCGGGGCAAACGGGCGCGCTTTTTTTATTCAATGTGAAAATTCGGGCATGGATTCCAAAATTAAATATATGCAAAACAGATTATTCTATCATTATTCAGAATATGATAGAAGATGCTATGTTTTTTGACTGTTTTTTCAAAAAAAAATTCTTGTGACGGTACTACATATATAGATGTATATATACTTTTGTTCCAACGTTCATCTAAAACTCTGTTTAAATTATGACCAGTACATCTGCAAGCGAGCCCATGGAGTCGAGAGGGCTTATGAAGGTGATTACTGCATCGTCGGTGGGTACACTTATTGAGTGGTACGATTTTTACATCTACGGTGCGATGTCGGTAATCATTGCAAAACAGTTTTTTCCCCAGGACAATCCGACGGCGGCATTTCTGGCTGCGTTGGCAACATTTGCTGCGGGTTTTGTCGTCCGCCCGTTCGGTGCTTTGGTGTTTGGCCGTATCGGCGACGTCATTGGCCGCAAATACACTTTCCTGCTTACATTACTCCTGATGGGGGGCTCTACTTTTGCTATCGGCCTCATTCCAGGATATGCCAGCATCGGTATATGGGCTCCGGTACTGATTCTGCTTCTTCGTTTTGTACAGGGCCTGGCACTTGGCGGGGAATACGGAGGTGCAGCCACTTATGTAGCTGAACACTCCCCGGTTGGCCGCCGAGGCTATTTCACTGCCTATATTCAGACTACAGCCACCCTTGGCTTCTTCCTGTCGCTGGGTGTGATTCTCACCACCCGTAAAACTGTTGGCGTAGAAGCATTCAATGACTGGGGCTGGAGAATTCCTTTTATCGTTTCTATCTTCCTGATCGCTGTATCGGTATATATCCGCCTGAAAATGGCAGAATCTCCTCTTTTTGCCAAAATCAAGAAAGAGGGCAAGGTGTCTGCCAATCCGCTGAAGGAATCATTTGCCAACAAGCGCAATCTTAAAATGGTGCTGCTCGCTCTTTTCGCTGCGGTAATGGGTCAGGGTGTTGTTTGGTACACTGGTCAGTTCTACGCGCAGACTTTCATCGAGCGAACCATGTCGGTGGAATTTGAACAGGTCCGTTACCTGCTCTGCTTCTCGATTCTTGCGGCTACTCCTTTCTTCCTCGTTTTTGGAGCCTGGTCCGATAAAATTGGTCGCAAAACAATTATGTTGGCTGGTATGTTGCTGGCAATTGTGACTTACCGTCCGATCTATAAGATGATGTACAGTTATTCTGACGTGAAGGCCAAGACGGAAATCGCGGAGAATGGCAGCAGGGGAGTCGCAGTGGCAGTAGCTGCCAATGGTGATTCTACCATAACAACAACATCTGTTGCTGTATACACGGATGGATCTACCCTTAAAACAGTAAAGAAAGAGGTAAAGCTTGCAGATGCATCCAAACCGGCAGCCAAGCCAGAAACCACCAAAACACTCTGGCTTTCATCGGCCGGGTTCTGGATGATTGCTTTCCTCGTTTTTATCCAGATTTTATACGTTACGATGGTTTATGGCCCGATTGCAGCATTCCTGGTCGAGTTGTTCCCTACCCGTATTCGCTATACCTCAATGTCGCTTCCGTATCACATTGGTAACGGTATCTTCGGTGGTCTCACTCCGTTTATCGCTACACGCCTGTTCGATGCAAGCAAAACAAGCGAGAACCCCGGCGGGGATCCGTATGTCGGTCTCTGGTACCCTATTATTATTGCCGGTGTTTGTTTCGTGATCGGATTGCTTTACCTCCCCAACAAGAATGATGAGGATGTAAACGACTGATCTCCCGGTGTTTCTTCTCTTTGTCTCTCATTTTTTTGACCAACACAACTTTTATATATGAACTCATTAAAGCGTCTTTCCGGTTTCATCTGGATTGCACTCGGAGTGGCAGCTGTTTTTATGATGGCCCGTCAGGCTGGCACAGAAATATCTGCCGCTATTACTGCCAACAAGGCTGTCCTTGATACCAAAATGTTCTGGTATATCATAATTCCCATCTTTTCACCTATTATGGCTGGCCTCTGCCTGTTCGGGTGGTACGCATGGAAGGGAGAGTATGATGTCATCGCCCGCGATTCAGAACACCTCGTATAATATGTTCCTTTAACGTGGTTTCTCCGGTTATTCACCGATCCGGAGAAACCACGGAAACTGACAACATCTGAAACCCTATGCAGTTTTGTGCATGCTTATATCATGCACAGGTCTGCCTGTTCCTAACACCTATTATTCCTGTTAACATGAAATATCGGTCATTCACCGCTATTGTGGCCATGCTGTGTGCCATGGCAACCCTGTCGGCTCAACCAACAACAACTCCGGCAGCAACTCCTCCCAAGCCAGCTGTTGACCACAGCTACAAGCCGCTCACGCTCAAACTCACCGATGACGGAAGTAAATATGTCCGCTTTATCATGTGGCACCAGTTTTGGGCTACTGCCACGCAGAATAATCCGGATACCAAAGATATACAGGGGCGCCTGATAGATGGCTCCGACGGTGCTGATGGCGCCTGGAGTACCGACCTGGCTCTTCGCCGTTCCCGTGTAATTATGTATGCGCAGATTTCTCCGCGCGCACTGATTCTTACGCACTGGGGTATCAACAACCAGAGCTTTATCGGAGGTGCAGCACCTCCATCGGGCCCTAACACAGGAGTAAGTAATGCCGGTAAAAAACCTCAGCTGTTTATCCACGATGCCTGGACCGAATACGAGATCAAAAAGGATAAACTTTATCTGGGGGCCGGCCTTATTTACTGGAATGGCATCAGCCGCCTGACAAGTCACTCCACGCTGAACTTCATGACGCTGGATGCTCCCATTTTCAACTGGCCTACAATAGAATCAACCGACCAGTTCGCACGGCAGTTCGGTATGTATGCCAAAGGACAACTTGGTCGACTCGACTACCGTCTCTCCCTGAATAAACCGTTCGCTAACGGGGTGGCACCGGCTGCAGTACCTAAAAATGGCGTTGCACAAAATGTGCTGAACGAAAACTGGGCGGCCTCCGGATATGTTAACTGGATGTTCTGGGATAAAGAGAGCAATAAACTGCCTTTCTATGTTGGATCTTACCTGGGCGCAAAAAAGGTATTCAACGTAGGTGCCGGATTCTACCGCCACGCCGGAGCATCACTGTACAAATCAGCCGACGGACGGGATTCTCTCTTCCAGGATAATCTGGCTCTGGGTGCCGATGTGTATCTCGATATGCCCGTTAACAAGGAAAAAGGTACTGCGCTCAGTTTGCTGGCTACATATTATAACTACGATTTCGGAACCAACTATATCAGAAATCTCGGTATTCTGAATCTGCACAGCTCAGGGGCTACCACCAACAGCTGGGCCGGCGCAGGAAATGCCCAGCCAACAATTGGAACAGGCAGTATTTTCTACCTCCAAACCGGATATCAGTTACCCAAACTGAAAAATGGAACGGCATTTATGCCCTACCTCACTGTAACACACAAAAACTTCGAACGCCTCTCTGACGCCTCCACACAATTCGGCCTCGGCCTCAATTACTTCGTCACAGGCCATAATGCAAAAATTACGCTCGAATATCAGACTCGTCCTGTGTACAAACTTGACGGAGCCGATATCAAACTTCAGGAATATCGCGGTGAACTGATTCTTCAGACGCATATTTTCCTGTAACAAAATACGCATCAGTTATCCGGGGTGCCTGAGTCTTTGCTCAGGCACTTTTTTGTTTTACAAAGCAGACAGGGTATTCAATCTGAATGATTAATTCTACTTTTACCTCCAAACAACAACAATACTATGTCTGATGACAAAAGCGCGAAACTGATCATCATTTTTGTGGTGGCTGTCCTGTTGCTCAACTATCCCATTATGGGCATCTTCGACAAGAGGGAGCTGCGCTACGGAATTCCCATGCTTTATTATTATCTTTTTGTAGTGTGGGCTTTGCTGATTGTGCTTATCGGACTGGCTGTTCAAAATCGAAATAGACGGAAAATTGGTTAATCATGTCACTGGGTCTGGTCATCGGATTGGCACTCGCCTATATCTCACTGCTGTTCTTCATAGCATGGTGGATCGACAAACGGTCTGCAGAGGGTAAAAAACTTATTACAGATAATCCGTATGTCTATGCGCTTTCCATGGCTGTTTATTGTACAGCCTGGACTTTCTTCGGATCGGTAGGAAGAGCTGCCACCGGTGGACTGAGTTTCCTGGCAATTTATCTTGGACCGACGCTTTTTATGCCAATCTGGTATATGTTGCTCAGGAAATTGGTTCTTATTTCCAAAAATCAGCATATCACCAGTATTGCCGACTTCATTTCAGCCAGGTACGGAAAAAGTCCGGTTCTGGCGGTGATTGTTACGTTTTTGGCAGTATTTGGCATTGTGCCATACATTTCTCTCCAACTGAAGGCTATCACTTTCGGTATTAATACGCTGACCCATTTCGGTGAAAAAGCACCGGCCATTTCGCTGAATCTGCTCGCTGATTCGGGCTTCTGGGTCATGATAGCCATGGCAATATTTACTGCCGTATTTGGTACCAGAAAACTCGATCCCAATGAGCGGCATGAAGGTATGGTAGCTGCCATAGCCTTCGAAAGTATTGTGAAGTTGCTCGTATTTCTTGCGGTGGGCATTTTTGTCACCTTTTTCATTTTCAACGGTCCGAATGATTTGTTTGCCCGTGCTCTCACTCACCCCCAGACGGCCAGGCTGCTCACTTTTGAAGATGCGTCGGTGGCACCGATGGTATGGAATATGCTTTGTCTGTTGTCGCTGCTGGCAATCATTGTTCTGCCTCGCCAGTTTCATATTTCAGTTGTGGAAAACACCTCTGCACGGCATATTCCGCGCGCAATGTGGGTTTTTCCCCTGTATCTGCTGCTGATCAATATATTTGTTTTTCCGCTGGCACTGGCCGGAAAAATGCTCTTTGATCCGGCCGTAAATCCGGATACTTATGTTTTGAGCCTCCCCATGTCGCAGGGAGCCAACTGGATTGCGATCCTGGTATTTATCGGCGGCTTTTCGGCAGCAACAAGTATGGTTGTTGTTGAGGCAACATCACTCAGTATTATGTTCAGCAACCATATTGTGGTACCGCTGATGATCAAATCGCGGATGTGGACCACCGAGCACCGCCTCGTTGACGGAGCCGCCCGCCTTCTCGATATCAGGCGAATCTGTATCCTGGTGGTTTTGGCGCTGTCTTACTGGTACGGTCATGCCGTAGGTCATAATCTTGATCTGGTATCGGTAGGTCTGATTTCCTTCACCGCAGTAGCTCAGCTGGCGCCTGCCCTCATCGGAGGTTTGTACTGGAAAAGGCCCACTGGCTCGGGGGCTTTGGCCGGCTTATTGGTCGGATTCTTTGTTTGGGCATTCTGTCTGCCCCTCCCCAATATGGCACAGGCGGGAATTCTGCCGGCAGATTTTATAGAAAACGGACTGTTTGGAATAGAAAGTCTGAAACCAAATGCCCTGTTCGGGCTGGAAGGGCTGGATCCCATTACTCACGCAGCCTTCTGGAGCCTTCTGCTGAATTCGCTGGTTTTTGGTGTCATGTCAGTGTTCACACAACCCTCTACACTGACTCTCACGCAGGCCGACATTTTCGTTAATATACATAAATATGTGAACGGACAAGAGGCCGAAATTCTGAAAAGAGAAGCCAAAGTAACAGATCTGGAAACAATACTCAACAGGTTCCTGGGCGATAATCGTACGGCTGTGCTTTTCAATGAATACGAAACAGCCAACAATATCTCTCTTCGTGATCAAAAAATTGCAAGGGCGGATTTTGTCAACTATGCAGAAACGCATCTCGCCGGTGCCATCGGTGCAGCATCAGCACGCCTTGTCATGGATAGCGTTGTAAAAGAAGAGGTAATTACCCTGAATGAAGTAATGAGTATTCTGCAGCAAACCAAAGAGGCTGTTGATCACAGTCGTCTGATGGAATCGAAAAATGAAGAGCTGAAAGAACTGACAAGGCGGCTTACCGAAGCCAACGAACAACTTAAACATCTGGACAGCCTGAAAGCTGACTTCGTAACTACTGTAACCCATGAGCTCCGGACGCCCGTTACCAGTATCAAGTCGCTGTCCAGAATTATTCTTGACTACAATGATGAACTGAGCGAGGTGCAGCGGAGTGAATATCTTTCCATTATTGCCGCAGAAAGTGACCGGATCAGCCGACTCATCAATCAGGTTCTCGATATTGGTAAAATTCAGTCACAGTCCGATTCTCTGCAGCTCAGGGAAATAAGTCTGGCCGATCTGATTGTTAGGGCTGTTTCCGGAATCAGACCCCTCTGTCAGGAAAAAAACGTAGATCTTGCCCTTTCCGAACAATTCAACTGGTATAAAACAGATACTAAGTCAACAGTTACCGTAATGGCCGATGCCGACAAACTGATGCAGGTCGTAATCAATCTGCTCTCGAATGCAATGAAATTCTGTAACCCTCATAACGGCCGTATCGAGGTTGATATGCGTGTTCAGGATCGTATGGCTTATGTAGCAATCAGAGATAATGGTGAGGGTATTCACCCATCAAGGCAGGATATCATTTTTGAGAAGTTTACGCAGCTTCACAGCCGGGAACAGGGAAAACCGCTGGGTACCGGACTGGGACTCTATATTTCCAGGCTAATTGTTGAGAAACATGCTGGTTCGCTGATCGTTGTCAGCGAACCGGGCGAAGGAGCTACCTTCGAATTCAGTCTGCCCGTCTGCTGACGATATTATAATTAAATTGCCGGGGCTCATTTCCATACTTATTAATTAATGTGAACGGGAAGGTGCAAATTTTCAATTGACAGGTTTGCAGATTTAATATTCTGTCTACATTTATACCCAAATAATGTAAACGTGAATCCGGATAAAAAACAAGGGAGAATACTGGTTGTTGACGATGAACCCAGTATTGTGACCGCTATCGAATTTCTGCTCATGCGCATAGGCTGTATCGTTGATAAAGCGTATAACGGACTGCAGGCACTGGAACTGGCTGTCGAGCATCAGCCCGATGTCGTGATACTGGACGTAATGATGCCCGGCATGGACGGATTTGAAACTTCCACACAGATACGCAATATTGCTGCACTGGAAAATACCCGAATTATCTTCCTCACAGCAAAAGGGGCCGATCGTGATAAACAGACAGGCTATGCTAAAGGCGCAGAGTACTACATGGTAAAACCTTTCGACAATGATGAACTGGTCACGGTAGTGAAAGAAATACTGACCTACGGCTGATAAAATCAACCACTTCAAAGCTTTATTCCGGCGTTTTCCTGCGTTAATTCGGAGAATGACTGCTTCGGAAAAATAATTTATAAGTATATAGATAGCTATATTTGTTTTGATTATCTTTGCACGAATGATCCGAAAACAGACAGCTATGACGTACGCTTCTCAATATCAACACAGTCTCGAAGATCCGGAGGCTTTCTGGGCGCATCAGGCTGCTTCCATACACTGGTTCAGAGAGCCTGATACAATCCTGTCGAAAAACGATGATGGTCTTTACCGATGGTTTGCCGGTGGACAGTTGAATACCTGTTATCTGGCACTCGACTATCATGTTGAGACCGGAAGAGGTGATCAGACTGCGCTTGTTTACGAATCGCCTGTCACACAGTCGTTTCAGCAGTTTACCTACCTCGAAATGTTGCATGAAACTGCACGTGTAGCGGGTGCACTTAAAAACCTGGGGGTAGGGAAGGGTGATCGTGTGATTATTTATATGCCGATGATTCCGCAGGTAACCTTCGCCATGCTGGCCTGCGCAAGAATAGGAGCTGTACACTCGGTGGTTTTTGGCGGATTTGCTGCACATGAACTGGCACTCCGGATTGATGATGCCCAGCCAAAGGTTATTTTGACTGCCTCGGCAGGTGTGGAATTCGACCGGATTATTCCATACAAGCCCATTGTGGATGCTGCTGTCGGGGAGGCAAGGCACCAGGTCGAACATGTGGTAGTATATCAGCGGTGGATGCACCGTGCAGAACTTTCCCGTCCCAATGAAATTGACTGGAATGCCTGGATAGAAAATGCGCAGCCCGCGCCGTGTGAGTCAGTTGATTCAACTGATCCATTGTATATTCTTTACACCAGCGGAACAACCGGGAAGCCCAAAGGTATTGTACGTGATAACGGAGGCCATGCCGTTGCACTGCGTTATTCCATGAAACAGGTTTATCAGGTTGAGCCGGGTGATGTTTTCTGGGCAGCCAGTGATGTAGGCTGGGTTGTCGGACATTCTTATATAGTGTATGCTCCACTGATCACCGGTTGTACCACCATTTTGTATGAAGGGAAACCGGTTCGCACCCCCGATGCGGGTGCATTCTGGCGGGTAATTTCAGCTTACCGCGTAAAGGTGTTTTTTACTGCCCCGACAGGCTTCAGGGCGATAAAAAAGGAGGATCCGGAGGGGGAATTATGTAAATTATACGATATTTCTTCGCTTCAGCGACTATTTCTGGCGGGCGAACGCTGTGATGCTGCCACCCTGCACTGGGCACAGCATTTACTGGGAATTCCGGTGATCGATCACTGGTGGCAAACTGAGAGCGGCTGGCCAATGCTCGTAACTCCGATAGAAAATGGTGAAGTAATGCAAATCAGGGCCGGCTCCGCGGGGATGCCTGTTCCGGGTTTTCAGGTGCATATTCTTGATGCTGAAGCCAACCAGGTGCACGCGGGAGTTGAGGGCGCAGTCGCCATAAAGTTGCCGATGCCCCCCGGCTGTCTTCCTTATTTGTGGCGTGCAACCGACAGGTTTATTGAGGGATATCTGAGTGCCTACCCAGGTTACTACTTCACCGGCGACGGCGGTTATCAGGACGATGATGGCTATACATATATTACCGGGCGGATAGATGATGTTATTAATGTGGCCGGACACCGTCTTTCTACCGCAGATATGGAAGAAATAGTGGCTGCCCATCCTGCAGTTGCTGAATGCGCGGTGATCGGTATGGAAAATGAGTTACGCGGACAGGTACCACTCGGTTTTATTGTACTAAAGACGGGGATAATGACAGAGGAGGCGCTGATTGAGGCAGAACTTGTCAGTATGGTTCGCGAAAGACTGGGAGCACTGGCCTGTTTCAGGCAGGCAATTGTGGTGAAGCGTTTGCCCAAAACCAGAAGCGGAAAAATACTTCGTCGAATCATGAGACATATTGTGGATCGGAAACCTTATCAGGCTCCCTCAACCATTGAAGACTGGGCGGTGCTGGAAGAAATTGAAAATATCTGCAGGGAAAAGTTTGCGTATAACCTGTAGTGAAAGCCGATCAGCTGTGTCAATAACATAAATCACCAAATTCAAATGGAATACCAGCTATCTTTGGCGCAACTTTATACCAGAGTTTGATCCATTGGGCTTGATCAAAAGCTGCACCTGATTGAAAACACCTAAATCATCCTACGGAGTTTAACCGCATCAGTGAAATGACTAAAAAAATTACTTCTTTCGAGGATTACCAGCAAACCTATAACCGCTCTGTGACCGATCCGGAGGGTTTCTGGCATGAACAGGCCTCCACTTTCCAATGGAAAAAACCGTACAAAGAGGTGGTAAAGTGGAACTTCCGCCAGCCCAAAGTCAAATGGTTTGGCGGCGGCAAACTCAACATCACGGAAAATATTCTCGACCGCCATCTGGCAACCCGTGGAAAGCAGACGGCCATCCTCTGGGAGCCCAATGATCCGAGCGCCAAAATCCGTAAATTAACCTACAAACAGCTTTATCAGCAGGTATGCCAGTTCGCCAATGCCCTGAAGGCGCAGGGTATTAAAAAGGGCGACAGGGTGTGTATATATATGCCTATGGTACCCGAACTGGCGGTCGCTGTGCTCGCCTGCGCACGCATAGGAGCTATTCATTCGGTTGTATTCGCCGGCTTTTCTGCCATTTCTGTGGCCGACAGGATAAAAGATGCTGAATGTTGCGCTGTCATAACGTCCGACTACAATGCCCGCGGAGCAAAAAATATTCCGGTAAAGGCAATTGTGGATGAGGCGCTTGATCTCGGCTGCGATTCGGTTCAAACTGTAGTAGTACTGAAAAATACCGGTGAAAATGTAGCATGGAATGAAGATCGAGATATCTGGTGGCACGATGCCGTCGCCGGCAAGCGGAAGGCGTGCAGGGCGCAGTCCATGGATTCCGAAGATCCGCTCTTTATTCTGTACACTTCAGGCTCTACCGGCAAACCAAAAGGGGTGGTACATACCCATGGCGGCTACATGGTTTACACCGAATACACTTTCCGGAATGTATTTCAGTATCAGGAGGGTGAAGTTTACTGGTGTACCGCCGATGTCGGCTGGATTACCGGCCACTCCTATATTATATATGGCCCGCTGCTTGCCGGCGCCACGAGCCTGATGTTCGAAGGGGTGCCAACCTATCCCGACGCCGGCCGTTTCTGGGACGTCATCAAACGCCATAAAGTTAATATATTCTATACCGCCCCCACTGCTATCCGGGCACTCATGGCTGCAGGCGACGAATGGGTGAAGGGTCGCCGTATGCCCTCGCTGAGGGTGCTTGGCACGGTGGGTGAGCCTATCAATGAGGAGGCATGGTACTGGTATCACGAAAAGGTGGGTAAAAAACGCTGTGCCATTGTGGATACATGGTGGCAAACCGAAACCGGCGGTATCATGATAACACCCATCGCCGATATCACTCCCACAAAGCCGTGTTACGCGACGCTGCCACTCCCGGGTGTGCAGCCTGTACTCGTTGATGCCAACGGTGTGGAGGTGAAAGGCAATGATGTGGAGGG
This sequence comes from uncultured Bacteroidota bacterium, assembly GCA_903836265.1. GTDB lineage: Bacteria > Bacteroidota > Bacteroidia > Chitinophagales > Saprospiraceae > M3007. The sequence goes on along the minus strand of CAILQK010000127.1, from coordinate 2,801 downwards.
TATGCTTTGTATTAAATTCCCGTGGCCAGCCATGATAAGAACCACCTGGGGCGACCACGAACGCTGCCGCCAGAACTACTTTGCCACCTTCCGGAACTTGTACTTTACCGGCGATGGCGCCCGCCGCGATCACGACGGATATTACCGTATTATTGGTCGCGTTGATGATGTAATCAATGTTTCGGGCCACCGTATTGGTACTGCTGAAGTGGAAGATGCCCTCAATAAACACGACCATATCGTCGAAAGTGCTGTGGTCGGGTATCCGCATGATATCAAGGGGCAGGGCATTTATGCCTACGTGATTGTAACAGATCATATCGCCGACTCTCCCGAATTCAGGAAAGAAGTACTCAGTGTCGTTACCAGAGAAATCGGCCCCATTGCCAAACCCGACAAAATCCAGATTGTTCCCGGCCTCCCCAAAACACGGTCAGGCAAGATCATGCGCCGAATCCTGCGTAAAATTGCTGAAGGCGATACCTCCAGCCTCGGAGATATCAGCACGTTGCTGAATCCGGAGGTGGTAGAAGAAATTAAAAACGGAGCCAGACATATTTGAACAGAAAAAGCCCGTCTGCGATCGCTCACAGACGGGCTGACTCCATCTTTATTAAACCATGAATCAACTTCAGTAATGATCCTCAGGCCATGGTGGCTTCCACGCTGTACATATCCTGGTACTCATGGATAAGTTCAGGGTGCTCAAAGAATTTCACCCGGCCAGTTTCAACATCATACATTCCTCCAACAACGGCAATGCTTCCCCGTTCAATCATCTCTTTCAGAATGGGACTGCGTTCCGGGATCTCGTCCATCACGCAGTGTACATTGTTGGTGGCTACCCTGTTTACTTCTTTCATCGTATAGGGGCCGTCCCATCCGGTTTTGGTGATGGCAGGACTCACCTTGCGCAGAAGAGTGGTAAGGTTACCCATCTCGACGTGCTCGCAGGCTCCCTTGATAGCGCCGCACTTGGTATGGCCCAGTACAACAATAATTTTTGCTCCGGCTACCTTGCAGGCAAATTCCATGGATCCGAGGATGTCTTCGTTCAGCACATTGCCTGCTATCCGGACACTGAAAACGTCGCCAAGACCCTGGTCAAATACCAGCTCGGCGCTTGTTCGGGAATCAATACAGCTGAGAATGACAGCGAAAGGGTGCTGCCCGTCTCTTGTGTCGTTGACCTGCTGAAGCAGGTTGCGATTCATTTTGAGGTTGTTTACAAAGCGCATATTGCCGTTTTTCAGCAATTTGAGCGCATCCAGGGGACTCAGTTTGCTCTGAATCTCTTTAGTGAGTGTACGCATGTTGGCAGTTTTTCTTCTTTTTAAAATGGATTAAACGGCGCCCTTCGGGAGCCTGAAAAGTATGGATACTACAACAGGCAGTATCTGTGTTATTCGCGGGTTACACAGGTATTCATTGCTGGGGAGGTGTTTTAACAGTAAAAAGCTCCCTGAACGCAAGCGAGTGTCGTTACCAGCACTGGTGGAAAGCCTGCTGGTGAACGAAAGCCGATTTTTTTAATGCAAATTGATTTCCCGCCGGATCAACACAGCGGAGCAGGCCCTGAAAGCACGGAAAAATTCCTGCAGGGCGGAGGGTTATTTTCAGCAGACCTCCGGAGGGGGAGATGCCACGCTGGCGCAGGCATCGTCAGGCGCAGTTTCCGAGAAGTGGAAACGGGTAGTTTTTCTCTCGTCAAGGAGCGTGGTGCGAGGGCTGAGGTGATGCTCCCTGCCTTGAAGACAAAGACTGGTGTCAGATTCCTTCAGCTCGTCTATCTCCGAAAGGTTGATCTCGGTGCTGGTCATTTCAGCATACCAGCAGTCCTGATAAAAGGAGAGCGTGCTCTCTGTGATTACAGAAAGCAGCAGCAAAAATGGTATGACTTGTTTTAACATCATCTGACAACGCAAATTTAAACATCAATTTGGCTTGACTGTTTATTCAGAGTTCTTAAATATTCTTTAAAAATGAAAGCACTCGTTCTGAATGCCGTAAACCAGCCGTTTTCTTTCCGTTCGGTGGCGGAGGATGTGGCTGGACCGGCTCATGTTGCCGTCTCACTGATGGCCTCGGCGCTGAATCACCGGGATCTTTTTATTTCGCAGGGCCTGTATGCCGGAATCAGGTTGCCGGTTATTCCGGGATCCGACGGTGCCGGTCTTCTGGGTGAAAGGCGGGTGGTTATTTATCCTGCACTTGAGTGGGGTGATTCTCCGGATTTCCAGGGAAAAGATTTCAGGGTGCTGGGCATGCCTGATAACGGTACATTCGCCGGGCGTATCGTTGTGCCTGAAAGTTCTGTCTTCGACATGCCCGCTCACCTGACCTGGGAGCAGGCTGCCGCCCTTCCACTGGCTGGTCTGACTGCCTGGCGCACACTTTTTTCCCGTTGCAGGCTGAAGTCAGGGGAGAGGGTACTGATTACCGGAATCGGAGGCGGTGTGGCACTGATGGCGCTCCAGCTGGCTACTGCCGCCGGCGCAACTGTCTTCGTTACTTCGGGAAGCAATGAGAAGATTGAAAAAGCCCTGTTACTCGGAGCTGCTGGCGGTGAATGCTACAGGGAGGATGGCTGGGACAAACGACTGAAGCAGAAATACGGGGGTTTTGATGTGGTGATTGACGCTGCCGGTGGCGATGGTTTCGCGCTGCTGCCCGGGATGTGCAATCCGGGAGCGCGTATCGGTTTTTACGGCGGAACGCTGGGCAGGGTAAATGGGCTTGCTCTGCAACCGTTATTCTGGAAACAGATTTCGCTGCTTGGATCCACTATGGGCAGTCCGAAG
>CAILQK010000126.1 GCA_903836265.1 uncultured Bacteroidota bacterium | reverse complement strand
TGATCAGCTTTTTTGCAGCTTTCATACTGTGGATAATCCTTGTGGGTGTGGCCGATTCACTTCCGGATATTGGCTTCAAGAGAATTCTGGTGATTTTTGGCGGAACTCAAAACGGGTATATTCAGATGCTCACGATCGCGGCATTCATTTTTGGCATGCTCGATCTGGGAGACAAAACAAGATTGATAAACAGGGAACGTGAAGGTTTTTATCTGAATCTGTTGCCTGTTGGTGACAATATTCAGCTGTCACCAGCCGCAGTTCAGGATATAAGAAGCAGTATCGCAGAAATTGAGCAACGCGGTTTCAGGTATCTGGTAGCTGAATTCATCAAAAAAGCCTGCAATCATTACAGGAATGATGAGTCTATTGGTGAAACGCTGCACGTAATTGGCGCCCAGATTAACAACAGCAAGTCGGAAGCCGAGAGTCGCCTGGAAATAACCCGCTATGTTATTTCTTCCATTTCGGCACTGGGTTTCATAGGAACCGTGATGGGGCTGGCCGAATCAATAGGCCTCGCTCACCTGGCCTCCGATCCAACAAAGATCAAATTGATTACCAGTAACTTGTATGTAGCTTTTGATACTACACTTGTTGCGTTGCTGCTCAGTTTGATACTAACTTACCGTTACCACGTTTATCTGGAATATCTTGATTCGTTCTATTCACAGTCAGAAGCCTACATCATTGATAATCTGGTTTCGAGAATCAGAAAAGACAACCGGTGAAAACAGTTTTAAGCCGGAACAAAACCGGTCTTCCGCGTCTGCTCTGCCAGCATTTTTACAAGTGACTCACAGCTGACAAATCTTTCAAATTCGAGGCGCCTCATTCATGTTATCGCGAATGGGGCGCATTTTTTTTGAAATCCCATGATATTTAATCCTACCTTGCAGCATAATCTGTCCTTTATTCCAGTTTTAATTAATCCATGTCTGGCACACTGATTTATTGATTATGAAAAAATTATATCACCGCTTCCTCCTGCTGCCTTGTTTTTTGATCTTCGTTGTTACGATATCGGCGCAGCAGGACACGTCCCGCGCCCGCGCACTCCTGCGGGAGGCCATCTCTTCCACCAGCCGGGAACATTATCAGGATGCTGCCGCCAGTATCCTGAATGGTCTGGCAATTATGGATGAAACAGGCAACAGGGAAACTGCGCTCTACGCCAGTTTGCTGCACCAGTATGCTGTTGTGCTGCTCAAAACCAGCCGGCCCGACACGGCTATTGTTGTCAACCGGTCGGCTTTGGCTATTCGCGAGCGGATACTTGGCTATGTGAGCGAACCTGTTGCACGCTCTCTGCTGAATATCGGGCAGTGTTATTACTCGAAGCTCAATATGGCCAAGTCCAGGGAGTTCAGCCTGAAATCTCTCGCAATTGCGCGAAAACTTCCTCCGGGCATGGAGGAGGCCGCAGCCAGCGCGTACAATAATATCAGCAACAGCTATGTCCAGTCGGGCGATGTCCGAACGGCGCTGCTGTTCGCGGATTCTGCCCTTCAGATCAGGCTCGCTGCTGTAAAACCCGATACTGTCAATCTCGTCATTTCTTTTAACAATACCGGAAATCTGTTCACTTTACTGGGGCTCTACGACAAGTCGGTACCCATGCTCGAACGAAGTCTCGAGCTGAAACTGGCATACTACGGCAAATGGCACAGGGAAACTGCTATCGCTTACTGTAATCTCGGAGCAGCTGTTTTCTTCAGCGGAAATAACGAGCGTTCGTTACAGCTGGTCGCTACATCACTGGAAATCAGAAAGAAAGTGCTTCAGCCCGACGATTTCGAGATGGCCGAGTCTTTCGCCAATATCATGCTGCCGCTCGTGGCCACCGGCGATTACGACAAGGCCGTTGAGTACGGCAAAAACGCGCTCTCGGTAGTGAAAAAGTACGGTCTCCGGGGTGCCTATATCTCGGGCATTGTTCATCTGGCAACGGGCAATTCGCTGGTTTACAAAGATGAACTCGACGCAGCCATCGAACAGTATGAGTCTGCTCTCAACTTTTTCGCACTCACCCGGAATAACGCCCTCGCTGCCGATGTACTCAATAATATCGGCGGCGCCTGCGGCCAAAAAAAGGACTATACCAGTCAAAAAAAATACTTCAGACAGGCACTCAACCGAAAAATGGCAGTTGACAGAACGCATCCCTCGCTGGCCCTGAACTATGTCAATCTCGGACTGGCATTTATGAACAACAATGAGCCCGACAGTGCGCTGCTGTTCCTGGATATGGCCGAAAATCACCTCCGGAAAAACAATGCACTCAACAGTGGCTACATGACCACGCTCCACAATACCCGTGCGAATATTTTCACCATGAAGGGAAATTTTGACGGAGCACTGGCCGAACTTGAGAAAGCCCTGTCAGCCTGTGGCTACAGGGAGCCGGGTAATTACAGGGATGTAACCCATTTCGACGACCTGCTAACCACGCTCACCGAGCTGGGCGGCGTATGGAAGGCGCGGTACTCATCCAGTCCGGATACCATGTACGCGCTGCGTGCCCGCAAGGCGCTCCTCGAGGCACAACAACTGGTGAACGACAAACTCGTCACTTTTTCAGAACAGGGCTCCCGCACAGCACTCAACAGGCGCATCATTCCCCTGTATGAATCTCTTGTTGCTGTGGATCTGCTGCTGAACAGGGCAACGGGCGACAGCCGCTACCTTGAAGAGGCATTCAGGATGTCAGAGGCCTCAAAAGCGATCAATTTGCTGCAGGCTGTGCGCAACAGCGGTGCTTTGCAGTTCAGGGATATTCCCTCCGAAACAGTTTCGGGGGTACAGGCGCTCGAAGCGGAAATCGGGAAAGTCGGAAAAAAACTGTCGGAAGCCGAAGTTGCCGGCGAAGCAATGGCGCTGCTGGCCGATTCGCTCAGGATTACACTGACAACCCGGAAAGAGGCACTGCAATCGCTGATGAGTGATATCAGCGCGACGTACCCCGATTATTACAATGCCCGCTTCAGGGCCGAGCCTCAATCTGTTTTCGCTGTACGTGACTCTCTGCTCGAACCCGGTCAGGCGCTGCTGGAGTATTTCGCGGGCGACAAAGCGGTATATGCCTTTCTCGTTACGTCAGATACCCTGCTTGTACACGAAATTCCGCTCGATTTCCCGCTGGAAAACTGGATTGATTCGCTCAGGCTGGGGCTCTACGGCTACTATGCCGCTCCCGATAGTGCCCGGACACCACAACTGCTCGAAAGTTCTGTCAATAAATACCTCCGTTTTGCCCGGCTGCTCTGTGAAAAACTTGTAACCCCCCTTGAGCCCCTGTTGCCGGAACGACTCGTCGTAGTGCCTGACGGACCGATCGGTTATATCCCGTTTGATGCCCTGCTCAGCGACAGTCCGAAAAATATCAGCAATTTCAAAGGGTACGATTTCCTCCTGAAAAGACACCAGTTCAGCTACGCCTGCTCAGCCACTCTGTTGAGGGAAATGCGAAACAAACGGCACAAATCGCCACCAGAAAACAGTTTCATTGCTTTTGCTCCCTTTATTGAAGGAAATCCGGCCGGACTGAAAAACATGTACCGGCTCGACGAATTGCTTCGCAGCGAACTCACCCCGCTACCCTACTCCGGCGCCGAAGTGGCTGCAGCAGCAAAACTGATGAATGGCGACATCGTGGCCGGACCGACTGCTACCGAGGAAAAATTCTGTTCAGTGGCATCCCGTTATCGCATCATTCACCTCTCGACACATGGCAAGGCCGACAACCGTATCGGTGACTATGCGTACCTGGCTTTTGCTGAAGTGGCAGACAGTGTCGAAAATGAGCTGTTGTTTGTCAGGGAACTCTACAACCTCGAGTTGAACTCCGACCTTGTGGTGCTTTCTGCCTGCGAAACCGGAACCGGAAAGCTGCAGCGGGGAGAAGGGATTATCTCTGTTGCCCGCGCATTCGCGTACGCGGGCGCCAAGAGTACCGTAACCTCGCTCTGGGAGGTGAACGACCAGAGCACGGCCGGACTGACGCGATATTTTTACCGGGAACTTCGCGCCGGCGCGAGCAAAGATGAAGCGCTTCGCAAGGCCCGCCTCCAATACATCAGGGAGGCAACGGTGAGGCAGGCCCATCCGTTCTTCTGGGCGGCCCTGATGCCGGCAGGCGATATGCGGGCTCTGTCAAAGTGAACAGCCACCTACTGCTCGCCCATCATTTTGAGCAATAATGAAGCCTGCTCGCCGTATGGGTGGTCTGTTTCAGCTTTCATGGACTGCAGCAGCTGT
>CAILQK010000125.1 GCA_903836265.1 uncultured Bacteroidota bacterium | reverse complement strand
TTCGACCTGATGATGGGCAAAATAATCGGTGCCGGACTGGTGGGTCTTACCCAGGCCGTTGCCTGGGTAGTACTCAGCGGAGCCGTTTCATTCCTCGTCCCCATGATTTTCGGCCTCAATGCACCGCCTCCGGGCGCTATGGACGGAGCTGCCCAGGTAGATCCCGAGCTGGTACAGGATACCGTAACCCGCGTCATGTCTGAACTGGGCAAACAAAACTGGTTACTGATCACTTCTTCATTCATCGTTTTCTTCCTCGGCGGATATTTTATTTATGCCTCCATGTTTGCTGCTGTGGGTTCGGCTATGGGCGACGACAGTGGTGAGGGGCAGGCCCTGACACTTCCGGCCACACTGCCACTGATACTCGCATTTTATATAGTGTCTATGGCAGGATGGCGGAATCCTGACAGCGGACTGATGGTCTTTGCATCCATTTTCCCGCTTTTTTCTCCAATTGCCATGCCCTTCAGGATGGCCTTCAATCCTCCATGGTATGAAGTGGCACTCTCGATAGTTCTGGTACTGGCCACTGCGGTGCTTTTTGTGTGGCTTGCCGGGCGTATCTACAGGGTTGGTATTTTGATGTACGGGAAAAAAGTCACTTTCAGAGAAATCGGGAAGTGGCTGTTCTACAAGGGCTAGGATAAATAACCTGCTTTGGTTTTTCTGCTCAATATAGTGGCAGTATTGCCCGGACTGGTTATCTGTTACCTGATTTTCAGGATTGACAGGTATGAACGCGAGCCTGTCCGGGCCATGTTGCTGGCATTTATACTTGGAGTATGCGCAACTGTACCATCTGTACTGGTACAGCATTACTCCGGTATAACGCCTGCGCCACAACACTCCGGGCTTCTTTTCACGGTCGGTGCCTCTTTCGGTGTGGTGGCATTCAGTGAGGAGATATTCAAATGCCTGGCTTTTTACCTTGGAATTTTCAGACGCAGTTTTTTCAACGAACCGCTCGACGGGATAGTTTATGCCGTGATACTGTCCATGGGGTTCGCGACGATCGAGAACATCCTGTATGCAGCGGCGTATGGCATCAATACCACGATATTGAGGGCCTTCACTGCTGTGCCTGCTCATCTGGTTTTTGCCATTGTACAGGGTTACTATCTGGGGCGAGCCAAATTCACGCCCGAAAAAAAATGGCAGCTGACAGTCAGGGGACTGGGCATTTCGGTTGTACTGCACGGCTCCTACGACGCCCTTGTCATGCAGCAGCTGTCAGGCGGGCTGTCCATGCTGGGCGCCTTTTCCGTTTACATCTGCCTGTACTACTGTGAACCCCTGATCAGGGAGCATCTGGAGAATTCGCCCTTTCGCACCTGACTATTGCCGTTTTTTCCCTGTATCCTCCAGCAGGAGGGTTACTCCCGATATTCCCGTCAGCGGACTGGTTCTTGTAAACTGCTCAAGGGTAATTTTGTACGTTCCTTTCTCATTAAAGTAGACACTGTTTTGCAGAAGCGTCCGCACTGTGCACCTGTTGCCGGAGCACTTTCCGGCAGGATTGCCCATGTTGTCAAAAAAATCGAAGGAGCGCACTCTTTCAATCCTTTTGCCCCCGGGGAAGGTGGTGTACAGTTTCAGGTACAGATTCTGTGTCGGGAAGGAGTCCGCGTGTTCAAATTCCGCATACAGGTTGTAGAGAGCAGAGGTATCATTGATTGAAATACGGTATTCCAGGGTATCCGAATAGGCCCAGCTGTTGCCGGGAATACTCATTCTTTCCTTGTAAACAAACGGATCCTGGCATGCAGTAACAGCCAGAACAGCCCAGAAAGACGTGAAAAGGGCGATATGGAGCGAAATTTTTGTCATTTTTTCAGTGTTGATGTTCAATTGAGCCTTGCCACCATAATTCCCGACTGTCCGGGTTGTGCAAGAACATATTCGGCCAGTGGCTGACCGCTGATAATTACTTTTTTTGCCAGTGAAGAGGCATGCAGCAAGTGTACCCGATTGCCTTTCCTGACAGCAAATCCCTGATGGGCGACATCCAGATCCTGTTTGACAGATGTCAGGCATATAATATCGCCGTCCTGAATCAGATGCTCCATACTGATAATCTCATGCTGGGGAATGTAGTACCACTGATGGGAATTTATTCTCTTTTCAGCGTTTCGTATATCACGCAACGTTTCTTCATCGCCTGTTTTGGGATATTTTTGCGGGCGCGCCGAGATATAGCCCACCTTTTTGTGATAGGGTTTGCCGCCGAGTTCTTGCGTCATATCTTTCATCAAACCGGATTTTTCAGCCTGCAGAAGCCATCCTGTGAAGTAGTGTATTCTCGAACCATACCCGTCAATAACGCCTCCCCAGTATCTCATTGCACGGATATGGCGCGCCATACTCTCCATGCGCCCGTCGTCGGCCAGGGAAATTGCCAGGCAGTTTTCCATGAAGGTCCAGCAGTCGAGCTCCCGGAGGTTGATAACAAGAACTTCTCGCCCGCTTCTGTCGAGCACGCCTGTTACGTAAGGTGCGCCCAGAAATGATTTTGCCACAGAGAGGCATCGGTTTGCCACAGGGGCATCGGTTTCCGCAAGCCTGCGTTTTTCAGTAAAGACTGAAGTGTCTGCCGCAGTGGCTACATACTCAATTTTTTCAGACGGGCCTCCGGTTTGCCAGCCGGACAGCGTGACAGCCAGTGTCGCAGTCAGCAGAAGAAGAATTTTACTGTACTGTATCATTTCAATGGAGTCGGATTTTACATGGAAGAAACCTTGTCGCGGATAAAGCCGGAAATAACCTCCAGCCCCCTGTCGAAGCTCCGGTTATTGTTGATGACAATATCAGCCTCGTCCTTGTAAGGCTGGATATAACGCTCGAAGGAGGGGAGAACATGGTACTGGTACTGGTACAGTACATCCTCGATCGGGTACCCCCGTTCGACCTGATCCCGAACGATACGCCGGATAACCTTGAGATTTTCCTTGGCATTGATGAATACCTTAAGGTTCAGGAGTGGCTGTATTTTCCTGAAATGGAGAACGAACAACCCCTCGATGATGATAACAGGTGCCGGGTTGAAGGTGAGTATTCGGGGCGCCACGTTCGGGTTGTTGAAGACATGCTCCTGTTTTTGTACCGAGTGGCCCCCGATCAGTGCCTGAATATCCTTTTTGAACCCTTTTTTGTCGAAAGATTGAGGCAGGTCAAAATTGTGTCTTCCCTGTTCATCCTGCTGTTGCATGTCTTTGGGAAGGTAATAATCATCCTGAGACACGATACATACTTCCGATTCGGAGAACTGTTCTCTCAGTCTTCTGACGAAACTCGTTTTGCCACTTCCACTGCCGCCACAAATGCCAATAACGTATGGAATCATTACTTTTTTGTTTTGTTGAACGTAATTCAGTTGCGAATGTATGTTATCTGCTGAAATTTTTTTGATAACCGATCGGTTAGCGTACTTTTCGGCCCTAAAAACATAACTGACGATGACTGGTTTCCTGGGTATTATTCTAATTCTTGGTCTGGCATATCTGCTGTCCAACAACCGCAAGGCTGTCAACTACCGCACGGTTGGTATGGGACTGCTGCTTCAGACGGTTCTGGCCGTATTTATTCTCAAAGTTCCTTTTGGCAAATGGCTGTTTGAAAAACTCGGGCAGGCTGTTACCAAAGTACTCAATTTCAGCGATGACGGGGCCCAGTTTGTATTCGGAATTCTGGCTGATCAGGTTGCTTTCGGCAATGTACTGACGGCCACTGCCGCCAATCCGGAAATTGGCCCGCAGCCCTGGAATACCGACAGCCTCGGGAACCCGGCCTTTTACGGAGGGTTCATCTTTTTCTTCAAAATTATCCCGACGATCATCTTTGTTGCCTGTCTGGTGAATATTTTCTATCACCTCGGCATTATACAGCGGGTGGTGGAAATACTGGCCAGGGGAATGAACTTTTTCATGCGTGTGAGCGGTGCCGAATCGCTCAGCAATATTTCCAGTGCATTCGTCGGACAGGTGGAGGCACAGATTATGATCAAGCCATATCTGCGGGGTATGACGATGTCGGAGCTGATGGCTTCCATGACCGGCAGTTTTGCCTGTATTGCAGGCGGTGTGATGGCAACTTATATTCTGTTTGGCGTGAAAGCAGAGTATCTGATCGCAGCGAGTATCATGGCTGCGCCGGGAGCGCTGGCCATTGCAAAAATTATGCACCCCGAAACCGAAGCCTCCGAAACAAAGGGGGTCGTCAAACTGAAAGTAGGCAAGGAGCACTCGAATATTGTGGATGCTATCTCTGCCGGTTGTTCCGACGGATTGAAAGTGGGCCTGAACGTACTGGCCATGCTGGTAGGTTTTCTTGCCCTGATTGCCTTGATCAATTTTCTGCTGCTCAAAGTGGGCGGTACCATCAATTATCTGGGGCTTACCAGAGATGTGCTTTTCGGCTGGGATCCGTGTACCCTCAGCCTGAACACGATACTCGGCAGCCTGTTCTCGGTTTTTGCCTGGTCAATGGGTGTACCCTGGACAGAAGCCTCGCAGGCAGGCGCGCTCATGGGGACGAAACTGGTTGCCAACGAATTTGTGGCCTACCTCCAGCTCAAGGATATTATCGCCTCTGAAACACTCTCCCCAAAAACAATTGCCATTGTCAGTTTTGCACTCTGCGGCTTCGCCAACTTCGGCTCTGTGGGTATCCAGATCGGTGGCATTTCAGCACTGGAGCCCTCCAGAAGAGCAGATCTGGCCAAACTCGGGTTCCGCGCCCTGATTGCAGGCACGCTGGCGTCCTATCTTTCTGCAACACTTGCCGGACTCATGTTCTAAATTTTTCGGAGAAATGAAAATATTTTGCATCGGCAGAAATTACGCTGACCACGCCAGAGAACTCAACAACCCGGTTCCCGTAACGGAGCCGCTGATTTTTATGAAGCCGCCCACGGCGCTGTTGATCAGTAACCGGCCGTTCTATCACCCCGACTACAGCAATAATATTCACTATGAGGGGGAAATTGTGCTTCGTATCTGTAAAAACGGGCGCTCGGTTCAACCCGAATTCGCCTCGCGCTACTACGATGCAGTTGCTTTTGGTATTGATTTTACTGCCCGTGATATCCAGGACAGACTGAAAGCCAAGGGTCAGCCCTGGGAAATCGCCAAGGGTTTCGACCGGTCGGCACCGCTCAGCAAATTCATCCAGCTTGCCGACCTGAAAAATCCAGAAGGAATTGATTTTCAACTTCTTAAAAATGGAGAAGCAGTGCAGCATGGCAATACAAAAGACCTTATCTTCTCTTTTGATACGCTGATCTGCCATATTTCACGCTATTTTACATTACACACGGGCGACTACGTGTTCACGGGTACGCCTGCGGGCGTGGGCCCCATACAGATCGGCGATACACTCGACGGTTATATCGAAGGACAGCATCTGCTGCAATGTAAAATAAAATAGCCGGTTTGGGCCCGGCGAGAAGGTTCCGGACATGGGCTATGCCATTTCCTGAAGCGGCTCGAACCGGATTTTCGGAGCTGCCTGCATCCCTATGTGCTCTCCCAGCATCCTGTACGCCTCAAACTGAACCTCGTCAAAAAACTGATCGGTCGTGCTGTGGTGCGGGAAATGCGGGTTCTTTTTGTGATAGTTGAGCACAAATACAGGTGCGGCGTTGCCGGTACTCTGCTGCCCGGTCGTTTTCTCTTCAGCAAATACCTCCCGCATGGCTTCCGGCGACCCGATGGAAGACTTCATATAAATAAGCTGACCTTTTTTGATACGGACCTTTGTGCCGCCATCAGCAGTTCTGACTGTATCATTGTATGTGATAGTGCCAACTGCCACACTCGACGGACTGTAGCACGTGCCGTGTTGCCCTTCAACAGGTATCAGTCTGGTCAGATCAATGGAAATGTCGGCGTTGTAAACCGATTTGGCCAGCCTGACGGCCTGATTGAATGAATCGAATGAAAATTCGCCATCTTCCTCAAAATCAGCGACAACTATGGTACAGCACTGCCGCTGAACAAGCGGCAGCAGACCGAGATTGTCGCCGGTATGTCCGCCATCGGAAACATAAATCCTGTGACTGTTTACCCCCAGACTTCCGGTTAGCTCCTTGCCTGTGTAGTACAGCCAGAACGGACGGCGGTAGGACAGTTCGGCCCACAGTTGCCTGATTTTCAGTTTCCAGTTAAATCTTGACGTCTCCCGGGTCAGTTGCTCTTTCATTTGCCTCCTTTTGAAAAAAGACCTGGGGTTGTCTATCCAGTAGCCCGTCCGGAAGTTGAAAAGCGTCATGTAAAAATTGGATGCAGCAAAACCGAGTGGCCCCATGCCGCTCGAAACCGCTGCTGCCGAAATAGCCATGGCAGTACTGAGCTTTGCCGAACCATAGTGATACTCCCTGGTGCTGGCATACCCTGTAGAACGGGAGCCGATGTAATATTTGGAGAATATGAAATGTTCACTTTTCAGGGTCTTGGCAGAAAGATCGTGAGAGCCCTGCATGTTCAGTGCTGTCAGCAGCAGGTGATAGGGAGCCTTGTAACTGCCTTCTCCCAGTTCTGACAACCTGATATCCTCGTGGTTCCTCATGGTCACCCGATGCAGGCTGTTTCTTCCTCCGGGCGACGAAACCGGCGACTCAACTTTTCCGATAGTACGCAGATAAGCCTCGGAAAGACGGTCTCTGTAAAAATAATGCAGTGAAGTGTCGTTGGCATTTACCACAAACCCCAGAAACAGCAAAAACAGGGCTCCGGCCCAAAATATGAACGACAGCAGGCCCGTTCTCCCGCCGCCCGGCAGAAAACTGTCCAGATCGGGAAATTGCTGCCAGAGCCAGTCCTCCAGACTGAGCAATCCGACCGAAACCCATGCAAAAGCCAGACCTGTAAAAAGGAATATGGTCATGTTCAGCAGCGGGTTTTGCAATCTTTTCAGGGTATTGCCAACAAGACCCTTTTTATCTGCAAACGACTGTATTGTAAAGTAATAGGCAATGGCAACCGGCAAAAGGGAAAAAGACAGTTTGAGTGCAATACCATGTTCGCCGAATAAAAGCACGATAGCCAGAGGGAATGAGATGGTCACTACTATCATCAACAGCGCGCCGCCCTGCATTCCCGAGTAGAAAGAACGGTACAGCCAGCCGCTTACCTTCTCGTGATTGTGCGAATTGATGAAGTACATGTTGACAATATGTAACATGACATATAATCCCACTGAAAAACACAGCGGGAGGGCCAGCATGACGAAATAATTGAATCCCGGATTTTGAATGGTCATTATTGCTGTCGTCAGGTAGGCTGTAAAGGGTATTGCCACCAGTCCGATGATAAAGTAGCTCCTGATCAGTGGTCTTTCGTGCAGGTCGAGCATGTCCTGTTCCGGTGTTCGCTCATATACTCTGCCGGATTCAGGCTTGTCCTCCTGCAGATTTTGTTCATCCTGCTCCTGTTTTATGACTCTGAACGGAATTTTGTGTGCCCACCCGAGAAAAAAAACGGCAGTTAGAAAGCCCGTCAGTATAAAGCCGAGGGCGAGTATCCAGTTCACTTTTACGCCCATCCATATCATGAAAAGCTGGGGCTCCAGCTGGTTTTTTACCCAGAGTTGAAGTTGCCCGTAAGTACCCGCGTCTCTGTTGTTTCCGGCGGAAAGTACCTGGTCCAGGGGCTGGTAATAGCCTTCCTTGTCAATCATCGGAGCTTTAAAGGGAATTGGTTTGCCTGAGGTCGCCCACTCAAGACTGTCGGCGCTGTATTTCACCAGTCGCAGGGAGTCGTTGTATATCTGGAGTTTCCTCGCTGCAGGAGCCGGCTCCCTGAGTGTTTCCATAAACTTGCCATCCGACATCACCGACAGAAGCAGGTGATGCAGTGCCACCGTCGTACACAGCACCAGCAGAAATATGGAGACATTTGTTACCACACCACCGAAAACAGCACCCAGCAGCCTGTGCATATCCCAGTCTCTGATACTCCTGTGCGGTGCCAGGTACTCGCCGTGCTGACGCAGGTGCATCAGTTGCTGCCGTGCATTCAGTTTTGCCTTCTCCGCCTTTTCGTACTCATATACTTCGCCTGTAAAGGGGGAATTGTGTTCGTCAAGTCCGTAATCCGACACATCAAATCGCCGGTTGTTATTCCTGATTGTATCCGGAGCATTTTTCTTCGTGCGAACTTCCGGCTCTTTGCTCAACAGTGAACTCAGGCAGGAGCCTATATATCCGCCACCTGAAACGGTACTCATATAGTCGAAGCGTTTCATCACCCCCTTCCTGATAAAGGCCTGTATCATACCCAGGCCAAGGGTGGCCGAGCGAATACCGCCCCCCGAGATACAGATGCCGGTGAGGTTCTCTCTGCTGACCGGCTCCCCGATTCCGTTCGCACGGCGGTGTTCTTTCAGGTAATGCTCAGTCTCGCAACGGATAACATCTTCTGTCCTGTTCAGATAGGGTGGTAGTGTCTTTTTCTCTTTCTGACTCATGTACTGGTATGATTAGAGGGGCAAGATAGGATTTTGACGGGTTGTTTGCAAGTATGTTTGCTATCTGATGCTCAATACCCGAATCTCCACCCGGCGATTTTGTTGTTCCTGCTCCGGGTTTTTCGGGTTGGGAAACAGCATTTCCGAGTTGCCATACCCCTTGCAACTCATACGCTCGCCGGATATTCCATTCTCCAGCAGATAATCATACACCACCCTGGCTCGTCGGGAAGACAACTCCCATTCCCATTTCCCGAGAAACGCCGGTTTCAGACCCGGGTGGTTAATATGCCCCGCAATTTCCACCTGCAACCCCGGATTGATCTGCATGAAACGGAGTATTTTGGGGAGTTCGGGCTCACTTACTTTCAGCAGTACAGCCTTGTCACCCACAAAAAACAGATCGCGCAACACCGCTTTCTCTCCTGCTTTTGCAGGTTTTAACTCAATGTCAGGACTAATCCGGTATTTTTTGTACAACTCCGGACTGCCATATATCTTCATGATCTTGTCCTGAAACATAAATCCTGCTGCCTGTATATCCGCTTTTATAACGGTATCTCTGGGCAGCCGGACACTGTAGATGCCGGATGAATCGGTGCGAACAGAATCACGCCGCGTTCTTGACCGGAAGGTAATCAGTGCATCTGCAATTCCCTGGCCAGTTTCCGGATTATTGACGCGACCAGTTACCGTACTCATGGGCACAACCCGTATGATATCCAGTGTGGCTCTTCGGTTGAGCTGCCTGCCTGTTTCCGTATCGTTTGCCGTTCAGTCAGTTTTATGCCCTTTTGAAAGTACGTTTGTGTCAGATTGGTGACATCTGTTAGCCCACAATAACTTTTTTTGAGCGGCTTTATGATTTTGCCCGTAAATTTGTGCCACAAATGACAGGAAAGTCACTTATAGCGATTGTCTGGCTTTGGGCCCTCACTTTATCTGCCTCCACCGTTGGTGTGAGCGTACAGCAGATATACTGTTATTGTGTGGGACAAACAACTGTTGGCATATTCGAGGCCGAAGATGCCTGCGCCTCCGGTTCCGATAAAAGAGACTGTTGTACAAAGCTGGCCAGCCCCTGTTGCACAAAGCCGGAAAAGAAGGAAGAATCACATGGCTGTACGAGTAAAACAACCCGTTTTATTCAACTCAGAACTGAATTTATTCCCGAGAAAAAGACAGAACTCCCCGCCGGATTCGCCGATATTGACCCTTTTCTGATTGTCACTGCTTTTCCACCCGTCCGGTTCGTTTCACAACAGCACAGCCCGTCGTCCATCGCTGTTTCTCATTCACCCCCGCTTTCCGGAAGGCAACTTTGTATCAGGTATCAGATTTTTCGCTGTTAGAAGAATTGAATTCGGGAGCAGCCTCCCCCTGCTGTGCCGTTTGACACAGCATCACGATTCCTGTATTTCAACAAATCTGTTCAGCGATGAAAAAAATATTCTGGCTCGTTCCGGG
>CAILQK010000124.1 GCA_903836265.1 uncultured Bacteroidota bacterium | reverse complement strand
CCCTCTTTATGAAATGGGCAATAAATTTTCCATAGCATCCGGATGCTACAACACTCCCCCATGACAAAAACTCTCTCAACACCTCGACCCTTCACAGGGCCCCAGTGGCATACGCGGAGCCCTGACACTCGGTTATCTGAAGCGGATAGAAGGCATTTTGCAGTCGGCCCATGGCACTGATTAAAGGCTTTGTGAGCATTTTGATCTGATTGGCGGCACCTCAACCGGCTCCATCATCGCATCAGGCCTGGCGCTGGGCATGCCGGTGGACGAAATCTGGAGTCGGTACAAAGAGTTGGGCGAAAAATCTTCGGCGATAAAAACAACTGGTGGAACCCGTTTGAAACAGCCCGCTTCCTGAAAGCCGGGTATAATCACGAAATGCTGGAAAGCAGCCTGAAAGACACATTCGGCGACGCCACGCTGGGTAGCGATAAAATACTGACCGGACTTTGCACAGAGGAGGATCTGAACAGCCCGGGCCTCAGCCAGTCTTTTAAAGAGCAGGATATCAAAGGCCTGGCCGAAATGGGCAATGCACGCAACTGTGAACTGCTGTATGAAACAGGCAGTTCGGCCTCTCTGAAGCAGGTGAAGGCCGAACACTTGGGATAGACTGAAACGGAATAAAATACGCTTGCGCCCCTGCCTTCTCCTTCGAAACGTTCAGTAATCAGGCGGGATGGGCGTCACTGTAGCATTATATGTTCTTCCATGGCAATTACCTCCACTTCGAACTCCCCTTCGCAGGATAGTTCTTCGCGTATTCTTTGGCTTTGACTGACAGTGCCTGGAGGCGTTCGCTGCGCTTCTCCGGATCCGGGTGGGTACTCAGAAACTCCGGCGGACGGCCGCCACCGGACTGGTTCATGCGCTCCCAGAAAGGTGCCGCTTCATCGGGATTGTATCCGGCCATGGCCATCAGGTACAGGCCGATTTCGTCGGCCTCGCTTTCGTGGGTGCGGCTGAATGGCAGCAATACGCCCACCTGCGTGGCGGCTCCGGCTGCGAGCATAACGAGCTGACGGGTTTCTTCCGGCTTCTGGGCCATGGCAAGATCCAGCGCACTCATACCCAGGTTGGCCATCATTCCCTGACTCATGCGCTCGTTGCCGTGCTGCGCGAGTGCGTGCGCAATTTCGTGGCCCATCACCACGGCAAGGGCATCTTCATTTTTTGTGACGGCGAGTATGCCGGTGTAAACCACCACCTTGCCGCCGGGCATACAAAAGGCGTTGATGGTTTCCTTGTTATCCACCACGTTGAACTCCCAGGCAAAGTTTTTCAGCTCTTCCGATTTGCCGATAGTGCCGTAGTAGTTTTCCACAGCCAGGCGAATATCGTTGCCAACCCGGCGCACCAGATCCACCTCCCTGCCCTTTTCCATGGGCTTGTTCTCTGTCAGGTAGGTCTGATACTCAGCGAAACTCAACTGATTCATGGCGTCAATCGAAATCAGATTCAGCGCCTTGCGACCGGTGAAGATGGTCTCTGTGCAAGCGTACAGGAGTGGCAGCAGGGCCAGAATGAAGACAGCTTTCTTGTTCATATCTGTGTTGTTGTCGGGTTTGTTGCCCCAAAGGTCGGGGCTTTCCGGATATTAACATGCAAAATAACGACGCTGTTGACCAGGTTGTGATGAAGTTGACACGAAAAATATCAGAGCGCCAGTTTCAGCGCCGCCGGAATGATGGAAAATTCAACCGGCGTATGCCCCAGAAACTCGCCATCGGCCTCCACCAGACAGGGCTCGCCATCAGCGGCTTCCACACGCACGCAACCAGTCTGATAACCCTCTATACGCGGGTGCTCGAGCAGGGTACCCTTGTAAAAGCGCCCGCTCTGCAGCAGCACCTCCAGTTTGGGCAGCTTTCTGGCGAATGTCAGTGCCAGCAGGCCATCGTCGGGCACCGCATGCGGCACCAGCTGCATGCCACCGCCCGAGTACCGGCACAATCCGACGTTGATCGTGTAAAATTCATCTTCCACGTTCCGGCCGTTGAACACAATCCTGGCTTTAGACGGAACATACTCCAGCAGGTAACGCCCCACGGCAAGCAGATAGGAAGTTTTGTTGCGGGCCGGATTTTTGAGCAGCTTCCAGCTGATGAAACCGTCGTAGGCCATACCGGCTACATTGACAAAATAGCGACGGTGCGTACCGCCATCAAGGGTGTATTCCACCATGCCTATATCCTGTACAACCGTTTCCGGCTGTACCAGTCGCTGCAGGCGCGCGCGCGGATCGAAAGGCAACTGATACTGACGGGCCCAGTCGTTGCCCGTACCGAACGGCAGCAGCGCGTAGGTGAGCTGTATTGGCGGCCTGTGCTGCTGCGTAAACAACCCGTGTACCACCTCGTGATTGGTACCATCGCCGCCAATCGCCATCATCTTTTCTGCACCGGCCAGTACGGCCTCCGCCGCAAGCTGCATGGCATGGCCCCGGTATTCCGTAAACCTGACCGTGAAAGGCAGTTCCAGCTCGTGAAAAATACGTTCAATAGCCGGCCAGGAACGGCCCATCGCCCCCCTCTGTGCTGCCGGATTGGCGATTACATACCAGCGTTTCGGTTCGGAAGGGGTCTGGATCGGCCACTCGGCCCGGTCGTTTTTCAGCATGAAAATAGCGGAATCGGGGGAGATTGCATGATGAAAATGGTAGAGGGTAGCGAAGATACTCAGGGTTTGGCGATATTTGCAGGAATATGGTACAAATTCTCTTCAAACAGGAATATCGCTATCTGTGGGCAGGCGCCGGACTGCTGTTTATTGCCATCGCCGGACTGTTTCCCGATGTCATGGACGTGGACGCCGCACAGTATGCTTCCATTGCACTTGAAATGACGCAGAACGGTTCGTGGCTGCAGGTGATGCACCGCGGTGCCGACTACCTCGACAAGCCACCGCTGCTGTTCTGGTTGTCGGCAGCATCGTTTGAAGTATTTGGCGCACACAACTGGTCGTACAAATTGCCCTCGCTGCTGGCAGCAACAGGCGGCGTGTGGGCAACATTCCGGTTTGCTTCTCTTTTCTACGGTGAAAAGACAGGCAGGCAGGCAGCTTTCATACTCGCCAGCTCACTGGGAATGCTGCTCATCTGTAACGATGTGCGTACCGACACCCTGCTGCTCGGCACAACAGCCATCTCCATCTGGCAACTGGCAGCATATCTGCATACGGGCGGGTGGCGCTACCTCGCGGGTGGCTTTTTTTTCGCCGGACTGGCCATGCTGTCGAAAGGCCCCATCGGTCTGGTGATGCCCGGATTCGCCGTGGGCAGTCACCTGCTGCTGAACGGCCGCTGGCGCGATATACTCAGGTGGCAATGGGTAGCGGGACTGGGCGTCACAGCGCTGGTGCTGGCCCCCATGTCCTGGGGACTGTGGCAGCAATTTGACCTCCACCCGGAAAAAACAGTGGATGGCAGACAGGGCGTTTCGGGACTGTATTTCTTCTTCTGGGAGCAAAGTTTCGGACGTATCACCGGAGAAAACAGATGGAAAAATGATACCACCGTGTTGTATTTCCTGCATGTTTACCTGTGGGCCTTCCTGCCCTGGTGCCTGCTGCTGCCGGGCGCCCTGTGGCGCTCATTAAAGGGGATAATCACCAGAAAAGCGTCATTTTTGAGGGAAAAATACAGTATCGGCGCGTTTTTGTTGACATTCATTGCACTTTCGCTGTCGAAATACAAACTGCCACACTATGTTTTCGTGACACTTCCGTGGGCAGCAGTACTGGTAGCGGCACACCTGAACAGCGTGGTCATCAACAGGCGACACTGGACAGCTGTATATTTTCTCGGGGTCATCTCGATAATCCTCACCAGCCTGATTCTCGTTTATGTATTCCCGGATGCCGGATGGGCTGTGTGGACGGCCGTACTGGCGCTCAAGGGGCTATTGGTGTGGCAGATGGTGAAACAGCCCTTTACCTCCGACAGTGATACCCTGGTTTTGCGGGGCGTTCTTTTCTCGTGTATTGTCGGATTCGTCATGAATTTCCATTTTTATCCAAGACTGCTGCCTTACCAGTCTGGCAGGGCAATCGCCGAAATGGCGCGCAGCAAGGGTATTGCTCCGGAACAGCTGACCTATTTCCATCGGGGGAGTCACGCGCTGGATTTTTACAACGGCCGGTACCTGACCGCTTACGACCTGCACGAAGATATCAGGAAGCGGGCGACAGAAACCGCTCCTTTCTGGGTTTGTGCCGACGAGGCGGGCAAGGGAGAACTGGAAATCAACCGGATACCATTTGCCGTAGAGGGAATTTTCCCGCATTATCCGGTAACCCTGTTAAAGGGCACCTTTTTGAATCCGTCGAAACGCGACTCCGTACTCGACCGCATATATTTGCTGAGAATAGAAAAAAACTGACACATGAACTGGGGAATCATCGGAATGGGCCGCATTGCCCGCAAATTTGCAGACGATCTGAAACTCATACCGGGTGCGAAACTGCATGCGGTGGCGTCCACCTCACCGGAGCGGGCGACTGCGTTCGCGCGCGAGTACGGTGTGGAGCATGCGTACGGGCGCTACGAGGATTTGCTGGCCTGCGAGGGCCTCGACGTGGTTTATGTAGCCACGCCCCACGTATTTCACTGTGAAAATACGCTGATGTGCCTCGAAAACGGTCTGCCGGTGCTGTGTGAAAAGCCTTTTTCGATGAACACCGCAGAAACCCGGCGCATGATCGAGGCAGCACACAGAAACCGGGTATTCCTGATGGAAGCACTCTGGAGTCTGTTCATTCCGGGCGTACAGAAAGCATTTGACCTGCTGGAGCAGGGTGTGATCGGGGATTTGCATACCATCCGGGCCGATCTGGGTTTCCACATGCCGCCTGATGATCCGGGCGGTCGCGTTTACAACAAGGCACTGGGTGCCGGCTCCCTGCTCGATCTGGGAGTATATCCGGCCATGCTGTCGCTGGTATTGTTCGGGAAGCCCGAGCGTTCGGATATCATGGCTATGGGCACCTTCACCCGGACTGACGTGGACGAGAGCTGTTCCTTCATGTTCAGGTATCCTGGAAACAGGATAATGACGGGCTATTCATCCATAGCCGCCAATACTTCCCTTGCTGCCGGATTGTACGGCAGCAAGGGACATATCCTGCTGAATCCGAGGTGGCATCATCCGACCAGCCTCACCCTTTCGCTGTACGAAGGCCGTCATGAGCGACTGG
>CAILQK010000123.1 GCA_903836265.1 uncultured Bacteroidota bacterium | reverse complement strand
TGCGCTTACAATTTTTTCCTTCAGTCCGACTTCAGGTTCTCCTGGTACGGTAATATCTGTTTCGGGGACCAACATGAGCGGGGCCAGCTCGGTAACGATTAATGGAGTTCCTCAGCTCATTTTATCCAATAACGCCAATTCGGTTAGCATCTTCCTGATGCCTGGTTCAGAAACTGGCGGTATCAGGGTAACGACAGGTAACGGGGCCGTTACCTCAACAGGCTTGTTCACGGTAATACCCACGCCTGTCCCGAGTACTCAACAGGGTGGCAAGTTGTCCGGTAGTGGAGCTTCTGCTCCTGCATTGCAGGGACAGTCAGTAGCGGTAAGTGCAGACGGTAATACAGCCGTTGTGGGTGCACCCTTGGATAATTCAAATATCGGGGGAGTGTGGATTTTTACGAGAAATGGTTCAACCTGGACGCAGCAAGGCAGTAAACTGGTTGGTACAGGAGCCGTTGGCAGTGCCAAACAGGGTTTTTCAGTGGCGATAAGTGCTGATGGCAATACTGTAGCAGCCGGAGGTAATCTGGACAATCTTTCCAACGGTGCTGTCTGGGTATTTGTCCGCACAGGTAACTCCTGGTCTCAGCAGGGTGGCAAACTGGTCGGTTCCGGCAACACAGGTTATGCTCAACTGGGTTCTGCACTCAGTATGAGTGCAGACGGCAATATCATCGCAGCAGGTGGTATCGGGGATAATGCCTATGCAGGAGCAACCTGGGTTTTTGTGCGTGTGGGGGAGCAATGGTCTCAGCAGGGCGGTAAGCTTGTTGGAACAGGGGCTATTGGAAAGGCTCGGCAAGGTTGTTCTGTTTCCATCAGTTCCGACGGGAAATATCTGATTTCAGGCGGATATAATAACAATGTAAGAAAGGGCTCCGCATGGGTGTTCGCCCGCAACGGAAATGACTGGACCCAGCAGGCTCAGATCGCAGGTACTGGCGGAGCTGCAAATCCACATCAGGGATACTCGGTTGGAATAAACGCAAACGGAACTACGGCTATCATTGGTGGCCCGAACGATGCCAGTACGCTTACCGGAGCTGTGTGGATTTTTTCACGTACCGGTTCAACATGGACCCAGCAGGGCGGTAAACTAACTGGTGCCGGTGGTTCCGGAGCATCCCGTCAGGGCTGTTCTGTGGCTGTGAGCGCAGATGGTAATACCGCCGTCTGGGGAGGCTTCGGTGATGCTGCCAATACAGGAGGCATGTGGGTTTACAAGCGCACGGGAAGTAACTGGACGCAGCAGGGCACCGGAAAACTTGCGGGGACTGGTGCAACAGGTGCCGCAAAGCAGGGAACGTCAATCGCATTGAGCGCTACCGGCAGAACAGCATTACTGGGTGGCCCGACTGATTCTTCAAATAAAGGTGCTTGCTGGGTATTCATTGCCGGCTCAAGTTCCTCCTTTTCATTATCCGACCTGTCTGACCGACAACAGGATATAGGTGTTTCACCGGAGTTTCTTCTTTCTCAAAGCGCTCCGAATCCGGCGACAAAATCTGTCAGAATTGACTTCGTATTGCCGGAGGCTTGTCTTGCTGAATGGGAAATCACGGATATTTCAGGCCGTATTATACATACGCTCAAAATAGAATACCCTGCTGGCGAAAATTCTGAAATTTTTGATGTAAACGGTTATTCAGGCGTATATTTGTACAGACTCAGATCACCTTTTGGCGTGAAAGCCAGGAAGATGATGGTCGTCAAATAACGATGCAAAACATTCAAGATCAGTTAATTATATCCCGTGTGCTCCCTGCTGACCTGCCCATACTTCAGCAAATAAGCCGCGATACCTTTTTCGATACTTTCGCCGTCTACAACACGCCGGAAGACATGCAGCGCTACATGGAGCACAATCTCGGTGCCGAACAATTGTCCCGAGAGCTGGATAATTCTGATTCCGAGTTTTTCTTCGCCCGGGCAAGCGGAGAGGTCGCCGGTTACTTGAAACTGAACACGGGAGCAGCCTGTACCGACTCCCGCTATGCCGGGGCGCTCGAAATCGAACGAATATATGTCCGAAGAGAATTCAAGGGACTTGGGGTGGGGCAGGCACTGATGAAAAAAGCCCGCGAGCGTATGCAGGAACTGAACCTGCCCTGGCTCTGGCTGGGGGTGTGGGAAAAAAATGAACCCGCTATCCTGTTCTATGAAAAACAGGGATTTGTACCCTTCGATACACACGGTTTTATGCTCGGAAATGACCTGCAAACCGATATTCTCATGCGGTGGAATCAGAACCTGTAGCGCTCCGCCACAGCTTTTCGCTAAAATATGCGAATATTGTATTACCTTTGCAGCGAATAAATTCACCTCTGGTATTTGTCCGCCCTGGACACCGAAGTTAGCCGGACGCAGATCACCGCTCCCAATTCACTTTGCCCCATGAAGGCTGCCCAATTGCAGCCGCTGCGCACGAGACCAGATACACACTGCATAATTGCATGTATTTCAAAGATTTATCGCTCATTGAGCCGCTCCTTCGCGCGCTCGAATCTGTGGGTTACGAGCAGCCCACACCTATACAGCAACAGTCAATCCCGATCGTACTCGCCAGGCGAGATCTGCTCGGATGCGCCCAGACAGGTACCGGCAAAACAGCCGCATTTGCTCTGCCCATGCTGCAACTCCTCAGCGAGCAACCCCGCCGCAATGAAGGAAAAACACCCATCCGCGCACTCATTCTCACGCCAACCCGCGAACTCGCCATTCAAATCGCAGAAAGTTTCAACGATTATGGCAAGTTTCTGAAGGTGCGAAATCTGGTTATCTTCGGTGGCGTAAACCAGAACCCGCAAACGGATGCACTCCGCCGGGGAACGGAAGTGCTCATCGCCACTCCAGGTCGCCTCCTCGACCTCATGAATCAGGGTTTTATCAACCTGAAGGATATCGAGATTTTTGTCCTCGACGAGGCAGATCGTATGCTCGATATGGGTTTCATCCATGATGTGAAAAGGGTGATCGCCAAACTGCCCGAAAAACGCCAGACGCTGTTTTTCTCCGCTACCATGCCGCCTGAAATTGCCGGACTGGCCGACTCCATTCTCACCGATCCGATGAAGGTGGAAGTTACGCCCGTATCATCCACTGCCGAAAAAATCGAACAGTCGGTTTACTTTGTGGATAAAGCCAACAAGCGTCACCTGCTGGCCCATCTGCTCCAGAATACGGATATCCGCTCCGCGCTGGTATTCACCCGTACCAAGCACGGCGCCAACAGGGTGGCAGGAGATCTCACAAAGGCCGGAGTCAAGGCCGAGGCTATTCACGGCAACAAATCGCAAAGCGCCCGCCAGGCAGCCCTGGCTAATTTTAAATCCGGCAAAACACGCGTACTGGTAGCTACCGACATCGCCGCCCGCGGTATTGATATTGACGAACTGTCACACGTGATTAATTTCGATCTGCCCAATATCCCGGAAACGTATGTTCACCGTATCGGCCGAACCGGCCGCGCCGGACTCAGCGGTATCGCTTTCTCCTTCTGCGAGGAAGAAGAGGTGCCTTATCTGCGCGATATTCAAAAACTGATCGGCCAGGTGGTGCCTGTTGTGACGGATCACCCCTATGCCGCCGATCTGAGCGTACCCGCTCCGGGACAGCCCGCTCCGAAAAAACAACACAAGCCGCTGCCAAAGAGGCCTCAACCGCTGCGCAAGCCGGCTCCCGACCAACCCCGTCATGCCGCCAGTGAAAACAGGGATAACCAGCAGCAAAAGCCCGAAAGACAGCATAACCGTCCGGCTCCGCAGCCCGGGAACGGTGGCGCGTCCGCCGAAAGGCCCCCGCAGCACAGAAGGCCCGAACGCCCGCAGCGGGAGGAACGCAGGCCCCGACCACAGCAGGAGGAACGCAAACCACGCCCTCAGGAACGTCCCGCACCCAATAACCGTCGCGAAGAACCCCGCCAGCAACCCCGGCCCCAGCAGCGTCAGGAAAGCAAGCCGGCAACCACCGATGCACCCATTGCCAGGAAGGGCAGGTTCGCCTCTATCCTTGAAGTGGCCTCCATCGAAAAACAGGAACGCCCGCGCAAGCCGGGTAACGACAAAAAATACAGAAAATAAATCGCCTGCCCCGCGCAGGACGCTCATTACACCAGATGTCTGTAACGAGAGAAATCCGGCAGATTGTCGCTGCCTATGATGCCGCCCGTACCAACGGAACACGCGCATTACTGGCCACCGTGGTGCATGTGGAAGGCTCCTCGTACAGGCGCCCGGGTGCGCGTATGCTCGTGGAAGAAAACGGAATGATGACAGGTGCTATCAGCGGAGGATGTCTCGAAGGAGACGCCCTCCGCAAAGCCCTGCTCGCTATCTCCCGCGGAACGCCCCGCCTTGTGGTGTATGATACCACGGATGAAGAGGATGCCGTCATTGGCGTGCAGCTCGGCTGCGCCGGAGTCATTCAGGTGCTTTTCGAACCGATTGATGACTCCAATCCCGACAACCCCCTCGAATTACTCAGAAAAGCAGCAGAAGGGAGAACTCCGTCTGTAATTGTCACTATTTCCGCCTCCGATCGTTTTTCAGAAAATCATCCCGGAACAGCCCTGCTGCTCAGTGAAACTGCTCTCCGGTATAATCACAGTGCCGGTATTGTATCCGAGGATCTGAGGGCTGAGGCACTGTTTTCCCTGCGCTCGGGTGTATCCCGCTTCACAACCCGGCAGCTGGCCGGTGTAACTGCCAATATTTTTGTTGAATATCTTCAGCCGACTGTTTCGCTGGTGGTAGCCGGTGCCGGAAATGATGTCATCCCGGTTGTTCAGATGGCCGATCTGCTCGGCTGGGAGGTACATGTTACCGACGGACGCGGTACGCATGCCAGGGAAGACCGTTTTGCTGCTGCCTGTCAGGTGCTGGTGGGCAAGCCGGAAGCTGTACTGGAAAGGATCGCCACCGACGAACGAACAGCCTTCATACTCATGTCGCACAATTACCAGTACGACAAAGCCATGCTGCGAGCCCTGCTCCCCCTGGATATACCTTATGTGGGTGTTCTGGGACCGAAGAAGAAGCTCCACCGCATGCTCGACGACCTTCGAACCGAGGGCATGGATATTCCAGCCGATATGCTGAAAAAGGTGTACGGTCCCACCGGTCTGGAGATCGGTGCTGAAACGCCCGAAGAGATAGCCCTGAGTATCACAGCCGAAATTCAGGCTGTACTCAATCACCGGCCGGGGGGATACTTGAGAGACAAATCAACGGTTATTCACGACAGAGCCACTCCCGGCTGGTAAATATCCCGCTTCTTGAAAATTGATCAGTCAGGCATAGTCATTCTCGCGGCCGGCAACAGCTCGCGCCTCGGTCGCCCGAAGCAGCTTCTCCCGTTCGGCAGCAGCAACCTGATTGTCCGGGCCGTAACCACAGCGATCAATTCCGGAAAGGGCCCTGTTGCCGTGGTACTCGGCGCCTTTGCCGATGAAATTCTTCCTCACCTGTCAGGATTTCCTGTTCATACGGTTTTCAATCAGGACTGGCCCTCCGGAATGGCTTCTTCGGTCCGGAATGGTATTGATTTTTTTGAAGAATTGTACCCGGATACCGACGGACTTCTGTTCATGGTGTGCGATCAGCCCTGGCTCGATGAAAGTGTCGTTTCCGGACTGTTTTCTCTGCAAAGTACGCTGAATACACCTGCTGCTGCGTGCGTGTACGCGGGAATTCCGGGTACGCCGGCACTCTTCCACAGGTCGGTTTTTCACGCACTCAGGCAACTGGAGGGCGATAAAGGTGCCGGAAAGCTTCTTCGGGAAATGTCGGAAATCATCGCTAAACTCGATTTTCCCGCTGGTATGAATGATATTGATACCGAAGACGATTACCAGACATTCCTGAAAAGACTATCTTTACCATGAAAACAGGTAACCACCCGGACAATCGCGACAGGGTTTGCGTTTAGTTAACCCCGGCGAGCGAATCAGGCGGTTGCAAAACAGTTTGCTCATGCGAGGACGTCTTTTTTTTACCGCCATCAGCCTGCTTGCCGGCACTTTGCTTGCCGCACAATCATTCAATACGTTTCCGGTCACCACTCAGAAACCCCCGCTGCACGGCAGGCACTGGATGGCCATCACCGGCAAACCGCTGGCCGCCACAGCAGGTTCCATGATTTTTATCCGGGGCGGTAACGCTGTGGACGCAGCCTGTGGTATGCTGGCGGCCACTTGTACCATGTGGGATGTATTGAGCTGGGGCGGAGAGACTCAGGCGCTGATTTACAATCCGAAAACCGGTCAGGTCATCGGTATCAATGCCCTCGGAGTGGCTCCAACAGGCGCAACTCCCGAATTTTTCAGGGAAAAAGGAATGAAATATCCGCCTCAGTACGGCGCTCTGGCAGCAGTTACCCCCGGAACCCCGGGAGGCCTGTTCGTCATGCTGGCCGAGTATGGCACCATGAGTCTGAAAGAGGTGCTTGCCCCGGCTATGCAAATGGCAGAGGGATACCCCATTGAAGCACAGACTGCGAATTCCATCGAGCGGGAGAAGGAATTGATCAAACAATGGCCTTATTCTGCCAAAGTATTCCTGACGCACTCCGGTGATAAAAGAGAGGCCCCTTATCCCGGAGAGATTTTCGCCCAGCGCGATCTGCTCCTCACCCTGCAGAAACTGGTTGATGCCGAACAGGATGCCCTGAAATCGGGTAAATCCAGAAAAGATGCCATTTATGCTGCCTACGACCGGTTCTATCGGGGCGATATTGCAGAAGAATTCGTGCGGGGATGTCGCGAACAGGGCGGACTCATCACCCGGGAAGATCTGGCAAACTGGCAGGTGAAAATTGAAACGCCGCTGTCGGTGAATTACCGCGGTATTGATGTGTACAAATTGCAGCAATGGACACAGGGGCCGGTGATGCTGCAGGCACTTAATATCCTGGAGAATTTCGATCTGAAATCAATGGGATATAACTCTGCCAGATATACGCACACCGTTTATCAGGCCCTGAATCTGGCCTTTGCCGACCGCGACTTCTATTACGGCGATCCCTATTTCCCGCCCGAAGAACCCATGCGCGGATTGCTCTCCAAGGATTACGCGCGCGAGCGAAGCAAACTCATCCGGTTTGACAAAAATGATCCCGGCGCAGCTCCCGGCGATCCGTATCCGTTCGAAGGTAAAACGAATCCGTTCAGAAATTTGCTCGACAGCTGGGGAGCCGCCGGGCCTTATTCGCCGGTTTCCGATCAATATTACCGCGACTTTACTGCCGGAACCACCTCCATAGAGGCCGCCGACGAGGAAGGGTGGGTGGTATCGGTAACTCCCAGCGGAGGCTGGGTTCCTGCCTGTATTGCCGGTAAAACAGGCGTGGGCATGAGCCAGCGCATGCAGAGTTTTGTGCTCGATGAGCGCGAAAATCCGTTCAATGTGGTAGCACCGGGCAAAAGACCGAGGGTTACCCTGACGCCCTCCATGGCCCTGAAAGACGGCAAGCCATATCTCTCCTTCGCCAAACAGGCAGGCGACGAGCAGGATCAGCTGTTGCTACAGTTCTTCCTGAATATGGTGGAGTTTGACATGACGGTGCAGGAAGCCTGCGAGTCGCCGGGTTTCATCACCAACCAGATGTTTTCCAGCTTCGGAGACCATGAGAAAAAGCCCGGCTCCCTCATTCTCAATGACCTGACACCGCCCTGGGTGCGCAAAGAACTGGGCATGATGGGCTACAGCCTGTCGTTCCGGCCCCGAACCAGCGGCCCTGTCAACGCTATTTACTTCGACCGGAAGAACGGCAGTTTCTGGGGCGGCAGCAGCAACCACGGAGAAGACTACGGGATAGGCTGGTAAAAATATACCCCAACGAATATCATTGCTCCGGGTGACGGGAATTTCATCGCGGCGCATCAATTGCATGCATTTTTGCACTCACTTAAACTGTATCTGCGATGGATTTGTCTTTTGTAAACGGAATATCCCGCCTTCACACGCTGATTTTGGTATGCAGCTTTCTCCTGCCGGCATCGGTTGTTGCTCAGGAGGTTACGTCCGACACCACTTCCAGTGTCAGGATTGAAATGCTCGACGGTACCATCCTGCTCGGGAAAATAAAAAGCCGTAGTGACGGAGTAATCGCTCTCACCACCTTGTCGGGCGTGGAAGCCAGTGTACCGCTGAACCAGGTCAGGGAGATGACTGCCATCAGCAACACTTCTATCCACAAAGGGGAATACTGGTTTGAAAATCCGAATGCCACCAGGTACCTGTTTGGCCCTTCCGCTTTTAATCTGAAAAAGGGAGAAGGATACTACCAGAATACCTATCTGCTCCTGAATTCGTTCAATTATGGTGTAACCGATTACTTTTCCATCGGAGGAGGAATTGAATTGCTGACACTTTTCAACGGCTCTCCGGCGTTTGTGCTCACCCCCAAGGTAGGTTTCCAGACAGGCCCCAAAACATCCATGGGCGGAGGAATATTGTACGCCAACCTGGGTGATATCGGCGACCGCAGCAACTTCGGAATTGCCTACGGGGTTGTCACCAGGGGAACGGTGGATAAAAACTTCACGGTCGGACTGGGGTGGGGGATTATTGACAATGAGTTCTCCTCCAGACCGATTATTACCTTTTCCGGTATGACAAGGTTGTCTAAAAAAATTGCGCTGGTCTCCGAAAACTGGATTGTTCCAGCCGATATTTATTATCCCCTGTTTTCTTACGGAATACGGTTCTTTGGCGAAAAAATGGCCGTTGACCTCGCCTTTATCAATAACCCGGATATCGCTTCTGAAGTGGTCATCGGAATCCCTTACGTTGATTTCATGATTAAATTCGGCAGACCCCAAAAATAGCCATTCCCATGCCCGCCCATTACAACAAGACCATAGAAGAGCTGGTCAGCAGACTGAAGTCATCGCCTGACGGACTTACCTCGCTGAAGGCAAAAGAGCGACTGATTCATCACGGACTGAATGAACTGCAGGAGAAGAAGAAAACGCCACCCTGGCTGCTTTTTCTCGGACAGTTTCGCGATTTCATGATTCTGATCCTGGTTATTGCCGCAGCTCTTTCAGGTTTTATGGGCGACCTGACGGATACCATCATTATTCTTGTCATCATTCTGCTGAATGCGGTTGTCGGTTTCTTTCAGGAATTCAGGGCAGAGAAAGCCATGGATGCCCTGAAAAAGATGGCTGTTTCACAAACACAGGTGATACGCGATGGCAAACCGGTTGTACTTCCCGCCCGCGAGCTGGTTCCCGGCGATGTAGTGCTTATCGAGGCCGGTAATGTGGTTCCTGCCGACATAAGACTTCTGGAGGCGCATGCGCTGCGCGCCGATGAATCTTCGCTTACCGGCGAGTCGGTGCCGGCCGACAAGAAAAATTATGTGCTTGCCGGCGACGATATACCTCCCGGCGACCAGATAAATATGCTTTTCAAGGGAACACTCGTTGTGAACGGTCGCGCCCGCGGTATGGTAGTGGAAACGGGTATGAAAACAGAGCTGGGAAAAATTGCCGGCATGTTGCAGGAAGAAGAGCCACGCACGCCCCTGCAGGTGCGCATGGAGCGATTTGGAAAAAGCCTGTCCTGGATTATCCTGCTGATTTGTCTGATTTTGTTCGTAACCGGTGTGCTCAGGGGAGAAGACCCGTTCCGGATATTGCTGCTGTCGGTCAGTCTGGCAGTAGCGGCTATTCCCGAAGCGTTGCCCGCACTGATTACGGTGGCACTTTCAAGGGGGGCTTCCCGACTGGCCCAGAAAAGTGCCCTTGTCAGGAAACTGCCTGCAGTGGAAACGCTCGGCTCCGTCACCTATATATGCAGCGACAAAACCGGAACCCTGACGCAGAACCGGATGACAGTGACGGCGCTGTACGAGCACCCCGCACCCGAGATGGAGTCCGGATGGCCGGCAGTCCACCTGGGTATGGCACTCAACCATGATATTCAGTTCAATTTTGAACAGGAACCCTTCGGCGAGTCAACCGAACTGGCGCTGGTTAACCGGGTAATCAGCGAGTATTCCTATAGAAAATACACGGAAATAAAGGAAAAGTACCCTCGTGTGGCCGAGCTGCCCTTCGACTCCGATCGAAAATGCATGACTACGGTACACCATTCAGACGGGAAATTCCTGATTGTCACAAAGGGAGCAGCGGAATCGGTGGCACAGGCACTATCGGGTGAGGCCGACCGGGAATTGCTCCGTATTATGTCGGAAGAATGGGCAGAAAAGGGAATTCGGGTACTGGCTTATGCCTGCAGGACAACCGACCGGCTGCCCGAACCGTTCAGTTACGCGGAAGTCGAGAAGGATTTGAGTCTGGCCGGACTGGCCGGACTGATTGACCCTGCCCGCGAGGAGGTGAAGGAGTCGGTGCGCATCTGCCGGTCAGCCGGAATCAAACCGGTCATGATTACCGGTGATCATCCGGCCACTGCCAATGCCATCGCCCGGGAGATCGGAATTCTGACGGAGGGCGGACTCACTGCTACCGGCCGCGAGTTGCAGAATATGGACGACGACACATTCCTGGAACTCGCTGAACAGATTTCCGTTTATGCGCGGGTATCTCCCGATCAGAAACTCCGCATCGTGAGAGCCCTGCAGCAGAAAGGACATTACGTGGCGATGACCGGCGACGGGGTGAACGATGCACCCTCGCTGAAGGCCGCCAATATCGGTGTTGCCATGGGCATCAACGGAACGGATGTCAGCAAGGAAGCCGCTCACCTGATCCTGCTTGATGACAACTTCTCCACCATCGTGCGCGCTGTGCGGGAGGGTCGCCGTATTTTCGACAATATCCGCAAGTTCGTGAAGTATATCATGACCTGCAACAGTGCGGAGATTTGGGCCATCTTCATGGCCCCCCTGCTCGGAATGCCCATCCCGCTGC
>CAILQK010000122.1 GCA_903836265.1 uncultured Bacteroidota bacterium | reverse complement strand
CCGAAAAAGTGCTTTCTGAAACATGAATTTGATTGTTGATTACCTCAGTTTCCGTTTTGTTCAGTGTGCCTGACTGAACTGAAAGTGACCCGGTATCATTGGACACGGGTGAGGTCTGGCGGGGAACAGTACGGTTTTCAGCAGGTATTCTTCCTGTTTCGGCAATATGCGTGACCTTGCCGGCCGGCACAAGTGAGGCCATCGGCACTGATATGTCCTGTTGCCGGGGAACGGAATTATCTGACGGCTCGGCAAAGCGCTCTGAAAACTGCCGGAACAAGACAATACCGGTGACAGATGCTGCCAGCAGCCACCACCAGATAACCGGGCGTCGTTTGTTTCGCACGGGCATCTCTGCATCCAGCATGGCAAGCATATCGCTCCATCCCCTGTCTGCCGATTTATCCCTGATATCTTTGTTCATAACTGATTGATTTTGCGTTAATGGGGTTATGAAATCAGTTCGCTTCTCAATCTTCCGTCCGGAGTGAGTATTTCCCGCAATTTCTGGCGCGCTGTACTCAGATGCCACTTTGAGGTGCCTTCGCTGATCTGCAGCGCCTTTGCTATTTCTGCGTGACTGAATCCTTCAATGGCATATAGCCGGAAGACTTCTCCCGATGCCGGGGGCAGTGTTTTGACAGCTTCCAGAATATCGGCTTCATAACACAGATCTGCTCCTGTAACAGACACCTGCGTTTCATTGTACTCATCCAGCACCAGGAAATTCAGGTAACGGGAGTTTTCCCTGAAATAATCAGCCATACTGTTGTAAACCAGTCTCCTGATCCATCCCTCCAGACTGCCCTTGTGTTCATACAGGTGAATCTTTTTGAAAACACGCATCATGCCGTTGTTCACGATTCCGACAGCAGTATCGTCATCAGATGCATATCTTCTGCACATACGCATCATTTCAGGAAAAAAACGACGATAGAGGGCCTCCTGGGCCTTCCGGTCGTTTGCGGCACAGCCGCTCACGAGTTCCTCGTCCGTGTATGTTTTCTTCCTGAAGAGCATCAGAGCAACAGTCCTATCCCAAGTTCAAATCGTTTGTTCAGGTAGGTGTTGGTACCGTAAAAGCTGCTCAGCCACGAACTGGTCCATTGTTCGGTCATTCGCTGCAGACGGATACCTCCGTGTACAGTGAAATAATTTCCGATGCGGTAACCAATTTGTCCCTGTACCATGAATCCTCCTTTCCAAAGACTGTTGTTGCCATCAAATACATCATTGTTTTCACGTGGCATCCAGCTGTAACCGGCTCCCGCTGTGTAGAAAGGCGTGACATTTTTTTTCAGCAGATAGCCGCGTATTTCCGCGAATACCGGATAGTTGGCAGGAGAGTAATAGGCTGTGTTGAACTGCTCTATACCGGTACCCACTCCCAGTCCGACCAGGCGACTGAGCATCACGCCCGAACTGTGCTGCAGACTGACACCTGTGACGGAAGCCCCTGTGAGTATTGTCCCGCGGGTAGCATGATACCATCCTTTTTCACTGAAAGAGTAAGGCGAGGCCGACAGTCTCATCCGGCGCGGGTCATCCTTGCAGCGCTGCATTATTTTTCGCACGCCGCTGGTGGGTATGTGCATTTCGACTCCGCTCCAGGTAGTCATTACCAGTGCTCCGGCCTGATCATAAACGGTGATTTTCCCTTTCAGGAGTGAACCGTCTTTTAGATAGACATAGTCACGGCAATCGTCGGTCTGAGCAGACAAAGCTGCCACGAAAGCCATCGAAATCATTAAAAATATATGTTTTTTCATGTTTCAGGCAAATATAAGGCGGAGTCACCCGAACAAGGGCACCTCCGCCGGAAGGGTGTTTATTGTTCTACAGGAATGAGACTCAGCTGAACCGGACTGGACGGATCAGTTACGTCAAACTGGTAAAATCCGTTGTCGCCAATCAGCAACAGGTGTGTGTCTGAAAATGCGATCACGTCGTAGCTGGCGAAATTGTTGAGATGGGAAAGCTGTGCCAGTTCCACCGGATCATTCCGGTCGAATATCTTGAGCCCGTCGTCGCAGAGAAACAGATGCTCATTGGTGATGGCAAGGCCTTTGGGACTGCTCATGGGGAATGTTTTTCTCAGGCTGGCTGTGGGCAGATTTTTTATATCAATCACATCCAGCTGATTGAGAACGCCGTTGCAGGTGGTACCGCTGTGGATGGTTACATAAGCGTACTCATCGTCGCAAACCACCGGATCACAACCCGTTGCGTGACTGAAGGTTGTCTGGAGCAACGGATGTGCCGGATTTGAGTTGTCAAAAATGAAAACCCCTGTTTGAGAACCGATGAACAGTTTGTCTTTCCACGGGAAAATGGTTTCAGCATTCCAGCCAAGCCAGGTGGAATCGGAACGCACCGGACAGTTCGGGTCCGACAATGACCAGGAGCGGAGCATGAAGTTGTCTACCGTGTACAGGTACTCGTCGGCGATACCGAAACGGGCGAAGGAGCCCGCAATTCCCACGCCTGAAGGCAGTGCCGACTGGCCGCCCCCGGCTGCATCGTTTTTTGGCGCTCCGCTGGTCAGGGAGCCCTGTACAAAAACAACATCACCCTCCAGAATCCAGCCGTTGTTCCAGCGGGTATCGCCACAGTTGATTTTCTCGGTCACCTCGGATTGTGTATAACCAATAATCAGTCCCTGCTGAAGGTCGAAACCAAACAGGGGGAACACATTTTCGGCGCGGCATACAATCTGCGGATGCTGAAAATCGGAAATATCAATGGTCAGCAGGTCTGTGTATTGATCAGCGTACAGGTAATTGCCGCGAATAATCAGATCAACGTTGCCCGGAATATTCCAGAAATTTGTCTGTACCGGATTTGATGGGTCAGAGTTGTCTATTACATGTATTCCTTCCTGAAATTCATTGATAAACATGTAGTTGCCCAGAGAGAATATCTTGCCCGGCTTTTTCAGCGGACGGGCGGATTCGTTCGTCACAGGCTTTCTGATTTCAGAAAAGGGGAGATAAATCGGGTCAAAACGAATGTAGGTCTGCTCGGATGTACATTCATCTCTCAGACAGCCTGAGAGAATGAGCGTGAGTGCGAGCAGCGGGAACAGAAAAAGAGAATTGCGTTTCATGATGTAAATGTTCAGGTTAATCCGGCGGTACCGTGCCGGTTGTTGATGAATACATAGACGGTTCGGAGGGCTGAAAGGTTGGGTTGTTGGTAAATTAAGTTCAGCGGCTATGCTGGTATGCGTATTTTTGCCGTATAAATGTACGATATGGATACAGAATTTCTCCTTTTGCTGGCTGGTTTTCTCGCGATTATCCTGTTTGTTTTGCTTTTCAGACAACAGAGCCGCCAGGCTCATGTTCCGGGTGGACTGGTTTCCAGAGATCTGCTGGAAGCGCTTCAGGGTCAAATGGAAGTACTGAAAGGCGAATTGTCTCTGAAGGAAGATGAATTGCGCAAGACACTCGCCCAACTTGCTGCCCGCGATCAGCATATTATTCACCTTCAACAGTCGCTGAATACGCTCAAATCGGAAACCGAGCAGCTCCAGAAGCGTTTTCAGACCGAATTTGAAAATGTAGCCAATCGGCTGCTGGAGGAAAAATCAAACCGGTTCACAGAACAGAACGCACGCAATCTTCAGGGTATTCTGATGCCCCTGCGCGATAAAATCAGAGAACTTGAAGAGAATATTGACCGCAAATTTTCCGAGGAAACAAGAGAAAAAACGTCGCTGCGCGAGGAACTGAAACAATTGCAGCTGCTGAACTCCCAACTGAGCTCCGAAGCACAAAATCTCGTTTCGGCACTCAAGGGACAAAGCAAAACGCAGGGCGACTGGGGCGAACTGCAGCTGGAAACAATTCTGGAAAAATCGGGACTCCAGAAAGGTGT
>CAILQK010000121.1 GCA_903836265.1 uncultured Bacteroidota bacterium | reverse complement strand
TTCGGATTGAATGTGCACCAGTTGATAATTTTCCAGTTGCGCTCGATTTTGTAGCATGCATCCGGTACAACTGTGAAGATTTCGTCTTCGTAAGTTACACCCAGCAGTTCGCAGTCTTCGCCGTAGAATGAAGGCTCACCGTAGTCACCTGTGCCGTCGCATACTGTCACGATCTTGTCATCAGGGAAACGCACGAAGTAGTCCTGCTCGTAGTTCACAACGATACGCTGTGTACACTGGCTGGTATTGCCATAACAGTCATAGGCGCGGAATGTGCGAACGATGGTACCCTTGTTGCAGAGAGTATCGAAGGTGGTGTAGCTAACTGTGTGAACCAGCCCCTTCTGACCCAGATAGGTTTTGGTTCCATCCAGACAGCAGTTGTCTGATATGGATGCCTTGCCATATAGTACAAGAGTGGGATCAAACTGCTCGCAGGTAACGGTAGTATTGGCTGGCGGAGCGCAAACCGGCTTGATTTTGTCTTCAACCAGTACACTGATCACACAATCATTGTAGTGGTTCTCGAAAGCATCAGGCTGAATTGTTCCGGCTGGTACGTCCAGATCATATACCCTGAGGGTGATGGTAATCGTGCTGTTGATGTCACTGCAGGTAAACCTGACATCATCACCGAGTGAACCGCTGCCCCTGCGCACTTTGAAGTCGAGTATGGGTGAGCAATAGTCAAAGGATCCGTTGTCAAAATTGACAGCGTCCACGATCGCCTGCCCGTTGCCCGTAACTGCAACCTGAGTTACCTCATCGCAGGCCGGGACAGGCGGAATGAGATCTTCCACTTTCAGACGGAACGTGCAGGATGAAGTATTGCCGCAGTTGTCCTGGGCCGTGTACGTAACAACATGTGATCCCTCGGGCAGGCACGGGGTTATTCCAAACACTGCCAGTGTATCCAGATCCCAGTAATTGTTGGTCGGGAAGTCGCTCAGGCTGCCGTCAAAAGCAACCATTCCGGTTTGAACTCCCGTGTATTTTTCGAAAGTGGTGACCATACCGGTAATGCTGAAAACTCTTGAACAGGCGTCCTCAATCACAATATCCGGCATATCCACCATTGCACAGCAAACATCAGCGTCTGTAGAGACCGTCATGTTTACCGGACAGGTCATAACTGGTCCAGCCTGGTCAAGTATATTGATTACCTGTGTATAGTACAACGGATTGGAGGCGCTTACCGGCGCGCAGCCGTCGAGTACGGTCCATTTTCTGATCATTTTGGTTGTTCCGTCACAAACAGGAATAACCTGATCGGCGTAACTGATTTGCAACTCGCAGAATCCCGGATCGGGGAACAAGTCCC
Organism: uncultured Bacteroidota bacterium; assembly: GCA_903836265.1. GTDB lineage: Bacteria > Bacteroidota > Bacteroidia > Chitinophagales > Saprospiraceae > M3007. The sequence continues at coordinate 29,257 of CAILQK010000121.1, read as the reverse complement.
AGCGACGGCCGAATGCTGTAACAGATGGCGAACCGGTGACAGCAGGCGATGTATTGGCACTGGAGCAGGACAGGTTTACATCTGCAGACGGGAGTGTCAGGTCTGGCAGGTGGAGTCGCTTGAAATAGATATTCTGCACACAAACAGTGCTGTTTCCTGTGGCATCAGTGACGGTCCATTTGCGGTCAACGTATGCACTGAGGTCCGCAACACCATTGTAACCCTCACCACAGCTCAGATCGTGCCAGGTGTCAATGTAACCCGTGGTAGTATTGTCGCAGTCAACTATTGTGGGCAGCGCTGTGGCAATACCAAGTGTGTTGCGAAGATAGGCCGGATCATATTTTGTAATGGGGCAGAACAGGGTTATATCAGCACAGCTGACTACCGGTTCGAGCTTGTCTTCAAGAATCACATTTCCCCAGCAGAAATTGCCGGACACCTTGTGCGTTACACGGTACTGCCAGGTCTGATTGATATCTGTCGAAGTAACTACCGATGAGCCCCACGGACCGTTACCATAGGGGAGCGTACGGTCAATTTCTACAAAATAGTCATCATAGCAGCCATAAGTGCCTTCAAGTACATCATCCGGCATTACTGCAGCCTGACAATCGGCATCAATAGACACATGCACGAGATCATTACAGATGAGCACGTCCGGAGTGGCAAGCACTTCCACTGTTTTGGAAACCTTCTGGATACAGCCCGGATCACTGGCTCCCGATGCTTTGGGTGTTCCGCCATTCACAGTATATTCTATTATATAAGTGCCAACACCCTGCGCCGGGTTGAAAACAGTTGCGGGCACACCATTAATAGTAAAGCCCTGACTGACAATATTGGCATCTCCCGGATCGCCGGTGAGGGCAACCTGATCAGAGAAGAGGCAGAACGGTCCGTTCAGGTTGGAAAGAATCGCAGGATTCGGATACTCGCACCTGTTTCCGATGGTGAGTGTCTCGCCGATTTCACTTTTGACTGTGATGGAATAGCCTGCTGCATCAACGTGTACCCCGCTGAGGAAGTAGTCGCCACTGCCTGCAGGATTCTCTGTCAGGATTGTACCCAATGGTATTGGTGCAGGTGCAGCCGGCGGAGCAGCACTACTGGCTGCGAACAGACCAGAAACAGCATCTACCCTCCAGGTCTTTCCGGAAAGAGATTGTACACGAATTGTTTCACTGAACTGTCCGTTCGTGAGTGTGGTAGCATTATCCTTGCAGACACAGGGGTCGGTAATTGATATCTCCGGTGTGCAACGCGGGAATGCGGATACAGTGACATTAACTGTACAGAATCCGGTATTGGCGCACTCGTCGGTAGCAGAGAACTGAACCGGAACGGTTGTGCCTTCATCGTCGCAATCGAATGAATAGGTCAGGTTGGCCACAGTGACTGCAGCAACAGGGCTGCAGTTGTCTGTTGCTGTAATATTCAGACTGCCGGTAGAAACAGAGGCATTACCCTGAATATTGAGGCTTACAGTAACGTTGGCCGGACAGGTCAGTACCGGAGCAGTATCGTCAACGACACTGATGACCTGGGTATGGGTATTTACGTTTCCGCAGTCGTCCTGGGCAGTCCAGGTACGCGTGATCGTACGCTCGTGCACGCAAACGCCGGGAGCAGTTGACTGGCTGAAGGAAACAACAGGACCCGTACTGACCGGAATAAATGTTTGTCCCTGATTGACCGATCCACAACTGGAGGCAACAGGACCCGTCCAGGTAAAATCAGCGTAATCATCACCATTTCCAACCAGTTGTACGGATGTGCCTGCCAGATTCAGGCCGTCTTCCAGAACACCGATATCTGTGGATGTCATTCCGACAGCCGGCCCCCCGGTGGCCACAAAGGTTCCCTCATAGCTCAGGAACTGCACGACCATGCCACCCATGACGTTGTGCACAAGGGCCACACCATCAGGCGAGCCGTTTTGCAGACCATTCAGCGGATAGGGTACGCATACAGTACCAAAACCGTTGCTCTGGTTGGGGATAAGGCCGGAAAGTACATCTGTATCATAAACAGCGCCGCCGCTGCCGTTATACAGCACAAGCGAATATTCAGCGAGGTTTACCCCTGCCGTGCCGGCAATCTCGATGGCCTCGGCTACATCGGCACCGACGTTGTCGTAGTGTATTTCGTTGATCCACACGCGCTGCATCATGTTGCCCATATCGCATGCATCGGCTGCGAGCAGACTTGCGGGTGGAGGAACTATATCCTGACAGTTGACAGTAATGTTCTGCGGAAGCGGCGGAACAAATGCAGGCCCCTGGTTGTCAGACAGTGTAATTGTTTGTGTGTGCGCGCGCGCATTGCCGCACGCATCGGTGATAGTCCATGTACGGGTTACAACAGACTCGCCATCGCAGCTGCCAAACTGTACAGTCTGGTTGAAGGCAGCAGGAATCACGCCCGGAAGCGGATTGATCTGTTGCCCGGCATTCAGTGTGCCCGGACTGGCTGTAACCGGACCAACCCAGGTGAGGTTGCTGTATTGTGTACCTGTTCCGGTGAGTTGCAGCGATGTACCAACCGGATTGAGACCGTCTTCCAGTACACCTATATCAGTGGACACCATTCCGTCGGCAACTCCGCCGACAGCCGTGAAAGAACCTTCATAGCTGAGGAACTGAATAACCATGCCGGAATTGGTAGCCAGGGCGAAACCGTCAGGGGCGCCATTCTGAATTCCATTGACCGGATAAGGGAAGGCTACCGAGCCGAAACCATTGCCCTCATTGTCAATAGTGCCACTCAGAATGAGAGTACCGTATTGTGTACCACCGGCACCATTGTAAAGTACGATGTTGTACTGGGACAAATCGGTACCCGCTGTTCCGGCTACCTCAATGAATTCGTTTACATCAGTACCGATGTTGTCATAGTGCACCTCGTTGATGAAAATAACAGCAGGAGAAACACCGGGATCACAGTTGTCTGTACCGCTCAGTATCTGGGGCATCGGCAGGGTATTGCCACAATAGGCAGTATAGCTCTGCGGAAGCGCCTGGTTGAATACCGGTGCCGTATCATCGGTAACCGTTACCGTCTGCGTATAAACGGCAGTATTGTTGCAGTCATCCGCCGCTGTCCAGGTGCGAACCAGCTGGTATTCCTGCGGACAGGTACCTGCAATTGTCGTGGTTACCAGCGTGACAGTTACTATTGGATCAATCAGATCGGTTGCTGTTACGCCCGGAGCCGGGGGGATGGTCTGGCCACACTCAATCGAGAAATTCTGGGGCAGTGGCGTATCAAAAACCGGCGGCACATTGTCGAAAGGAGGAAGTACAGCCTGCTCGGAGTCGTTACATACAATCGGATAGGAAATATCACGGACACGCACTGTGTAGGCTCCCGGTGCAAGTCCGGTGAAGGTGGAAGATGCCTGCCAGTTTATATTGTCAATGGAATATGAGAGCGGACCGGTACAATTGCCACAGGTGGCATTCACCGTAAGACTGCCGGATGTGCAGCTCTGATTGGTGAAGGTCACGCTGGCAATATTGAGGTCGCAGGGCAGCGCGGCGTTGGAGCAGGGCCCCGGGTCTGTGATGGTTGACTGTATAGAGCAGCCGCCACTCACATCAGTTACCGTAATCTGAACGTTGCCCGCTCCGGCAGAACCGGCGGGAAGAACGCGAAAAACAACCGGAGAACCGTATGGTATGTCCGTTGCAGGAGATCCATCAGAGTCTTTTACTATGGTTTGCGATCCGGAAGCAGTGACGCTGTAGGTGGCGCCCAGACTGATACCGGCAGGGTCCAGTGTAAATCTGATGATATCGTCTGTTCCCAGAGCCGGTGTGCCGTTATCGAAACACACAATCCCTGTCAGGCCGGATGTTGTCAGTCCGCAGGCATAAGTGGCAGCAACAGTGATGTCATCGAGACCAAACTCGTCGCGCGAACCGGATCCCCCGACATCGGCCCCACTCCAGCGGATATAGTAGTATGCACCGGGTGCCACACTGATACCGGATATAACCGTGGAACGGGATGGCGATGAACCAACCTGTACCCATCCCAGCGCATCCAGTGCTGCGGTTGATGTGTAGTCAAGTGCAGGCACAGACGTGTAGGTAATATCGTCAGCAGAATGAGAAAAATTGAAGGAATTGGAACGCCCCTGATCGTTTCTTACATACAAATTGTACGAAATGGCAAGAGAGGTGATATTTGTCGTGCCAGTGTTCTGAATTCTCAGAGACATGGTACCCGGAGCCCAGTCGGAACTGCCCGGCTGAATCATCAGGCACGGATTGGTTGCGGAATGTGGAGCGCCGGTAAAGGCGTACATCCCGCCCGTTGTAACTGCAACCGCCGTGGATCCACGAGTGTAATCGGTACTTGCCGTGGTTTGTGTGCCACCAAATGCAAGATTGCCATTTGACCAGCCAGCCACAGCCCAGGCACTGGAATTAAGCAAACCGGCGGTTGTCGGGTTGGGTGAGAATCCGCTGCCGGTAATGGCAGAGCCGGGGTTTGTACCTACCGATGACTGGGTGGCACTGCTGAAATCAATGACAGCAGTGGCGCTTCCGTTGGAAAGCTGCAACTGCGCTGAAACAGCTGTACAGTACGACAGGAAAATGCCCACAATGCAGGCCAGTCTCGGAGCAAGAGACAAACTCGTGGAGAGATCTTTCATGAGAATTATTAAAATTACAAATGCAAAAATAGAAAAAAACTCATACGCGCGAACATTGCCAGAAGTTTTTTGACGATAACTTGATATTTACATCAATAAAAGTGGGGTCAGAAGCATCAAACAGCCGACGCTGCCATCCATGCAGTAACGGCAAACCAGGTTCCGAGCGACCCCAGCGTGACCAGCAGCCAGAAAAAAAGATGCTTCAGCCGGGTGGAACCGATTACAAGTCCTACTGCCCCCATAACCAGACACATCTGCAGGAACAGGCTGGCCAGATCAAACGAGTCGCCGGCGGCTCCGAGTTTTTCCGCTTTGTCAGCCCATTCATTGGCGCCAACAATTTCCCCGAACCTGCCGTTCTTGTCCTGTGCCCACTCTGTCGAATCCAGCGTGGCAGATCCTGCCAGAATTTCCTTTTTTTCCCTGCCATATCGCCTGATTTCTTTCTCTGTTTCTTTCATCAGGGAGTCAACGGCAGCCTCGTGCCCGGGCTGAACCATGCCACCGGCTACCATCCCCTGAAGGATGTTCAGATGCCCCTCTTCCATGCCCTGCTTGATACTTTTGGACATGTACCAGTTGTAGGCCTTGGTCTGTTCATTGTGCGCGATAATTTCGTCATCGCCGTATTTTCCGGCAAAAAGATCGGAAATAGCCAGAACGGCAGCAAAAACTGCTATGAACAGGCCCAATCTGAGTTCAATTCCGTTTCCCGTTGTTTCGCCCATGGCAATATTGAATTCACGTTGTCAGTGGATGTATAACAAGTCGCAAAAGTACGGTAATTACGGCAATCAGTCCGCTTCTTATCAGGGGTATTCTATCGCAACAGGGTGATATTTCCCTTCCCGAACATTTCCTGTCCGTCGGCGCAGCGGGCTCTCAGGTAATAACCATACGTCTCAGCGGGCTGCTCCACGCCCTTGTAATAGCCGTCCCAATAGTCATCGAGACTGTCTGCCTCAAATACTTTTTCTCCCCAGCGGTTGTAAACGGCCCAGTAAACCTCGACGGTAATATTGCTCTCCAGTTTTAATATGTCGTTCTCCCCGTCGCCATTCGGGGAAAAAGCGGTGGGCAGAAAAATGAAAGGCGGACCACACACGGGTGGCAATACGCGCACCTCAACTGATGCCCGTCGGGAACAGCCATTGTCGAGGGTTGCGGTAACGGTATAGGCGGTGGTTTCCCTGGGAGAGGCCACCGGATCTGGTACCGAGGTATCGTCAAGGAATACCGGGGGGGACCACGAATAGGAAACGGCATTTTCCCATTGTGCGGTCAGTTGGGAGGATTCGCCTCTGTTTATCTCTTCCGGATCGGCAACAGCCTCAAGTGTTCCCTCTGTCAGGGTCAGGTTGAGTGCGTAAATAAAAGTATCGGCACATGGTGTATTGGGCTCCGCCACAAGGGCTATCCGGTATGTTCCGGTGTCGGGGTAGGTATGAACCGGCGAATAATCAACTGATGTCTGATTCAGTTGCTGCGGCCAGTTGAAATACCACCTGAAAAACGTGGCGAACCGGCTCTGGTTGGCAAAACGCACGGTCAGGGTATCGCAGACTGTCTGCGGAACAAAAAACGATGCGGTGGGCTGCCCGCAGTCGGCCACATTGTACTGAAAGTCTCTTCTGGAGGTAGAGAGGTAGTTGCCGTCTCTGTACTCATCCACGCATACGCCAACCACGAAGTTGCCGACTGTGTTCGGCACGCCGGTCATGAAGCCGGTCGCCGGATCAATGGATAGCGGTTGTCCACCGAGTATATTTGTCAGGCTGTATGGCGGATTGATCCACTCAAGTTCAGGATAAGGCGGTGGCAACGGCGGATCAGGAATGGCATTCAGTGAATCAGGGCCGTCGAGGGGTGTGCACAACCTGTAGGCCAGCGAGTCGCCGTCCTGATCTGATGCTCTGTGATCAAAATCAACAGGCTGATGTACACATATTGCCACAGGTGGCCAGTTGACGAAAGTGGCCGAAGTATTGCAGGCCAGCAGTGCTTCTCCGGAGATATCCGCCATGAAACTGATTCCCGTGTTCAGGGGATCGGGGATATTGCGTATCAGCCGGTTTCTGCAGCAGCGCTGATAAACGAGCGTGTATCCGTCGGGGCGATAAGGCAGGGTAACAGTACCCGTATAGGTGGCCTTGTGTACACATACATCAGGGGGCCCAACCAGGCAGGGATTGTCAAGTACAATCGGGAGGGTGTCGTTGGTCTGTTCGTCGTAGGCCAGTTCCAGTTTTCTGAATAAAGAATCAGTACTGTTCTTGTAAGCACCTACAACGGCCGGATCGTCAAAAGCCGGCCGGCCATTGTAGCAGTCGCGGTAAACAGTGAGAGTTACCTGGTACGTCTGGCCTCCCAGACATTTGTAAGTAATTTCACCGCCTACAATATGTGTAGCGAGCAGTATTCCGGGCAAACATCCGAGAACAGCCCACAAGACAAGTATATACAGTTGGCGCATCTGCGGGAATTTTCAGTCATAAAGGTATGAAGATTCCCCGGGCCGGTTACGCCATCTCCTTGTCGGAAGCAAAGACAGCGCTCAGGTACTCGCGGTTCATGCGCGCGATGTTTTCCACTGAAATCTCTTTCGGGCACTCGGCTTCGCAGGCCTTGACGTTGGAACACTGTCCGAAGCCTTCGCTGTCCATCCGGGCTACCATTGAAATGACGCGCTTCTGACGTTCAACCTGTCCCTGCGGCAATAAAGCCAGGTGAGAAACCTTTGCCGAGGTGAAGAGCATGGCCGATGCGTTCGGGCACGCTGCAACGCAGGCGCCGCAGCCGATACAGGCAGCTGCATCGAAAGCACGGGAGGCTGTCTCTTTCTCGATCGGAATGGCGTTGGCGTCCTGTGCCTGACCCGTATTTACATTGACATAACCACCGGACTGGATGATTCTGTCGAAAGCGGAACGGTTGACTACCAGGTCTTTGATGACCGGAAAGGCACTGGCGCGGAACGGTTCGATGACTATGGTGTCGCCCTCGTGGTAATGACGCATGTGTACCTGACAAGTGGTAGTTCCTTTCATCGGACCATGCGGGCGGCCGTCAATAACAAGAGAGCAGGTACCGCAGATACCTTCGCGACAGTCGTGCTCGAAAGCGACGGGCTCCTCGCGTTGTGCTACCAGCTGCTCATTCAGTACATCCAGCATCTCCAGGAAGGACATGTCGGGGTTCACATCGTTCAGCTGATAGGTGACGAATTCACCCTTATATTTGCCACCCTGGCGCCAGACTTTTAGCGTGAGCTTCATTTATCTGATTGTTTTGTGCTGTTAGAAAAATTTTGTTTCCCGAAAGCCGGAAACGGAATTTTTATTCGTAGCTGCGCTGAGCCACTTCAATTTCCTCGTAATTCAGGGGTTCCCTGTGCAGTTGTTCTTCCTGACCTTCACCTTTCCATTCCCAGGCTGCCACGTACATGAAGTTTTTGTCATCGCGCAGAGCCTCACCCTTGTCGGTCTGGTATTCCTCACGGAAGTGGCCACCACAGCTCTCGTTGCGGTGCAGGGCGTCCTGACACATCAGTTCTCCGAGCTCGATAAAGTCGGCAACGCGCCATGCTTTTTCGAATTCGGGGTTGTACTCGTTTGTTGAGCCCGGTACGAACAGGTCGCTCCAGAATTCGGCGCGGAGTGCGCGAATATCACTGATAGCCTGTTTCAGTCCCTGCTCGCTGCGGGCCATACCGCACTGATCCCACATGATCTTGCCGAGGCGGCGGTGGAAGCTCTCTGCACTCTGTTTGCCTTTGATACTGAGCAGTTTGTTGATACGCTCCTTGACTTCATTTTCCACCTGGTCAAATTCAGGAGTATTCGTGGAGATAGCTCCTGTACGGATTTCTTTGGAAAGGTAGGAGCCGATGGTGTATGGCAGTACGAAATAACCATCAGCCAGACCCTGCATGAGGGCTGATGCTCCGAGGCGGTTGGCGCCGTGGTCGCTGAAGTTGGCTTCACCGCAGGCATACAGGCCCGGCACAGTAGTCATCAGTTCATAGTCAACCCAGAGACCGCCCATGGTGTAGTGAACAGCCGGGTATATACGCATCGGTGTAGTATAAGGATCGTCGCCGGTAATTTTTTCGTACATCTCGAACAGGTTGCCGTATTTGGCTTCCACTGTGGCCTTTCCCTGTCGCCTGATGGCATCGGCGAAGTCGAGATAGACCGCCAGACCCGATTTTCCCACTCCCCTGCCCTCGTCGCACACCACTTTGGCTGCACGGCTGGCAATATCGCGCGGAACCAGGTTTCCGAAGGCCGGATAGCGGCGCTCGAGATAGTAGTCGCGGTCTTCCTCGGGAATCTGAACCGGCGATTTCTTGCAGTCCTCTGCCTTCTTCGGTACCCAGACGCGACCATCATTGCGGAGCGACTCCGACATGAGGGTCAGTTTGGACTGATACTCGCCGGAAACCGGAATACATGTAGGGTGAATCTGCGTGAAGCACGGATTGCCAAAGTAGGCGCCCCGGCGGTGTGCACGCCAGGTGGCAGTAGTATTGCACAACATGGCGTTGGTACTCAGGTAGAACACGTTGCCATACCCACCGGTACAAAGCACCACGGCGTGAGCCGAATGGCGTTCAAGCTCGCCTGTGAGCAGGTTTCGAACTATCACGCCGCGACATTTGCCGTCAACCGTGACCACGTCGAGCATTTCATGGCGGTTGTAGAGCTTCACAGCACCCAGCGCTACCTGACGGCTCAGTGCCTGATAGGCGCCTATCAGCAGCTGCTGTCCGGTTTGTCCGCGCGCATAGAACGTGCGCGAAACCTGCGTACCCCCGAAAGAGCGATTGTCGAGCAGGCCGCCGTATTCGCGGGCGAAGGGTACCCCCTGTGCCACACACTGGTCAATAATGTCAACAGAGACCTCGGCGAGGCGGTGTACATTACCCTCGCGTGCGCGAAAGTCGCCACCTTTTATAGTATCATAGAAAAGACGATAAACAGAGTCGCCGTCGTTCCGGTAGTTCTTGGTGGCGTTGATACCACCCTGTGCAGCGATGGAGTGAGCACGCCGCGGACTGTCGTGATAGGTGAATACCTTGACATTATATCCGAGTTCGCCGAGTGAAGCCGCCGCCGAAGAGCCGGCCAGTCCGGAACCGATGACGATGACATCAATGCGGCGCTTGTTGTTGGGGGCTACCAGCGAAACGTGACCCTTGTAGCTTTCCCACTTCTCCCCTACCGGTCCCTGCGGGGTGCCGGAGTTGAGCGTTCCGTTTTGGGCAGATGAATTTGCCATATCAATCCTTGAGAATAAAGTCTGTGAATGTTTAGCGGTTCAGGTACATCAGAACGGGAATAACGGAGAATCCGACCGCCATACCCACTGAATAAACCATTCCAACAGCCCGGATAACCGGAGTGTAGCGGCGATGGTTCAGTCCGAGCGTCTGAAAGGCCGACCAGAACCCGTGCCAGAGGTGCAAGCCTACCACAACCATGCATATTACATAGAATATGACATAGAACAGGTTGCTGTATGCCTCTGCAACCGGCAAATAAAGGTTGGCAACCGGATGATCGTAGGCAGCCACCTCAACAGGAGGCAAAACACCCAGTTTCATTTTGAGCCAGAACTGCCAGAGATGTAAAATGAGGAAGACAAAAATAATTACACCCAGCCAGGCCATGCTGCGTGATGTACGCTCGGAACTGCGCTCATACGTTACAGCATAACGCACGTTACCCCGTGCCTTCCGATTTTTGAGTGCAAGCGAGATACCCTGCCAGGCATGCAGCAGGATAAAGGCATAGAGGGAGTAGGAGACAGTTTTGATCAGCGGGTTGTGCGTCATGAACCAGGCATAGGTATTGAACGCCTCTCCCCCGTCGTCTTTCAGCAACTGGAGGTTGCCGATCAGGTGTACGACCAGGAAGAGCATCAGAAATATGCCGGTGAGTGACATCACCACTTTCTGACCAATAGAAGATGAAAGGAATTTGGTAAACCAATTCATTATTTACCAGAGTTTATGTTGTTAGTTTTGTTTGATTGAAGACCGGTACCCGGCCACTTTGTGCAAAAACAGCGCAGTTGCCGCTTTGCACCGCAAAACTATTAATAGGACTTATCTTTAAAAGAACAATAAAGGAAAATCGTTGACAGCTTATTTTATTTAGAAATGATAAAAACAATCGGGGTAGCATTTTCAGAGTATCAGACTGATAAAATACCCTGTATATGTTCCAATAACAATCGGGTTTCCGGAACACAGTCCGGAAACCCGATTGAAATATTGGTTGAGATGGCCTTTACTAGAAGAATCTGGCCCTGTTATCCTTCAGTTCTGCATTCTTGACCAGCGATTTCATCAGGTTGGAACGCACATTCACTATTGCGGTAGAGGACACCTGGCGACGGAACATGGTGAGATCGGAGGGAACCTGCACCTGTGCACGGTCTGTAACCGGCGAAATCACATAAACACCGGAAGTACCGATAATCGGCTTGCTGATTTGTCCGGCAGTCATAGAAAACAGTGTACCCTGAATACGGGGCTCGCCGGCCTGTGTCTGCAGGAAACTTACGTTGCGCACGGTATCCATACGGGCATTCCACTGGGCTGCGATAGCCGAGAAATCCTGATTGTCCCTGATTTTGTCAGCAATGTATTTGCCCTTGACGTTATTTCTGACTTTGGTTTCTGCCTCCTGCAGGCTCTTGAGCGTTGCAAGGGAAGCCTCGCCTTCCGGCACAATTGTACGCAGTGCTGCCACCACATATTTGCTGTCGAAGTAGCCACCTGTCTGATCGCGGAAAACGAACACATCCGGACTAACATCCCCCAGTTTTGTTTTTTCGTTGAATGCCCAGCGAACCATTTCACGCGCATCTTCTCCGCTGCCGAGGTTGCCTACGTTGTAGTCATTCTCCTTCAGCATGGGAGAGTTCTGGATGAAGAAGCCCTGCTGACCACCCGCAGATACGAAATCCTCGAGTTTTTTGACAGACTGGAGCACTGCCAGTGCCTTGTCTTTTGCTGCCTGCTGCGTGTTCTTGCCCGGTTCGATTTTGCGGCCGATTGTAGCTACCTTGACGCTGGCTTCATTTTTGATGAACTTTTTGCCGGTAATCTCGATCAGGTGCCAGCCAAACTGCGTGGAAACAGTGTAGAGTTTACCCTGCTCGCCAGTCATGAAGCACACCTCGTTGAATTCCTTGACCATGGCGCCCTCCGGGAACCAGCCCAGATCGCCGCCCTTGGCGCCTGAACCCGGATCCTGGCTTGTTTTGACTGCCAGTGAATCGAAACGGGCCTTGCCTGATTCAACGAGTGTTTTCAGACTGTCAATCGTGCTTTTGGAAGCCGGATCCTGTGCATTGCGAATCAGGATATGGCGGGCACGCACAGAATCAGGAAGTACCTTGCGGTCGAGAATTTTTGTGATTTTCCACTCGCCCATATCCTGGTAGGGGCCAACGATGGAGCCCACAGGACGGGATGCCAGTGTATCTGCCATGGTGAATGGCAACTGTGTTTTGCGCTTGAACTCGCCGTCAATGGTGCCGTTATTGGCAATAACATACGTGGAATCGCTCTTGGCATTGCGGAAGCCATCAAGCAGGGCCACTACTGCATTACGCGAGTTCGCAGAGTCCTGGGATGTGGCCACCACGGCAAATTCGGCATAAGCGAGCACACGAGTTTCTTCCGCCTGATCGTAAAGATGCGGGTTCTCCTTGAGGAACGACTCGAAGTCAGCATCGGTCAGGGATACCTCTGTATCTTTCACGCGATCGTAAGGTACCGCCACATAGCGGAAGTCAAGACGCTCGTTGCCCTCCCTGAAGGCCATCTCGGCCATCCACGCCGGCGTGTACATGCCCTTGGCAACCACTGTCATCAGTTTGTCTTCCAGGCGTTTTTTGATAATCTCTTTCTCCTGAACGGCCCAGTACTCGCGGTTCGTCGGGTCAGTAAATGTACCAGCCTCGATTGACTGCTTCACGTTCTGGAGCATGGCACGATTGGGCTGACCGGAGGCATCCTTGAAGCGCTCCACGATGACCGGGCTGATTATCTCGCCAAACTGGAGATCCATCAGTTCGTCCCTGCATACTCCCAGACCGGCATCCTCAGCTTCCTGTGAAATAACAGCCTCCTGCACGAAATAATCCCATACCTGGGTACGGATCTGATAGGTATTACCCTGGGCATTGGTGTAAACAAGTTTTTCGTATTTGTCAAACTCATTGCGTTTGATTTCCTTGCCGTTTACATTTCCCAGTGAGTTCACATCGCCCGCTCCGTAACGCTGCGTGTTGGAAACAATATCCATGAGGATAAAGCCTCCGAGCGCCAGTACCATGGTTGCGATCAGGATCCATCCGTTCTTGCGAATCGTTCCGATTAAAGCCATATTCGTCTAATTATTTGAAAATCAGAATTTTAAGTTCAAAATTGCACTTGCTTCCAAACGAAGCGGACGCAAAGGTAACGCTCAATTGTTCAAAAAAGGTAATTTTTTTTCAAACATGGCATTTTTTGGCAGCCGGAACACCGGTTTCAGGAAAAATCAGAACTTTGCTGCTCAACCTGTGTGACTTTTTTTAAACCTTTCGTCTGAAATGTGAACTAAACAAAGTCACATTGCGTTTATGTTCGAAAGTTCTTTGAGGAATACGAGACTACATCTCTGAAACCTCCTTTAAATTAAAGGGGCTGCCTGGTATTGACGGGAAAGTGTAGTCGTTTCGTAAGCATGCCGGGGCATGGTTGGTTACCCCGTTATCAAATAATGACCGAACTACAACTGGCAACACACAGTATGCCATGGCTGCCTAATTCAAGCGAGTTAGAAAGCCTTTGTGCCGCGTGAGGGCTACGCTCAGCGTCCCCTCTTAGCCTTGATGCCTGCTACACAGGCCGCCGCGCATCATCAAAAAAGCAGGATTGCCTGAGGGGATGTCCCGACCCGATGGTGAAATAAAGGGAATAAGGCCCGGACTGGTTGGTCGCCGAACCTGCCCCGGGCACGAAAACCCAATCGGCGAATAAGCATGTAGAAAGCGTTATGACGCTTTGTCCGGACGCGAGTTCGACTCTCGCCAGCTCCACTCTCACCCGATGTTCTTTGTTGAAGGTTGAATGTTCTGTCGCGCTGTTTTTTTCAGAATATGACAGAATTTTCAACTTTCAACATTGAGCAACTTTCACTACCCGAACATTTTTTTGACCTCCTTCCCGATTGCAGCTTTGACAAGCTCCCAGTTTGCAGGTTTGAACAGCAGCAAATCTTCGTCCTCTTCGGCATCCTGAAAATAAGCAAGACTTCTCGCAACCATAAACCCGGAGCCATCCTGATATTTATTATTGTAAAAGGCAAAGAGCTCTTCAAGCGTATAATATTGAAGCAGGAAGTACAGATCAACGAAATCTCTCTTTCGACCTCGGCCAGTTATGGCAGCAAGTTTCATTGCTCCAATATCAGGCAGGCCCGTCAAACGAATCCCTGCATCAATTTTGACATCTCCGATTAAAGGATATTTATAGTTGACAAAATCCACTTTAACTCCTTCCAAAGCAATCGTAAGAATGTTTTTTGTGTGATGAATAGGCCGACATTCACCAAGATCACTCACTAATTCAATTATTTCATCTCTTTCAAAAGGACGTTTTCCAAAGAAGTCAAGATCTACCGACTCCCGATGTCCAATCTGCAACGCGAGAGAAGTCCCCCCTGCCAGATTGAAATCCATCAGTTCGGGGATCCGCATTATTTCGGTCAATAAATCCAGTGTCCCGGGTTTGACTGTATGTATTTCCAGCATCTGAACTGTTCCTTGGGGATTTCAAAGATACAACTTAAAAAACTTAGCGATCTGGGATCAAGTTCACGCGACTGAAGCAATTCATCCCGGATTCGATCCATGCCATATCTCGCCTGTATGATTCTCCAGTCAGATAATGTACCATACATTACCACCCGCTCAATAACATACCTGGCTTTGTTTTCAAAGTCAATTGAGTTATAATCGGTGTCCCAAAATATTACTTTTGACAAGCTCATGTTTCAACTTTACCAGACAAAGGTAACAATCCGGAATCTGTTTATCTGCCATAACGTGAAACTTGCCTTCAGGTTTATATCAGTATCCGGCTCGTATCAATTTCCCGGGCCAGCTGTTATGATCGGTTCCGGTTCGCACAAAGTAAATCCCGTGTGGCAAATCTCCGCAGGGCAAAGCGACCGGACTGTCATACACCGTATAATTTCTGACCAGACGGCCCGCTGTGCTGTACAGCTCAATCCGGGTAATTCCCTCGCCGGCAACGTACAATATGCCCGATTCGGGATGATAGCGGATCACCGGTACTGTTTCACTGCTGTTCTGCTTTTCATCGGCATCCGACGAAACGGGTTCGAACTCGCCTGCTCCCACATCATTGCCCGCCCCCTGCGAGGCACTTTCACCCCAGAAATCGGCAGGTCCGCCAAAGATACCAAACTGTGTTTCCAGATTGATACCGGCATCAATAGCCGGAGATCCCTCCTGCAGACGGTAGGCAACAAGTTTGTCGGCTGGCTCGGGATAAACCGTGCCGCCATTACCCGGTTGCACCAGAAGTGGATCAGCATGAATCCCCCTGAGTGTGGCGCCTGTTTTTTCATTCCCGGTGGCATTTCTCCAGTCACTCAGGGAGCTGTAGTCCACCCCCCTGTATCTGATCAGGAAGGGTGCGCCCGACGACCAGTACAGGTTGCCGGCGAAATAACCCTCATAGCCTGAAGGGACATCAACTAATGGAACGCCGCCCGTGGTGACAAAAATATTGTTGAAGATCATGGCGTGTTCCACTCCTGTGTACCACTCCGTAATTTTGAAAGCTGCCTCACTGCTGTTCGCTGCTGCAGGAGTCATGTAAACGGTGTTGTGGTAAACGAGGCAACTGTCCATTACTGTTGTACTCCCCTCCTTGAAGAGTGTGATACCAGCTGCATTGTGCCTGCCATCGTTCTCACTGATGTTGTAACGACATATATTGTTCTTCCACGGACGACCGTTCAGCATTTGTCCCATCAGAAAACCGCCACCGTCGTTATCGTGGGAGTAGTTATACTGCATGATACAGTCTCTGGATCCTCCGTCCAGGTCAAAACCCAGTCCGTCGCACAGGGAGGTACTGTGATTGCCGAAGCTCTCATTGTACTGTATTGTCACGCCCCTGGCGTCGTACACCCAGATACCCCCCGGGCCTCCGCAGTGCACATTGCCGGCGCCATTATTGAAAGCTGCACAGTGTTCAATCAGGCCGCCATCGGTATTGCTCAGTACGATACCGTTGCCCCGGATAGCATTCGGGTCGGCCACACCGGGATTGTTGTAAGATACACAATTTCTGATCACGACATTTTTATGCGGGTATCCGACGTAATTGTTGAATCCGATATAGCCATAAACGAGAATACCGTCCCAAAGATTGTCGTGCACCACAAGGCCATCCAGGAGCAGGTTTTCGTAGCCTGTATTGCCATTCCAGCTTCCTATTTTGACACCGGTTTTTCCAAAGTTTTTTACCTCGATATGGTGAAAACTGAGTCCTTTCAACTTGATATCACCGGGCAGGTCAGCGTAAAAACCCAGACCGTCCTGGTTGTTTGAATTCATGCCGGAGCCGGTCAGAACGAGATTTTCAATGCGGATTCCACTGGTATTGTAGCCGAAAATACCGTAACTGTTACCGGCGTTGATGGTAGCCCTGCCATTCCCGTACGATGATATGGTAAAAACGGCAGCCGGGTTGTTGCCATCACTGCTGTCAAGGTAAATACTCCCGTTAAAGGTATCGCCGCCGCGAAAATACAGGTTGTCGCCGGGAGCAAACTGAATGGAATTGACTTTGGAAATACTCTTCCAGGGCGTTAGCTCACTGGTGCCCGAGTTGAAGTCGTTACCGGCAGCACTCACATAATAGCTCGTTGCGTGAGCTGAAAGTGCCAATGATGCGAAAAAGAAGCAAAAGATGAAATTGTACATAGTCTGCCTGTTTTCAGATGATGAAAAGAAGATCCTGGAAATGTTATTCATGAATTAGAAATCCGGGGATCACACGGCGCGGGAGGACTGGCGCTTAACGTTCCCGGTCAGAGAAATTGTTCTTTCGTAAGTCCATCTGGAACAAGGCGTTGATAATCAGACCCGAGTTGTACTGAAAAACATTCTTCCCGTCAATGATGCGTCCGTATTGTACTATCTGACTGAGATACCCGCCTTCCAGTCTCAGGTTTTTGCCGGCCTGAAAGCCAATCATCAGGCCCAATCTGTTCTGATCAAATATGTTTGCGCCCACATTTTTTCCAAACCCGATGAATATCTCGTCATACAACACACCATATAATTTTTCAGGGAAGCTCCCGCCCGGCTGAAACCTGAATCTGACCATATATCGCATCCTGTTCAGGAGAGGAAACTGATCTTCCTCCTCCAGTCCGGGGGATGAATACTTTCCCAAAAAACGCTGCTCGAGCATGAAGCGGTGCGATATGTCAACCCTGTTTTCTTTATGCGACAACTGCAGCATTTCGTAAATCCGGTGTTCGGTAAAGTCGCGCCCCATACTGTTCAGCGGAATTTCACCGTACGGGTAGGTCTCGATCCAGGCATATCCAAATCTGGCCAGAACGCGGGGATTCATCTGAATATTAAGTCCAACTCTCAGCAGACTCTGCTGCCAGTCAGTAATCAGGTGGTTTCGCCTCCACTGATATTCGGTGTGCAGCCCAAGCCTGTCAGTGAGCTGAAATGTAGCGAAACTGTTATACCAGCCGATCGTGTTTGAGGTAGAATATCTGTTCTGCTGACCAGCAATACTGTTCAGGCTCAAAACGGACAGCAGCAGACTGTACAGAGGCAATTTTATGTTTATCATTGCGTCAGGCTTTTCCATGAATTATTCCGGACACTCACCGGGGGCGTTCCGGGTAATTCAGCAAAAGTAGCGCATAATTTCTACACAGAATACTATATCCGCGTCATTGCCTTGCCCGCGATCTGTTCAATTTCGCTCTTGCGTTCCGCACTCATCTTGTCGTAGGTTTTGATCAGCATTCCCAGTCGCGGATTGGACAGGAAAAATTCGCGCTGCCGGTTCATGAAGTTCCAGAAGAGCGCATCCCACACTGCTGTCCAGTCTCCTTTCCGGTAATTGCTCATTTTCAGGATGTAGCTGCTGCCACTGATATAGGGCTTGGTGGCCATCAGTCCGCCATCGGCGAACTGGCTCATACCATATATATTGGGCACCATAACCCAGTCGTAGGCATCAATGAAGAGCTCCATGAACCACTGATAAACGGCATCCGGGTCTGTTTCGGTGAGCAGCATATAGTTGCCGAGAATCATCAGGCGTTCGATGTGATGGCAATAGGCTGTCCGGAGCACGCGCCGTATTGTGTTGTCGAGCGGTGGAATACCGGTAGAGGCATCGTAGAACGAAGCCGGAAGGGGGCGGGTGAATTTCCAGAAGTTGGTGGTTCGCTCGCGTACACCTGTATATATGTACACGCCGCGTATGAACTCGCGCCAGCCGATGATTTGCCGGATGAACCCCTCCATGGAATTGAGCGGTGCTCCGTGTGCGATAGCTGCATTCACGACCTGCATGGGTGTCAGCAGGCCGATATTGATGAGCGGCGACAACACGCTGTGATGGAGTACCATGGCATCATCCACCATTGCATCCTCGTACACGCCAAAATCGTGAAACCGGTTTTCGAGGAACTGCCGGAGCCATTCCTCGCTTTCCTCGTGAGTCACCGGGTAATTGAATGTGCGGGAAATTTCGCCGTGATTGTTGCTGTAATGTTTTTCAACCCACGCGATCGCCTCTTTTGTGAATGTATTCAGAACCGGGAAAACCACCCGGGGCGGTGTTTTGTCTTTGGGGTACTTCTCCCTGTTGTCGGCGTCGTGGCTCCATTTTTCGCCGGCGGGTTTTCCCTGGCCGTCGAGCAGGATTCCGAGTTTTTTTCGCTGCCTGATGTAGAAATCCGTCTGGAAATACTTCGTGCGCGAACCGAAATACTCTTTCAGATCATCTTTGGTATTGATGAACAGGGGTGTG
Source organism: uncultured Bacteroidota bacterium (assembly GCA_903836265.1). GTDB lineage: Bacteria > Bacteroidota > Bacteroidia > Chitinophagales > Saprospiraceae > M3007. Next base: position 10,484 of record CAILQK010000121.1, on the reverse strand, counting down.
TGCAGTTCATGGCACAGCATGTTGTACTGACTGCACGATTTCAGTATTCTTTTTTCGAGCCAGTGGTCGCATACATCGAAATAGTGCACTTCTGTCACGCCCTCTCCTGCGATTTGCTGCAGAAGCAACCGGATATCGGACAGGTGTTCGGTGGCTTCCACGTACCTGACCGGCAAACCCTGCTGTTCCAGATAATGCCGGTAATATTGCATACTGGCCCGGTGCATTACCAGTTTCTGTTTGTGAAACCTGTACTGATTGAAAAAAAGGAATTCCTCCACCATAATAACTTCTCCGGCCGACTTCAGGGGAGCGATATCGCGGAAGAGCTGGTGCGGGAAAAGGAGAAATACAGTTCTGCTCACGGCCTGATCAACGGGAAATGGTTCTGAAAGTAAGGTTTATACGGGGCTCCCTGACTTTTCTGGCGGGAGGCAGGCGGTGAAGCCAGTGTGCCTGTGTGGGGCCCTCCATGAGCAGCAGACTGCCATTTTCGAGCAGTATATCCACTTTTTCACCGGTATTTTTGTGTTTGAAGGAGAATTTTCGTTCTGCGCCGAATGAAAGCGAACAGATGGCGCCCTCTTTTTTCAGCTCCGGCTCATTGTCGGTGTGCCAGCCCATACCCTCATTGCCATTGTGATACAGGTTCAGCAGGCACGAGTTATACGTTTCACCGGTACAGATTTCGGCCTTCAATTTCAGTTCCAGCAACACGGGCGTCCAGGGCAGCGCCAGCCGGGCAATTTTTGAATACGTGTAACAGAAGGGCTGATCGCCGTACCAGCCTACTTTACGGCTCGTCACGATCTGCTTTCCGAACATAATCATCTCATCGTTCCGCCATTCAATCGAATCGAGCAGCGCCAGCCGGTACAGATCCGCCTCCGTCGCGTTGAAAACGGGTCCGGCATACCTGACAATACCATCAAAGGGCAGGCAGTTCTGGTGGAAGTCGGAAGGGAATTGAAAAGCGCTCATTCCAAGGGGAACAGCTGTGGGGGGGAAAGGTTTGGGGAGGGTGAGCTTTTAAAAGTATTCAAGGCTCCTGAATTTTCTTTCTGATTGCCAACAGGATAAATTCTGAAAAGCCTGCTCCAGGCATATTAAGGTAATTTTGAAACAAATCTTCCCATGTTAATCCGAGTTTCTCCCTAGTATCTTCAACCGTATACCATTTCTGCTTCCTTGCTTCGACAAGAACCTGAGCATTCAGGTTTAAGACGTCAATTGCCTCCCTGATTCGAGATTCATTTCTGGGGTAGCCTTGCATGTTCTGGTTCCTGGGAATGATTCTTCCTGAGAATAATTGTGTCCTTGGGTTATACTCGACATCGAAAAATGGGTTTGGACTGTTCAAATTTTGGGTCAGGCACTTATCGAACAGGAAAAACGGGACGAAATAATCATTCTTGTATTTCTCGGCCCGGTATTTATCACAATGCTTTAAATCAACGTTATTTCCAGGGTTCCCGCGGCATACAGCAATCAGGTTGAAATATTTCAAATCAAAAGAAGGGCTGTGAGACTGACATATAAAGTGTTCAACAGTAGCAGTGTTTACCGTGACAGGCTGATTACAGTAGGCGCACAAACCAGACTGTTCCTCAATCAGTACCTTGAGTAATGCCTGTTTCTGGTTACCGTAAAGGTTATTATAGCTCGTAACACCATTAACAGCAGCCTGAAAAGCGTCAGGGGTTATTCTGTTTTTGGGGATAAATCTCATTGTTCACTCATTTTCAGGCGTTCAATAACAGAATTGACCTTTATCATTTCCTTGTCTGAGCCATCAAGCAATACTCTTAATTCTCCGGCTATTTCAGGAAGTGAATTCAATTCTTCAGAAGTCGAGTTCGGATTTTCTGCTATTCCGTAGAATTTTTTGAACAGGTCGGCAACTTCCTTTGCTTTGGAAAAACCATCCATCAGGTTTTCCAGGATACTGTTGAAATCTTTGCCATAATAAGACGATTCTACGTTCAAGAGTGCATCATTTTGCAAAACATAGATACTGTCGACAGGATGATAATCATCAGATTTTCTGATCTTGAAGTTGCCTACGACTGTAGGACTATGAGTTGTGATGAAAAATTGAACATTTGGCAGCAATTCCTGTAATAATCCTATAGATTTGGCTTGCCATCTTGGATGCAGATGCAGATCAATCTCATCAATTGTAACACAACCAAATTGCTGCTCTGCAAGTTGCTCAAGCGTTAGCCAGGGGTTCAGCTGGGATGCCCTCCAAATCAAATCAATAACCAGATAGATTATGTTTCTGAATCCATCCGAATAGTAACTGACAGGCAAAGCGAAATCCGGTTTCAATTGCATGAAAACATCAAAATCAAATTTGGTTTCCTGATAAATCTTTATCTCCTCTGCTTTAAGGTCATCCAAAAAATAGACAAGAGTTCTGGTTATTGCTTTGTCAACATTTTCCAGTACAATATCTACAAGTTCGACCCCTTTGATCTGCTTCGTGGCACGAGTTGTAACGGAACTGCCCAGCCAGTCTATTAATGTACCTTTGATTGCGTTATCATTCAGACATTGCAGGTAACCATTTCTTCTACCCGCCAGGGGGTCGTATTTTTGCTTTGAAGACTGATATGCATCCCTGAATAAACGCATAGATGAATAATAGGCTACAAGCGGTGCAATGTTATTATTTGGGGTGAAAAAACCCTTCAGGATATCATCTCCATACCTGCCTGCACTCCTCACAAACCTGGCATCGTTCTTTTTGGTTTGTGAATTGAAATTACGGGTCCATGGAGTACTTATATATTCTGAATATGCCGTTATGGCTGTTTTGGAACATCTGATTGGCTCACCATTTTTCAATACTATACGTGCCTCGGACAAATCAATTACTCGCTGCATTTTTTGTTCCTGCAGACTGAAAAAACCACCAAGGGCAACATTGATTGCCTCCAGAACCGAAGTTTTACCACTTCCATTTACTCCTACGATCAGGTTGATTCCTTTCACAAAGGACACTTCAAGATGTTCAAAATTCTTGAAGTTATCGGCTATCAGTTTGTCAATTCTCATGAATTCAATTTGATGAAAATTCCAGGCATGGGCTGGCAACCAGCTCGGGGCAAACAGACGAATGTACAAAACAGGTAATTGAAGTGCACCCGTAAAATAAACCTGCCATACTACACCAATAAGGTCAAATCAGCCTTTCATAGCGAACATGCGCACCGCATATGATAGATATGAACCACAAATATAAGTATTTTTGATTCAAATCGACTGAACGGAGGCAAATTTCATATGCGCGATTTGTTCGTCGTGCGTGGGTTTCAGTTTCATAGTTTGATTGTTTCACTTTTCAGTTACATCTATTCCAGATTTCTGGAAATAATCAATCACATAACATTGCGGTATCTTTTCCTGCTCAAGCCGCCAGTTGTTTGCTTCAAGCAGATCATACAGGTTTCGTTCTTCATCTGAAAGATTCAACTTTGAAGAATTGCCGGAAACGGCGCCGTTATCGTTCTCGAAAAAGCGATCAAACGTATCCTTATCCATTAGTACGCTCCTGGTATGTGGAAAAAAGCCTCTCAACCTCGACAGGATTTCGAAGCCGTGCACGTCTATATCACCCCAGTAGAGTATGTCCATTTCTGACAACCAGGACGTGTTGCCAAGTTTCAGGACAGCGTTGCCTTCACCAAAAACAGCCATAGTATCCTCCATAAAGGGTAGCGTCAGGGTGGTGAACAGGTTCGTTTTATTTTCCACAATGAGCACCTTCTTCAGGGGCAGTTTCAGCGACTCGAAGGAACTGAGCGGAATTGCCAGGTCGTCAATACCAGAAAAAAACCGGAGACTGATGGATCTGTCCAGTATTTTAAAACGAACCTGCGGCTCTTTGTACTTCAGGTTAAATCGCTTTTCAAACTGATTTTCTCCGGAGGTTACGTGGTATGGGATAATCATGTCGAGCAATTCGCGGAGGATTGGCTGATGTTGTTCGACAAACTTGGTGTGAACAGCCACAGGCAGTTCTCTGATATACAGACCGGGCCTTGGGTTCTGTTTGAAATAATGACAGACCTTAAGAATACTGTCCCATTTCCCGTGATATTCTATAACTTTCCCCGGATTTTTGACAAGCCATGGTGCAAGTTCAGGGAAAGAGGCAGTGACAAGCCTGACATCTTTTTCAAAGTTTTCCACTTCCTTCTCTTTTCCCAAAAACAAAAGAAAATCACTTTGCGAGTCGAAGCTTATCAGTTTGGGCAGGTCCTGCAGACCGAGGTGCTTTGTTCTTACCTGATGAAATTCAAGCGAATAACCGTACTTTTTTTTCTCCCTGGACTGACTGACAATAGCCTGAATTTCGTTATGAAAATCGGCCCAGGATGACCGGCTATATGATTTGTCACCCGAGATTACCAATTTCGAAAATGGCAAACCTTCCGCCAGATTGCGGAGGAAGGGGATATACCGGGCCATTGCCTTCTTTCTTATGTCGTCGGGGGTGATCATTGATTGACCCAGTTTGTTTTTTGCTCTTTGAATTGCTCGATAGGCATATCGTACAACCAGGAATGTCGTTCTTCCTTTCGTTCCACATAATGGACAAAGGAGATGTCATTTTCTACAATATGAATATTATCGCTGGGTGTTACCACGAGCAACTGCAGATGCAATTGTCTGCAGAGCGTAATGAGGTACCTTGCCTTGTCTTCATCCTGTGCCTTGAATGCCTCATCAATTGCAATAAACCTGAATGAATTGCTATTGAGGCCCTCTTTGGTCAGACCGAACTGGTAGGCGATAGCGGAACCAAGAATTGTATAGGTAAGCTGGGCCTTTTCCCCCCCTGAAAGTTGCCCCATACTTTCGTAAGTTTTGAATTTTGTGCCGGTTTCCCTGTAAAATTCTTCAGCCTTATATCGAAACCAGCTGCGCACATCCATCACTTTTTTGCGCCATTCATACACATCGAGCTTCGCAATAAGCGGTTCGATATGGTTATCGAAGTGCTTTTTTCGTCCGTCAACAGAGGCATCCATTTCCCTGACATTTGGCAAAGCATTGTTGAGAATTTTCCGGAATTCTTTTACCTCATCACTACTTTTATTCATCGTGGCGAGCTGTATGTAAGTTTTTGGATTTCCCTTGAAATCAATCTCGCGCAGGGAATTGTTAAGGGCCTGAATATTCTCCCTGATAGATTGCTCCCAGGTATCAAAAAACATCTTGAAACTGAACGCCTTGTTGGAGATGGTATCGTGGAGGTAATCGTTGAACTTCTTCTCGTACTTCGGAAGGTTGTCTTTTTCCAGGCGCTGCAACATTTTCTGGTATTCCCCTACCAGCTCCAGGTCAGTTGCTAACGGAAGATTATGCACATCTGAGCGCCAGTCTCTGAATTTCCGGGTGATTTCCTCGTCAGGATTTTTGAAGGTGCCAATTTTGGAAAAGAGCTCCCTTTCAAGGCCCTGTTTCCTGTTTTTCAGACCCGACTCCCTTTCCACAAAAGTTCTGTCAAAACGGTTGCGATTTTCTTCGACAAAATCGTAGGCAATATTCAGTAGAGTCGGGTTTTGCGCTTCGAATGCGGCAACATCGAGCTCTCCGGATGTTTCCAGTTCTGACTGCTTTGTTGCTACATTTTCCAGTATAGTCTTTAATCTTGCTTCACTATTAAAAAGCATTCTGTTTTTTTCGGTTTTTTCCACCTTTTCAGTATGTTGGATTTCTGTTTGTACCTTTTCCAACTGTTTTTGCAGCTGCCTCACCTTGTCGTTGGTTTTTTCCAAATCATTCCGAAGTTTGCTTTTTTCCTGAATTTGTGCTGCAGGTGTTTGCCAGTCTATGTCTTCATATTTATCGAATTTGTCGAAGAGCGACCAGCATTTTTCGCCGAATTCCTCCAGTGATCGGATTCTCTTTTCGGTGGCTGTCATTTCTTTAACGACTGCGGCATACCTGTTCTGTAAATCGTTGAGTTCACGCCGCAGGATGGTTATTTTTTCCCGGTTATCCCATCCAAGCACATGGTTTTCCCGCCGGTTAACATGCGGTCGGTCGTCTTTTTCGTGCCGTCCTTTTTTGAACTTTATCAATCCGTTCCGCGTCATAGCCATCCCTGAGTAGCGTTCAAATTCAGAAAGGCTGTTCACACAATCGAAATTGAAATGATTGTGCAATTGCCCTTCCACCCATCTCCCATATTCTGTTCCCGGTTTAATTTCGAGTTTTCGGGGCAGTGAAATTTCGGTATCAGTGATGTTTCCGGGGTTATTAAAGAAGTCTTGGTTCTCATATTTGTCATATCGAATCCGACCACCGAGATCATTTTCATTCACATATTGATTAACTTTGGAGTAGTACCTAGCGGGTACGACAAGTCGCATAGCAAAGTTGTGCAGCACCTTTTCAACAGCACCCTCCCATTCATTTTCTGTCTCTTTCACCCTGATCAGTTCGCCGATAAAGGGAATTTCCTCCCTCTGCGCCCCGACAAATTCGATCAATTCGTCCCGGATTTCGGCCTCCCGTCCGGCAATATTGCTTCTGTTTTTCTGCAGCATTTCAATCGTGGCAGAGGTAATACCGATTTTCCCGGTGATTTCATCCCTTTCACGTTTGAGCATGTATAATTTATCACTCTCTTCCTCTTTTTTCCGGCTGGCATCCTGTTTCAGGGCGACGGCCTTTTCTCTGTTTTCACGAAATGTTTCCTCACCCGGATCAGTGCGCAATTCGATGATTCCGGCGATTCTGTTATATCCGTCAAGTTTTTGTTTTCTGCCTTCGCGCAACTTTTCGAGCCTGACTATCTCTTTTGCCAGCTCATTGATCCGGTTACCCACTTCATCAGATTTGATCCGGAATATCAGGTCTGCCACTTCACTGTGTCGCTCTGACTGAAGGTCATCAAGGCGCATTATTTCATCTTTCAGTAATGCAATCTGTTCTCTGCATTTATCTGCCTCTCTGCTGCCAGTTTCCACACTTTTTCTGGCAAACCAGTATCGTGCAATACTTCTGGAGTTACCCAGCTGAATCAAATCACTCCCGGTTTCGTCCAGCTTGCGAATAGTATCATCGATTGGTTTGAGCTGTTTTATTTGTTCTTTGGCCTTTTCTATATTAGTTTTTGCTTCAGTAAGTGTGGTAAAGCTCTCTTTCAATTGTTTGAATTGTTCTTCCGCCTGCAACTCTTCCAGCATATTTGTTCGGATAAACTCGTCGAGATCTTCCAGCACTTTTACACCGACAATCTGATTGAAAAGGGCAAGCGCTTTCACTGAACGCATGCCAAACAGGCTGGCCATTCTATCGGCGTAATCGCCTGGGCCATCAGGAAATTCTATCTTCCGTTTTTGGCTGTTCGAATTATATTTTTTGTCAAGTTTCTTCTTCCAGTCGCCCCTGGGGTCAAAATCAGCGAAATCCTGTTCGATTGAGAGTGGAACGTGTGCAATACCGAATTGTCTTTTCAGCTCGTCGTTTGAGAACCAGCGCACCTGAAACAGCGTCACCTGCCGCTGATCGGAATCAGCATAGTATGCGAGTATGACCGAGCGGGCGCGCTTGTCTCTCAGTGCCTGTGTGGCAGTGGCATATTCGCCTTCCCGTTGAATATTGCCGAAATTTCCGAGAACATACGTTTCTTCTGTTCGATCGCCTTTTTTCTCGACACCTGAAGACTGGTTGTAGAAACGGTCACGCTGCAAAGGTACCATGAGTGTCAGAAGTGCATCAATCCACGTACTTTTACCCGATGCATTGGCCCCGGTAAGGAGCGAATTGTTACCCTGCGGACTGATTCTGAATACACGTTCATTAAAAGTACCCCAGTTGTAAACCTCCATGTACTGCAGTCGGAATCCTGCTTTTTCCGAACTCGTATTAAACAGACTGAGCATATTCCGCAAGTTTGATTTTAAACTCCAGCAGATCATCTATTGTTATCTTATCCTTGATGATCCGATGTATTTGATATCTGGTTTCATTGTCTTTTACACTTACTTCTTTCAGGAAACCCAGTTCAACCGCTTTTTTGATGTATTTGTCAAGCTCTTTTGTGAATTTAAGTCTGTTATAACCCTCCTGAAGAAACAGCTCCAGTTCCTCCCGTATTTCGATGTCGGTGATGAATTTTTCATGCGACTGATAGCTGGTCGGACTGCTGTCGAATTCCTCGAGGCTCTGCCTCAGAACGACCAGAACGACCGATGTTTCAAAGCCAATCCGACGCCGGGTAATCAATCCAAGCGTATCGCCGTCGCTATTTTCAAATTGTCTTATGTAGGCAAACCCCTCCTCTTTACGAACAATCAGTTCCAGTCCGATCTGGCCAAGGTACTCCTGAATTTCCATCTGATAATTTTTGACATCATTCCAAACGGGTGAACTACTTTCCACCGGCGAAGATTTGAGCAGTTTTACGATAGCCCTGCTGTACGGCTTGATATGTTTTTCCAGACTCATCGCGTAAGAATTATTTCCGGTATTTTTATTGACTTGCCATTCTGACGATCGAAAAGTACCATTTCTGTTCTGTCAGCACTGATAGTATGTTTGAATTCTTTAAGGATTCCCATGTAACCAAACAGTTCGGGCAATCCCTTTTCTATTCCACCGCAATTTTCGACTACCTCAAGCAGTGAAACCTGTGCCTTTACCCCAAGCATGTCTATAATCCGCTTTCGGAGCAATTCCTTGTCAACAGTCGATTGAGCGAATAACCTTGCCAACTGACTGGCGCCAGCAATACTGTCATCTGCTGCATGGGGCGTTTCATAGCTAATGGCCTCTTCACTCTGCTCTTTGGTAATTTTCTGATCGAACGGGACATTAATTTCAATCTCTGTTTCCAATTCAAATGAAAAATCCGGTTTGCCTCCTTTGTGACCGATTTCAACGAGCAGCCTTTTGATATCCTGGATCAGGTTTCTGGTCACTTCCAATCTGGATGTTTCTCTTTCGTGGATGATACGGCTCAGTTTGCCAGCCATTTTATCATTGGCTTTATTCACTTTCTGTCCCGACTGATACAGATGGCCCTTCATTCCCCGCAGAAACTGATCGTTCACCGGAACCGATTTGTCGGTCAGTGTCTGATAAAGCTCCCCGATCAAGTTATCCCACTCACTTTGCAAATCAGAATTCATCAGGAATGACCAGAACGCATAGAAACTTTTACCTTGCTGACTATCCTTCAACAAATCCAGTGCCTCAAATGTAAATTCCAGCACATCACCTTTGCCTGAATTTTTATCCGCATGAATCTGATAGATACTTCTGGTGATTTCCCTGAAATTGTCTTCTACTTCTCTGAAATCGGACAACAACTCCCGGGCTGACTGACTTATCTGATTAAAACGCGGCACAATTTCATACTCTTCAAACACTTTCACGTCTTTACCAGATTTAATTTTACGGATTTGTTCCTCTATTTCAGCTTTTCGTTCCCTCAGTATTTCTATCCTCTTTTGGGCATTTTCATTAGTAAACTCCACCAGTTCTTTCAGTTGATTGAAAATATTTCTGAATTTCGACTCAGTTCCGACGTAGTCTTCCTTTTTGAGACTGACAAGCCAATCAATGGTTTTACTCGAATGTGCCGATAATTCGTACCATATTTCGCCGTGTTCATCCTGGTAATTGGTCAAAAAACCTTTATCAGTCCAGTTTTGTATATATTTTTTTGCTTTGACTTCATACGTATCAAAAGAATTTACTTCACTCTCTTCATCTTGGTGTATCTGCTTGTATTCGATAAAATCGGCCAGTTGACGATGCAAGGAATCTGACACCACTGCCCTTGCTGCTCCAACGGGGAAGGAATTGGCCAGAAAAACGATAATCATCTCCCTATTTCGGAGCCTGAGCAGTTCAACGCTGGGCGATTTGTCTAATGTTTCGATTATTTGCTGGATTTCGGTCATTTTCATTTTCCGTTTATCGTTCTTTACCGGTACATACCACACCCCCCCTCTTGAGATTTGTTCCACCGCCGCACTGCTCCTGCACTACCCTGTCGACGATAAAAACACCTTTCACGGCCATACCCATTATAAGGCATTTTTTGCAGCGGGCAGAAGACACCTCCTCATCCTGACAGCGCATCCACCTCACCAGCAAAGTTAAAGTCTTTTTCTGTAATACCACCGGCGTCGTGCGTGCGCAGCTTCAGACTTACCCTGTTGTACACACCTGACCAGTCGGGGTGATGGTTCAGCTTTTCCGATATGAGTGCCACGCGGGTCAGGAACGCAAATGCCTCGCTGAAATCGCGGAACACGAAAGACCGGTGGATACAAACGCCATCGTATTGCCAGCCGGACAATTTGCCGAGCCGGGTCTGAACTTCATTTTCACTCATCATCTGTTTTTTCTGTTACCTTTTTCAGATTGTCGTCGGGTATCCGGTCCACGACGTAATAATACGGATCAATTCCGGCCTGATACGGCTTTTCAGCAGTAAAGAAGGTAAAGGTATC
>CAILQK010000120.1 GCA_903836265.1 uncultured Bacteroidota bacterium | reverse complement strand
GTACAGGTAAACGTCCGAATGGAGCCATCCAACCTTGAGCTGGGGGAGGTCATCATCACTGATCAGAATCCCGGAGAGCGGATCATGCGCGAAGTGATTGCCAAAAGGGAGTACTACCGGGCCCAACTCGCCTCCTGGTCGTGCGATGCCTACATCAAAGGTTTTTACAAACTGAAGGATGTGCCTGAAAAACTGCTGGGACAGGATATCGGCGATATGGGCGGTCTGCTCGATACCAGTCGGTCGGGGATACTCTACCTGTCGGAGTCGGTATCCCGCGTGCACACGCAGCTGTCGCCCGCGCGCAGGAAGGAAGTAATGGTATCCAGCAAGGTAAGCGGTAATATGACCGGATTCAGTCTGAACCGCTCCAATCTGGTGGACTTTGATTTGTACAACGAAACCGTCAACGTAGAGCGCGACATCCTCTCGCCGCTGGCGGACAATGCGTTCAACTACTACAATTTCAACTACCTGGGCAGCTATACCGATCCGAACGGATTTACCATCGAGAAAATTCAGGTTATTCCCAAACGGTCGGCCGATCCGGTATTCAGTGGCAATCTGTATGTGGTGGATTCCTGGTGGAATCTGGCCGGTGTGGATTTGTTTGTAACCGGATCGAATGTCAAGCAGCCGGTGCTCGACACGATGCGTATCCAGCAGCAGTTTGTGCTGCTCGACAGGCCCGATTTGTGGCGTGTTATTTCACAGATTACCAGTTTCCGCTTCAATCTGCTGGGTTTCGGTGTTGAAGGATTTTTCAACGGTGTTTTTTCCAGATATGAACTCAATACTGAATTTGAGAAGGATTTCTGGGGGAAAGAGACATTTAAGGTGGAAGTCGGCGCTGCAGACCGGGATACCGCTTACTGGACAGAAACAAGACCTGTTCCGCTTACTGATGAAGAGACCAGAGACTATACGCGGAAAGACAGTCTGCAACAAATATGGAACTCGGAAGCCTGGCAGGACAGCCTCGACCGCGTCGGGAATAAATTCGGGGTAAACAACCTGCTGACCGGTTACACGTGGGAAAAATCGCGGCTGAACAGATCGGTTACCATTCCCGGCCCTTTAAACTGGGTTCAGTTCAACACCGTGCAGGGCTGGCTGCTCGATGCAGTACCGGAACTGATGTTCAGGTCGGACAAGGAAGGTACCCGGTTCTGGAACGCAAAAGCCGGAATTAATTACGGATTTGCCGAGAAGCGCCTGCGCGGATGGTTGAGCGTGAAGCACAAAATCGAAAGTATCCGGCAAACGGAGATAGAACTGACCGGAGGCACGAGGGCTGCACAATTCAATGAGGGCCAACCAATTGGTCACGCACTGAATGAGTTGTACACACTCTGGTTCGGGCGAAACTACATGAAACTGTTCGACAAAACGTTTGCACGGCTGGAACTGAATCAGCACCCGGTGCCCGGATTCTCATACAGTGTTTCTGCTGAATGGGCGCGCCGGTCGCCCCTTGAAAACAACAGCGATTTCAGATGGAGAAAGTCTCCTGATCCGGCCTATACAGCCAATGCACCTGTGCCCGGCCTGGTTGGCGCCACCGAATATCCTGCACCGGATATTTTCGCTCTGGAGGTCAATCTTCGCTTTTCTTTCCGTGAAACGTACAGTTCTTATCCCGGGCAGCGCATCTATGCCGGTTCCGGGCTGCCGGTTGTTGATTTTCGATACCGGAAAGCCATACCCGGTTTGTTTGGTGGAGATGCGGATTTTGACTTTATGTCCTTGCAGGCGAGCCAGGACTACCTGAAATGGGGGCTTGCCGGTTATTCGGAATGGAGTGTACGCACAGGAGCGTTTCTGCGGAACAGGAAAATGTCATTCATGGATCTGTATCAACCGCTTGGAAACCAGACATTTATATTTAATCCAAATCAGTATTCGCGTCGTTTTCCGATGCTCCCGTATTATGCTTATGCCACCGACAAGCCTTTTGTTGAAGCACATTTTCAGCACCACCTGCAGGGCATTCTGCTCGATCGCATTCCGGGAATCAGAAAACTGAATCTGAAAGAAGTATTTGGTGCCGGGGTGTATTACGCGAATCAGGCTTCCATGGATCCGTTCTATACAGGAAAACTGCCCTACTGGGAAGTAAATATTGGCTTCGAGAATATCGGAATCAAGGCCATCAGACCGCTCCGGATAGACGTAGTGAGTGGTTTCTTTGGCAATGAGTACTACAGAACAGCGGTGATACTTGGACTGAAACTGATATAGTACACGAAGTTCCGGGAATTATTACTCGCGGAATGTAGTCATATTTGTAGAGATTCCGCAAGCAATAATAATTTATTGTTCGCGGAATGTGTGTATATTTGCATAGATTTCGCGAGTAAAAAAAATTTATTATTCACGGAATGTGGTAAAAACTGTGTGCATTCTGCCATCAATCGAATTAAACCATGAATTACAATCTGTTAATCGGGAGAGTAGAGGAGAAGAAAATACTCGAAAATGCCCTGCATTCTCCCCAGGCTGAAATGATCTCGGTAATCGGGCGACGCAGAATTGGGAAAACCTATCTGGTAAAATCGGTTTATAACAGAAAAATTGATTTTGAGATCACCGGGATTCAGTATGCAACTCGTCGTGAGCAGTTGCGTAACTTTATGTTGCAGATTGTCAAGCATTCCGGTGGCAGCTTCCCATTAACAGAACCCACAGACTGGCTGGAGGCATTTTACCTGCTCTCCCGATTCCTTGAGTCCAGGGATAAGGATGATAAACTCGTTGTTTTTCTGGATGAACTTCCCTGGTTGGCTACACACAAGTCCGGTTTTCTGAAAGGACTCAGCTGGTTCTGGAATAGTTGGGCTGTCAATCAGTCTGTTGTGGTCGTGATTTGTGGGTCCGCAGCATCCTGGATGATTAAAAACGTAGTACACAACAAAGGTGGGCTACACAACCGTATTACCAGGCGCATTTACCTCAAACCATTCAATCTGGCCGAAACGGAGCATTTTCTGAAGTCCAGGAAACTGAATTTTGATCGTTACCAGATTCTTCATCTGTACATGGCAATAGGTGGCGTCCCACATTATCTGGATCAGATCGAAGCGGGAAAAAGTGCTGTACAAAACATAGATGCTATATGTTTTTCAGAAAACGGATTATTAAGGGATGAATTTCCCAAGCTGTATGCTTCGCTTTTTGAAAATTCCGCTGCTCACATAAAGGTTATTAGAGCTTTGGCAGGAAAGAAAATGGGCCTGACCCGGTCCGAGATTGTTCAATTCAGCCGGGTTCCCGATGGTGGAGGCCTTACTACCATAGTCTGGGAACTGCTCCATTCGGGGTTTATTTCTGCAAGTCAACCCTTTGGAAAAAAGAAGAAGGAGGCATTATATCGTCTGACCGACGAATTTTCTCTGTTCTATTTACAATACATGGAAAATAACCGGTTCGAGGGAGTGGGTATATGGCAGCAACTGAGTAAAACGCAGTCGTATATCAGTTGGGCAGGCTATGCTTTTGAAAATATTTGTCTCAAACATCTGCCACAGATCAAAAAAGCGCTGGGTATTGCCGGGGTTTTTGCAACGGCATCCTCTTTCTTCAAAAGAGGTGCAGATGGTGAAGAGGGGACACAAATTGATCTGCTTATTGATCGGAACGACCATGTAATTAATGTATGCGAGATCAAATTTTACGGTGCCGAGTTGTCTGTTGACAAAGCCACGGCCATGGCATACCGGAATAAAATGGCCATTTTCAGAGAATCCACGCACACGCGCAAACAACTTTTCCTCACCATGATAACCACGTTTGGCCTGAAAGAGAATCAATACGCCTCCGGTCTCGTGGATGCTTCCCTGACGATGGATGATTTGTTTGTAGAGTGACCCGGATGTGGGAGTCAGATTCCTGCCTGCCCGGCCGAACAGTCATCAGGTTCCCGGCTCTGCTGCTGCCGGCCATCTCGGCATAATACCGCGTTTTTGTAACAGTCCGCGCAATTCATCGAATACCTCCGGCGCATGTCTTTTCACGGAGGCAAAAAGCGCACCCAGGGAGGCCGGCAGCGAAGATCCGTGATGATGGTACAAATGCAGCACATCCTCGTAAAACTGCTGTGAAATCTGTCGGAATTTCAGTTTCTCGAGCCGGTAATTGGCCAGTGCCAGCATCCAGGGAATGGAAGGCATATAATTGGGGCTTTTCTGGTACACCAGATTTCTGTCCATCAGTTGCTGCTGCTGTGCCAACCTGAGCATGGCACTGAAATCGCCCGAGCCGACCAGTGCTTCCAGCCAGGCTGAAAAGAAAAGGTGCCATCTGTGATCAAAAATTTCCTTCCGGTAGACATCGAAAAATGTCCGGGCATGGGTAACTGACTGTTTGTACTGGCCCAGCTGATTGTATGCCAGACAAATATATGAAGCATTGCCTATTTTGTTGTGTATGTTCTGCTCTCTGCGTGCCCGGGGAAGTGATTGCCGCAGTACCTGAAGTGCTTCATCTGCCCGCGACTGGCGCAGCAGGATGGCGGCCAGGTTATTCACATAGTACACATAGTCATTGTTCTCTGCCCGGATGGACAAATAGCCGTAGTAGGTTGCTTTCTCCAGCTCATTCTGGCGGGCATACATGAGCAGTCGCTGGCTGTAGAAATTGAGCAGCAGACGGCGGGAGTAAAATTTGCCCTCCCTTAACAATTTCTCCTGGTAATCGAATTTGTCGGGAAGCAGATCGAACCGGCGGTAGTTATAGGCGATGAAGATCAGTCGGATGAGCGCCAGATTCCGATTGTAACCATCGAGCGACTGATCATAAAAGACGGCGCTGAGCCATTGTTCCCACCGCATGGAATCGGTCGAATTGGTGGTGTATTGCGCTATGATATCCTCCGTTGCCTGATGCAATTTGTCGTTAACCAGGCGTGCATACTCGTAACTCGTTCGGTGAACAGCCAGAAAATCAGTAACGCATTTGTGCTCCGCGTAGCGCAGGCGAACGTGCAGGTAATGCCTGAACATACGTCCCAGATCATATAACTTGAGAAAATTGTATGATGTGGCATCGGAGGACTGGAACATTTTCAGCAACCTCTTTTCGTCGTCACTGTGTATCGCATCCGAATGCACCGACAATTCTACCGCAGACAGCCATGCGAACTCCTTGTCCACATCAAAGTTGTCGAGGCGTTCTTCAATCCACGATTTGAGGTGAGAATATTTGCGTTTGTCAATATCTTCATCGTAGGGAAGAAAATGCCCGACCTGACTGCAATTGGCGGCTATGGCATACAGGATTTTGCTGCGTTCGGCATCTTCAAACCGCTGAACAGATTGCAGGATGTCCAGTTCTATAGGCAAGAGTGAGTTGGCAAAAGCCGCAAAAGTCTGGAGTCTGGATCGCATGGTTTGCGGAGTACACCTGAATGACAGGCGTACTCCGGACTGCAAATCTAGGGTTTTTCGGGGTTATTTCAAACTTGATTACAGGGTTATTCCTCCATCCACACTGATTGTTGTGCCGTTGATGTAGGCGGCTTCGTCTGATGCAAGGAATACATAGGCAGCTGCTATTTCTTCGGGTGCGCCCAGACGTCCAACCGGTACTTTTTCACGCATTTTGGTGAGTACTTCTTCCGGCATGGCAGCTACCATCTCTGTAGCGATGAATCCGGGGGCTACTGCGTTTACGGTTACGCCTTTTCTTCCGAGTTCACGCGCCCATACCTTCGACATGGCGATAACACCTGCCTTGGTGGCGGCATAGTTCGTTTGTCCGAAATTGCCATACAACCCGACTACCGAAGAGGCATTGATGATTCTGCCACTTCCTTTGGCCGTCATCACAGGTGCCATGGCCCTGGTGCAATTGAAAACCCCGGTAAGATTGACATCTATAACCTGATCCCATTGTTCGTGTGTCATTTTCACCAGGGTGGCATCGCGGGTTATTCCGGCGTTATTGATCAGGATGTCAATAGTTCCGAATGCCGACAGTGTATCGGCCAGTGCAGCTTCGACTGAGGCCATGTCAGCGGTATTCACGTAGAAAAACCGTGCAGAGGCACCCAGTTCTCCCACAAGCGCTTCGCCCCGTTCGCGGTTAAGATCCCAGATAGCTACACTGGCCCCTTCCGCTATGAATCGTATGGCTGTGGCTCTTCCGATTCCTGCGGAACCTCCGGTAATGACTGCAACTTTATTTTCCAGTTTTTTCATGATCAGGACAAGTTTGTTTGAAGTCGCAAAATTACATACGCTCCCCAACCTGTGCCCGTAGTTACGGCACTTTCATACGACTTAAGCATCATTCGGTCAATAGTACTGTTCCGGGCTTAACCAATTTATTATCATTGTTTTAGGTAATTGGGTCAACCCGTCGTATTTCCACTGAAATACCGTGAACAGGTTATGACCGGCGTACATTTAAAGTCTGTTCAGCAATTTTGTTCATCAAGTATCTGCATATCATGAGTTATTCAAATGCCACTGTACTGCTGCTGGTTGCCTATGCAGGCGTCATGTTGTTTTTTGCCATACGCGGAGCCCGTCGTACCCGATCGCTGGCAGATTATGCTTTGGGAAGTCAGGGTTTTTCACCGTTGGTAGTTGGGTTGTCGCTGGCAGCGGGGATTACCAGTGCTGCCACCTTCATCATCAATCCGGGGTTTGTTGCCCTGTATGGCTGGAGCGCCTTTCTGGCCATGTCGCTGATTATTCCGGTTGCACTTTACGGCTCTCTGGTTGTGCTGACCAGGAGTTTCCGACAGTACGGTACCTCTGTGAAGGCGCTAACGCTGTCGCAGTGGATGTCACTGAGATACAATAGCAAGGCACTGGGCGTCTGGTTTGCAGTACTTGCCTTTCTTCTTCTGACATTTATCGTATTAATATGTGTAGGACTCACCAAAGTACTGGCGCCTGCTCTGGGTGTAAGTGAACTTCCCGTACTGACAGGTCTGGTTATTTTTGTATTTGGATACATGATGTTTGGTGGCGCCAATACCATGATCTACACCAATGCGGTACAGGCAGTACTCATGCTGATCGTTGCGGTGATGATGCTCTCTTCAGGGTGGCAGTACTTCAGTAACGGAGTGGGTGGCTTCTGGCAACAACTGGCTGCTATTGATCCCAAACTCATACTTCCGTTCAATACCGGCAGTCCGTTGTTTCGCGACTGGTTTGAGGTCATTTTTTGCAACCTGTTTGTGGGAGTTGCCATCGTATGTCAGCCACATATCATTACCCGTTCGCTTATGCTGAAGCGTGCAGAGGATGTAAACCGGTATTTGTTGATCGCGATAGTGGCAGAAACTGTGTTTTTTATGGTGCTGTTCACCGGTTTTTACGCTCGTCTGCAATTTCCTGATCTGACGTCGAATGGCGCTTCGCTGAAAATGGATGCCATTATTCCGGCCTATGTCCTGCAGGTTTTTCCGGTGGGAGCAGGAATACTGGTCATACTTGGACTCATCTCGGCCGGGTTGTCCACACTGGAAGGATTGATTCAATCGGTGTCCACTACACTCACCAACGACCTCCTGACTCACTTCACCGGGCCTCGCGGACAAAACGGGGAGCAACACACCCGATTTGTTGCAGGCATGAATAAAATTGTCATCGGTGTAATGGCTGTAATCACCATTGCCTGGAGTTATTACCAGCTCCAATATCCTGATCTGAGCGTAGGTATCCTGGCTCAAAATGGTGTTTACGCCTACTTTTCGGCCGCTTTTGTCCCGGTATTATTGGGGATATATGGCAGGGATGTGCCGATAGCTGCTCCCGCGGCAGCATCTGTTACTGCTATTGTGGTTCACTTTGGAGTCTATTACGGAGGATTGACGCCCTACACACAGGGGGCTGTACGAAACCCGGCAGTTGCAGCTGCACTGGCCATATTATCGGCATCCATCGTTGGTTTGAGTATATATCAGCTGCGAAATAAAAAGGTTGAAGACCCGGTTTGATCCGATTTGTCTACCCATTGTTTCAATGCAGCAACTTTCTGTAAATCAGTATTTTATTTCAAAATAAAGCCTGATTAAAAATATAAGTCAACCCCGAATTTGATTTCCCGATCCTTCTGCGGCATTTGAATTGCCTGCTACTTTGGACGCTCAAAATTACTTCAGAACTGACTCATGCGTAACGCAACAATTTTGTCATCAGGATCTTATGCACCCGAAAGGGTGGTGGAAAACCAGTGGTTCAACGAACAGCTGGGTGAGGATGTGGATACCTGGCTCCGGGAGAACGTACAGATTTTCAGACGCCGCTGGTGTGCCCCTGACCAGAGTACTGCTGATCTGGTAGTAAAAGCAGCTGAAAATGCGCTTGATGCTGCCGGACTTGTTCCTTCGGATATTAATCTGTTGATTGTGGCTACTGACACCCCGGAGTATGTGTCGCCTTCAACAGCTTCGGTAGTACAGGACAGGATGGGTATGACCAATGCAGGTACTTTCGACCTGAATACTGCCTGTGCGGGATTTGTGACAGCACTTGACGTCGCCGTCAAATACATACAATCTGATGAACAGTACAGATATATACTCGTTGTTGGTGCTTATGCCATGAGCAAGTACCTTAATCAGGCCGACAAGAAGACAGTAACACTGTTTGCAGATGGTGCCGGTGCCGTGGTTGTGGGGGCCAGTGAGCACGGGGAGGGCTTTCGGAGCAGTCGCCTGCTTACACAGGGGCAGTACAACAGCTGGATGGGTATCTATGCGGGTGGCTCTCATCAACCTGTTGATCACGGGGTGATAGACCGTCACGAGCATCAGCTGCAATTCGTAAGAAGATTTCCCAAAGAACTGAATCCTGAAATATGGACGGAAATGATTGTGGATTTATGTCAGAAAAACAGCATTAAACCGGCTGATATAGATCATTTTTTCCTCACGCAGATCAATGTTAATTCGATTCACGAAACGATGGACAGACTCGGGGTGCCCAGAGAACGGGCAGCTACCATCATGCATGACTTCGGATACACCGGTTCTGCCTGCATACCCATGGCATTCGACCAGTGGATGCAGGCAGGAAAGGTGAAGAAGGGTGATAAAGTTGTATTTGTTGGTTCCGGCGGTGGTCTTGCCTTTGGTGCCGCATTTTTTGAAATGTAATTATGGAAGTCTGGCAACAGGATTGGTCTGCAAAGTGGGCTGTTTACAGTCCGGAAAAGGTCGCTGTCAGAGAGCATGAGCGCGACCGGTCACTCACGTACGGACAACTGAACCGGTTGGCAAACCGGCTCGTTTTTTACCTGAGATCAGCATATAATCTGCAGAAGGGAGATCGGGTTGCTGTTCTCGCCGAATTTTCGCTTGAGTATATCATTGCCTTTTCCGCTGCTCAGAAAGCGGGTATCATACTGGTTCCGCTCAATTACCGGCTGGCAACAGCCGAAATCGAATACCTCATAACGGATTCGGCACCTGCACTGCTGATTGCCGAGGATAAATTCACAGGTATTTTACCTGAAGTTTCCGTACCGGTTGTCAGTACAGAATACCTGGAAGAATTGCTTGAACCTGCTTCACATCTTCCCGAAGACGCACGGGTCGAACTCGCGCAGGTGCAGGAAGATGACCCTGTGTTTATCCTGTACACTTCTGGTACCACCGGATTCCCCAAGGGAGCACTTTATACTCATAAAATGCTGTTCTGGAATAGCATAAATACAGCTATTTCATTGATAGTCAATACAGAAAGCCGTACGATCAATGTGATGCCTCCATTTCACACCGGTGGCTGGAATGTACTCATCACCCCCTTTCTTCACCATGGGGCGTATGTCTGTCTGCTGAAAAAATTCGATGCCGGTACTGCACTCGAGCTGCTCCAGCGTGAGCGCTGCACCATCTTCATGGGTGTACCTACTATTCTGCAGATGATTGCCCGCGATCCGGGTTTTGAAAAGGCGGGTTTCCCCGATATGATTTATCTGATTGTAGGGGGCGAATCCATGCCAATACCCCTCATCGAGCAGTGGCACGCAAAGAAGGTGCCTGTCCGGCAAGGTTACGGCATGACGGAGGTGGGCCCCAACCTCACCTCTCTTCATCAAAACGATGCTATCAGGAAAAAAGGTTCCATTGGCCGACCGAATTTCTATGTGCAGATACGTATTGTGGATGAAATCGGACAAGACCAGCCGCCCGGTGGGGCACCCGGTGAACTCTGGCTCAGAGGCCCGATGGTGATGCCCGGCTACTGGAACAATCCTGAAGCAAGCGCCGATGCGTTTTCTGTTGACGGGAAGTGGTTCCGTACAGGTGACGAACTGTATCAGGATGAGGAGGGATACCTTTTCGTGGTCGACCGGATCAAAAATATGTATAAAAGCGGAGGCGAGAATGTATATCCTGCTGAAATAGAGCGGGTGCTCATACAGTTTCCGGGTGTGGCCGAGGTGGCAGTAACGGGTGTTCCGGATGAAAAGTGGGGGGAGGCAGGTAAGGCTTTTGTGGTTATGCAGCCAGGCGCAGCCTTCGACCCACAGGCCATGGCGGATTACTGCAGGGAGAAACTCGCCCGATTCAAGGTGCCAAAATATTTTCAATCCATGGAGAGCCTTCCCAGGACGGACTCAGGTAAAATTAACAGAAATCAACTAAAAAAATCATGAGCGCCTCTGCACAAAAAATTCCGACCAGTCGCCTGAATGTGTATGTACGATTCAGTGGCCCCGACACGGGTATTCCTGTACTGTTCATCCACGGGAACGCCTCCTCATCTGTATTCTGGAAAGAAATTATGGAAATGTTGCCACCCGGTTTCCGAGGAATCGCCCCCGATCTGCGAGGCTATGGAGATACTGACGATGTGCTGATTGATGCCACGCGCGGACTGGGCGATTTCACCGACGATCTGCTTGCGCTGCTTGATGCGCTTCACATAGATACATTTCACCTGATCGGACACTCTCTGGGCGGATCCATCGCCCTGCACCTGACCGCAGCTGCCGGAGAACGCGTCAAATCGGTAACATTGGTCAATCCGGGCTCACCTTTCGGATTTGGAGG
>CAILQK010000119.1 GCA_903836265.1 uncultured Bacteroidota bacterium | reverse complement strand
CGTTTTGATATCAATGACCAGGCGCTCGTAGTCAGTACGCTGACCGACACGTGTGCTGTCCACCTTGTAGGAGACATTCTTGATTGGCGTATAAATGGCATCAATCGGAATGACACCAATTGCCACATCCTTCGGAGCACCATCATCGGCTGGCTGATAGCCACGACCCTTGGTAACAGTGAACTCCATCTCAAGCGTCACGGATGGTTCCATACGACAAATCAGGAGTTCCGGATTCATCACCTTGAACATATTTGTGAACTCCTCGATCTGGCCGGCACGAAACTCTTCACGACCGCTGACAGTCAGATAAATTTTTTCTGCTGCGCCTTTTTCATCCTGAATCACAGGCTTGATACGAACCTGTTTGAGATTGAGAACGATATCCACCACGTCTTCTACCACGCCACGGATCGTCGCAAACTCATGGTCAACACCGCCGATACGTACAGCACTGATGGCATAACCTTCGAGAGAGGAGAGGAGGACGCGGCGAAGCGAGTTGCCCACCGTCTGGCCGAAACCGGGTTCCAGCGGCTTGAACTCGAAAGTACCTTCAAAATCGGTTGCTTTCTGCAACAGGATTTTGTCAGGCTTTTGGAAATTGAGAATGCTCATATTGAACGCTCCGAGAGTGATTGGGTGGTAAAGAACAAATTTGTTTTCAGGCAGGGCACGAGGAACCCCTGAGAGGGTTCGGCATATTATGCGAAAAGGGTTGACATTCGGAATGAACGCCAACCATATTCGCTTCGATACTTCTTACTTAGAGTACAACTCGACGATGAGCTGCTCGTTGATTTTTTCAGGAATCTGGTCGCGCTGGGGATACGCGAGGAAGACGCCCTTCATTTGATCAGGATTCCATTCAATCCAGCCGAACTGGCGGACATTACTTGTTTTCGCACCAACATTGGAAGTGATAATTTCAAGTCCTTTGGAACGACCGCGTACAGCCACAACATCACCGGGCTTGAGTGTGTAGGACGGGATGTTTACAACCTGTCCGTTTACAGTGACGTGACGGTGGCCAACGAGCTGGCGTGCACCTCTGCGAGTGTTTGAAATACCCATACGATAAACAGTATTATCGAGTCGGGCCTCAAGCAACTGGAGGAGAACCTCACCAGTTACACCGTGACGACGGGTTGCGCTCTGGAAGGTCTTGCGGAACTGACGCTCCAGTACACCATAAGTATATTTGGCCTTTTGCTTTTCAGACAACTGCTGAGCATAGTTAGAAGCCTGCTTCTTCTTGCGGGACAGTCCGTGTTGTCCGGGAGGATACTTCCTGCGCTCAAAAGCTTTATCGAAACCGAAGATCGGTTCGCCGAACGTACGGGCTTTTTTGGTAGTTGGACCAGTATAACGAGCCATTATGTTGAATGTGCTATTTTAAACCTTGAGTGAAGAAGATGGCATTAAACGCGACGGCGTTTTGGAGGGCGACATCCGTTGTGAGGCATCGGCGTGACGTCCTTGATCAGCAGCACCTTGATACCGGACTGATCAACTGCACGGATAGCAGCTTCACGGCCGGAGCCGGGGCCCTTAACGAATACCTCAACAGAGCGGAGACCTGCGTCGTAAGCAGTTTTTGCTGCATCATTGGCAGCAACCTGCGCAGCGTACGGCGTGTTCTTTTTGGAACCACGGAAACCAGCTTTACCTGCAGAAGCCCAGGAGATTACTTCTCCCTGCTTGTTTGTGATAGAGATGATGAGGTTATTGAAAGAAGCCTGGATGAAAACAAGACCCTCCGGCGATACTTTCACTTTGCGCTTGACAACCTTTTTGGATGCTCCTTTTGCCATTTTTTTATTGCATTGCGAGCCGACAATTTCAGCCGACCCTTGGCTTTTTATGAAAAGAGAACCGCTGCCCTGCAGCGGTTACCCATTATTACTTGGTTACTTTTTTCTTGTTGGCAACCGTTTTGCGCTTGCCCTTGCGTGTGCGGGCATTCGTACGGGTACGCTGACCGCGCAGGGGAAGACCCTTGCGGTGACGCAGGCCGCGGTAGCAACCAACATCCATCAGACGCTTGATATTCAACTGAACTTCGGAGCGTAACTGACCTTCAGTCTTGTAATCATCAGCAATGATGCGGGATATCGCCTTGATATTCTCATCATTCCAGTTTTCAACTTTGGTACTCTCGTCAATTCCGGCTTTCTCCAGAATAGCGGAAGCAGTCGAAGGGCCTATACCATAAATGTAGGTCAGGCTAATAACCCCTCTTTTCTGACGGGGAAGATCAACTCCAGCAATACGTGCCATATATTGTGCTGATTTGTGTATTCAAAAATGTTGACGTCGAAGCCGACTGCCACAGAGAATTACCCCTGCCGCTGCTTGAACTTCGGGTTCTTTTTGTTGATGACGTAAAGTTTGCCCTTGCGGCGAACAATCTTGCAGTCCGCAGAACGCTTCTTGATGGACGGTCTGACTTTCATATCTTCAGTCGTTTTTCAAATTGTCGTTTTAACTTACTTGTACCGGTAAATGATGCGCCCGCGAGTCAAATCGTAGGGAGACATCTCCACAGATACCTTGTCACCCGGCAGAATACGAATATAGTGCATTCGCATCTTTCCGGAAATTGTTGCGAGTATGATGTGGCCGTTTTCCAGCTGCACCTTGAAATTTGCATTTGAGAGTGCTTCGGCAACCACGCCATCCTGTTTGATCAAGTCTTCTTTCGCCATAAAAAAGGGCCCTTTTAATTTTCGGGCTGCAAAGGTCTAATTTTTAGGCAAAATTTCTTGCAATTCAGGATTATTTTTTATTTCACTCAGTAAAAAAGAATGATCCGACAAAATATCGGCTTTCCCCTTTCTCACTGCAACAGAGTGTTCATAGTGTGCACTGGGTTTGTGATCCCTTGTAAAGATCGTCCACCCGTCGCGATCCTGATAAACATCCTTCACGCCCATATTGATCATGGGCTCGATAGCTATTACCAGGCCTTCCATCATCAGGAAGCCTTTTCCCCTTCTGCCATAGTTGGGTACTTCAGGTTCTTCGTGGAGTGATTTTCCGATTCCGTGTCCCACCAGATCTCTTACAACACTGTATTTGTGCTGTCGTTCACAATAGTCCTGGATCGCAAAAGATATATCCCCGATCCGATTGCCGTGAACTGCCTTTTCGATACCCAGATAAAGGGATCTGTATGTAGTTCTGAGCAAGTCGAGAACCTCTTCGGAGACTTTGGAAAAAGCAAACGTGTACGCGGCATCTCCATAGTAACCTTCAAGTTCAACCCCGCAGTCAACCGACACAACATCAGTATCAACGAATTCCCGTTTGCCTGGTATCCCGTGGACAACAATGTCGTTGTAAGATACACACAGCGTTGAGGGGAAGCCGTGGTAGCCTTTGAAGGCTGGCCGACCACCATGATCGCGAATGAACTCCTCTGCAGCCTTGTCAATGATCTGTCCGGTTACACCGGGTTTCAGCATACTGGCTACGTGTGCCAGTGTCTTTGAAACAAGGGTATTGGCATTTCGCATCAGTTCAATTTCAGCGGCGGTCTTGTAGAAGATCCGTCGTCCGTCCTGAG
This sequence comes from uncultured Bacteroidota bacterium, assembly GCA_903836265.1. Classification (GTDB taxonomy): domain Bacteria; phylum Bacteroidota; class Bacteroidia; order Chitinophagales; family Saprospiraceae; genus M3007. The sequence continues at coordinate 1,539 of CAILQK010000119.1, read as the reverse complement.
CAGAAAACAATCCCATGTTTTGTTCTTTATTTCACATCCGGCACCGGAGTGCCTCAGAGAGCATTCAATTATTGAGGCTGACCAACCTGCAGACCGGATGTGGAACGACCCTGAATTCTGCCTGATTTGATTAGACCATCGTATTTCTGCGTGAGCAGGTAGCTTTCAATTACCTGGAGCGTATCGAGCGCAACACCTACCATAATCAGCAGCGTAGTACCACCAAAGAAAAGTGCGAACTGCTGGTTGATACCGAATGTAGCAGCAACTGACGGCAATATTCCGATCAGGCCGAGAAATACTGCTCCCGGCAGGGTAATACGCGTCATAATATTGTCAATATAGTCCGATGTGGCTTCACCAGGTTTCACACCCGGAATGAAAGCATTGTTTCTCTTCAGATAATCAGCATAGCTGGTTGGGTTGATCATCAGTGCTGTGTAAACGTACGTGAAGATGACGATCAACGAAAAGAACAGCACATTATACCCGAGTGAATAGATATCATTCAGCATATGGATACGACCTGTATTCATACTGTCGCCGGACATATACTGTATGGCAGTAGCCGGGAGGAACATCAGTGCCTGAGCGAAAATAATCGGCATTACACCAGCCGAGTTTACCTTCAGTGGCAGGTAATCGCGGGCGCTTGAGGATGGCATTGCGCTGCTTGTACGGCCGACCATACGTTTGGCGAACTGAATTGGGATGCGGCGTACACCCTGAATAACCAGGATTGTTGCCATTACAACCACGAAGAACAGAGCCAACTCGAGGAAGAAAAGAAGCAGTTTGTTATCCGAGAACAGTTTCTGGAATTCAAACACGAATGCCTGCGGGAGGCGAGCGATGATACCAGCCTGAATAATCAGTGAAGTACCATTACCAATTCCCTTGTCTGTGATTCTTTCACCCAGCCACATACAAAATATAGTACCAGCAGAAAGAATGATGATATTGGAGAACCAGAAGAGCCCTTCCGGAACCTCCGGAGAGACAGCTCCCGGGATACTGCGGACGAGCTGAAGATAACCTCCACCCTGTACAAGCGTAATTGCCACTGTCAGTACGCGGGTGATCTGGTTCAGACGTTTGCGACCACTTTCACCCTCTTTGGACTGAAGACGCTGAAAATAGGGGAGCGCGAAGCCAAGCAACTGCACAATGATAGATGCAGTAATATAGGGCATAACACCCAGTGCAAAGATTGCGGCATTATCGAAAGCCCCGCCGGTGAACACGTTGATAAGACCGAGCAGGTCATTGGCGCCGCGATTCTGTGCAGCCTTGTCGAGAGCAGCAGGCACGACACCGGGGAGTACCACGAAAGTACCAACACGATAAACGAGCAGCAACGCAAGCGTGAAGACGATGCGGTCGCGCAGTTCTTTGATGCTCCAGATATTCTTGAGAACGGTAAAAAGTTTCATTACCGAGAGTGTGGTTTAGACGATTTCAACACTGCCGCCAGCTGCTTCAACGGCTGCTTTTGCGGCAGCAGAAGCGGCATGTACCTTAATATTGATTTTCGCGGTG
>CAILQK010000118.1 GCA_903836265.1 uncultured Bacteroidota bacterium | reverse complement strand
ATGGAAGTGACCAGTTCCACTGCGCGCAGGGTCGTCATCAAATAATTTTTAATCATCTCTGTACTAACCGAAATAAACCGCCGGAGCGACAACCTTCCTCTCATGCGGCTGTTTCAATAAAAATTGAAAATGTCCTTGGATACCATTAAACAGCCTGTTTCAGAGGAGTTGCTCATCTTCGAGGGAAAGTTCCGCGAGGCCGTGCAGAGTCATGTGCCACTGCTCGACAAGGTTACCTGGTATATCGTGCAGCGCAAGGGGAAACAGGTGCGACCCATGATTACCCTGCTCAGCGCCAAGATATTCGGTTCGGTCAACGAAGCATCCTACACAGCCGCCGCACTCATTGAACTGATACACACCGCCACACTCGTCCACGATGATGTGGTGGATGACGCCAATATGCGCAGGGGGTTCTTTTCCATCAATGCGCTCTGGAAAAACAAGGTGGCCGTCCTCGTAGGCGACTTCCTGCTCTCGCAGGCGCTCCTGCTCACCGTCCGGCAAAAGCAGTATAAAATGCTCGAGGTGATCAACAGTGCAGTGCGCGAAATGGCGGAAGGTGAACTGCTGCAAATGGAAAAGGCCCGCCGCCTTGATATTGAGGAGTCGGTTTACTACGAAATTATACGCCAGAAAACAGCCTCCCTGATTGCTGCCGCCTGCTGTGCCGGTGCCGTCAGTACGGTGGACGGCAACGAAGAGCTCGAAGCGCGTATGAAACTGTTCGGCGAAAAAATGGGTATGGCGTTCCAGATCAGGGATGACCTCTTTGATTTCGGCGACGACGATGTGGGCAAACCGCTCGGTATTGATATCAAAGAGAAAAAAATGACGCTCCCGCTTATTTATGCCCTGAATAATGCCGGCTGGCTGGAGCGGCGCCGTATCATCAATATCGTAAAAAACCAGAGCCATAAAAGTGAAAAGGTGGCCGAGGTCATCCGGTTCGTTCGCGAAAGCGGCGGTATAGAATACACCCGCCAGGCCATGTACCGGTTCCGGCAGGAGGCTTTCGACATACTCGATACGCTGCCCGACAACCCTTCCAGAGAGGCTATGCGGGAACTGCTTGTGTATGTGACCGAGCGAAAAAAATAATGGACTAATAATATCGGTCAATCAGGCTGCAGAGCATGCTGACGTTGCTCAGTACCACCAGCACCAGGCCGCCTCCGAGTATCTGCCGCCTCCACGGCAGCAGCAGACTGTTTCCGGGCAGCAAGCCGGCTACCGGTGCAACGGCAATAAAGTACCTTCCCTGCCAGTTATCCATCCGGTCGGCACCCACGGCGTTCCAGAGCAGATAATTGGTGAGGGCGAATCCGGCCACATAGGCAACCACCACCACACCCGGCAGCCAGCGCCGGCGCAGCGGCAGCGGCCGTTCCTCGGTGCACAGGACGGCAGTCAGCACCAGCCATAACGCTGCTGTCCAGCCCACCGGTATATAGTTTTTCTCCCAGCCGAACTTCCCTACAAAATGGGCTGCAGTGGCCGGCAGCGAATAAAACAGCGAGGTAACCGCCGTCGCCGCAAATTGCAGCGGGTTATTCAGAACATATTCCAGCTGAGCACCGGGATTTACCCCGGTATTAAGTGTTTGTCCGTCGCGAAACAGCGGATGATACGCATCATACGGAATAAACCAGCCCTTCGCCACGGCACTCCAGCACAGTGCCACCAGCAAAGACGCCGCAGTCAGCATGGCGGTACTCCTGTACGATGCACCTCCCAACCTGGCCAGCAGCGCCAGCGGGAATGTGATCAGTTTGTTCACGGAAACCACTGCAAGTCCGGCAAGCACCCCCCCCCGGCGATACTGCCCCGACAACAGGGCCGCCACCAGCCACCAGCACAAGCCATTTGTCAGCACGTCTGCATTCGCCGAGGCGCCCATGAATAGTACGGCCGGCAACAGGGCCGGCAAGGCAAAAAACACTCCCCTTCGTCCGGCAATCCGGATGGTAACAGACAGGAGCAGTACCCATACCAGCAGATTGCCCAGCCGGGCCGCATACAGCATCTGAAGCGCCGATGCACCCAGCAGGCGGGCACAGGCTATTCCGGCTGCCTGCGGTAAATAGGCCGTCGGGGCATACATAGCCGTATTCGCAAAATCGGTGAATACGACCAGCTCCGGATGTAAGGGTACGGCAAGCAGCCGCCTCGTCTGGCCAGGCAGCAGGCGGGCGCGCTCATGCCGCAGCGGAGAAAAGGAGTCGCTCACCGCCAACAGCGATGCCGGCAGGCAGCCTCCTGCCCTGCAGTCCTGCAGCTCCGGGAAAAGATGCCCCTCACTCACCTGATACGCCCGAAAAAAATGCGCCGGCTCGTCAGGCGACTGAAACGGTGGCGTAATCAGTACCAGCAACAAACCGAACAAGCCGGCAACAACGGGAAATACAAATGTCGGCAGTACTCCGCCGCCAAACGTGTCCCCGGCCAGCCATTTCAAAATAATTCTCCGCGCCATGATTACAAAGATACGAGGTACTGTGTTACCCCTCGCGTCGCAAGAGGGAAAAGCTGGAACACAATATGCCGACCAAACAAAAAAACAAATTGTATTTAAAATAGGATAAAATTACAAAATGTTTTATTTTTGCCTTTTCAAAACAAAATGAACTGCCTGATCAGGCGAGGCCCGGTGCCTTGCCCGGGTTGGCCATAAAAACAGTACTATGGGAACGGAAGGATTCACTGCGCCATCTGCTGAATGGCGGTTTTACACGGTAAAAAAAATTGATTCCATTTCGGTGATTCTGGTGGACGGATCGGTGACAGCCGGTTTCCCCTCTCCTGCCGATGATTACCTCGAGGCGCGAATTGACCTCAAACGGGAGCTGGTCAGAAACCCGGATGCCACGTTCGTCGTGCGCGTACAGGGAGACTCCATGACAGGCGATGGTATCAGCGACGGCGATGTGCTGGTGGTTGACCGGTCACTCAAATACAGAAACGGCTCTATAGCGGTTTGTTGTCTGAACAACGCTTTCACAGTCAAAAAGCTGGAAATAAAGGGCCCCCGAATCCGCCTGGTCGCCTCCAACCCGCTTTATCCGGCCATAGACATTCAGGAAAACGACGAACTCCTGATCTGGGGGGTGGTCACTTATATCATCAAAAAAACATAACCGTGACGGCACTCGTGGATGTCAACAACTTTTATGTCTCCTGCGAACGGGTGTTCAATCCCCGTCTGAGAGGGGTTCCTGTCGTGGTGCTGTCGAACAACGACGGCTGTGTGGTTGCCCGCTCCGAAGAAGCCAAAAAGCTCGGCATTGCCATGGGACAGCCATTTTTCGAGGTGCAGGATATGGTTGGTAAAAACGGACTACAAGTGTATTCGTCCAATTATGCCCTGTACGGCGACATGTCGGCGCGGGTAATGAATCTGTTGCGGCAGTTCGCTCCCGAAGTGGAAATATACAGTATTGACGAGGCGTTTCTGGATTTTACCGGTATGGAGCACTTCGATCTGTACGCCCGGGCCCTCGAAATCAGGGAAACCATCCTCCGGTGTGTCGGTCTGCCGGTATGTGTGGGGGTGGCACCTACCAAAGTGCTGGCAAAAATAGCCAACCGGCTCGCTAAAAAAAACAAACAGGGCAATGGCGTGCGAATACTGTCGGGCGACTGCAGTGACGTGCTGAAGTCGGTCGAAACAGGCGATATATGGGGTATCGGGTACCAATACGCCGCTCTCCTGCAGCGAAACGGCCTGAAAACAGCCTTTGACCTCGCGCACGCGAGCGACGCATGGGTGCGCAAGCACCTGAGTGTGACGGGACTGCGTATCAAAAAGGAACTGCTGGGACAACCCTGTATCAAAACAGACACTGAAGTGCCTGCCCGGAAAAGTATCGGAACAACCCGCTCCTTCAGGCAACCCGTCGCCTCGGAAGCAGCACTGCAGGCTCTGGTGGCCGATTTCGCTGCCCGCTGCGGCGAAAAACTCCGGCGCCAGAACGGAGAGGCGTCTATTCTTACCCTGTTCCTGCAAACAAACCGGTTTGCCACCGACCAGCCTCAGTACAGCGCCCTGTTCAATGTGTCATTCGCTGCGCCCACCAGCAGCACACTGCCCATGGTACACGCAGCCCGCTACGCCCTCAAAAGGATATTCAGAGCCGGATACGAATACAAACGGGCGGGAATACTCCTCAGCGGTATCACGCCACCCGGCAACGGCCCCCAGCTGGCTATGTTCGACCCCGTTGACCGAAATAAACACGGGCAACTGATGATGGTATTCGACGCACTCAACGTCAGATACGGCCGCAATACCATCAAAACCGGCGCACAAAGTTCCGGCAGACAAGCCCGGCTCACCAGTCAGTGCAAACTGTCAGCAAGATTTACCACTGTGTGGGAGGAAATGCTGAGTATTAAAATTTCCTCAGACGCAGCTCCCGGGTACCCCATTCGGTGACAAACTGCACGAAATACACCCCTCCGGGCAGGGTGTCCGGACCATTGAAGGAGCGGAAGCCAGCCTCAACGTATTGCTCCAGCAACCAGCGCTGACGACCGAACTGATCGGTGATGCGAATCCGGCAATATCCTCCGCGGGGAATGGTCAGGTTTAAACGAAAATGCTCCGGGACCGGATTCGGATATACAGCAGCCTCCCACGACTCAGGCGCCTGTGCCTTGCCGGCGTTGCGCCGAACATCCGCTGCAGGCAGGCGATCAAGCTGTATGTCGGTCGCAGCACCAGCCGCATTGTAAGCCAGCGATTCCATATCACCGGAGAGACTTATCCGACCCTCCGAATCGTTTGCAAGACTCACAAAACGCAGATAAAACAGCGGAGTACCCCTGTCCACACGCAAACCGGCGCTCTCGCCGCTGTACCACACAAGCCGAACCTCGCCGCGGCGCGGCTCATGCCAGTCGCGACCCTGAAATGCCGGCAATTCCTCCGGCCAGCGCACGTCAGACAGCCGGTATTTCGCAGTGTCGTACCGAAGTGCCAGTTGCCACGCGGCCAGATTGTAGAGCTCAGGGGCAAACACAGGCACCTCCGTTTCCGAGCCGGCAACACCCCTGAATTCGGCGAAGGCCAGCGAGGTACGCCTGCGCTCACCGGCAGGCCGCTCTCCGGCGGCACCATTCACATCTCCCGTTTTGATGCCATAAAAGGAGGCCTCCATCCTTCCGGGAGTAACCGAAAGAACCATTTTTTTAGTAAAATCGGAATTAAAAGAGTTGGTTCCCTGATCAAAAGACACATTTTTCGGCACAAACCGCCATGACGCCACGCCTGCCAGACCAGCACTGTCGCCAAGTATGAGCTTTCCAAGTGTCACAATATCGTACATCGTTATGGATTTCGACTCGTTTACATCGGCGGCAAGCATCCTGTACGGAGAACCCAGTCTTTCCGTGGCGAGAATATGCCGGAATATCAGAACCTGATCAAAAACCGTTACGCCATTCAGCAGATCATCCGACTTGAATGGACTGATCACCTGTTCCTTCACCGGACATAAACAGACCAGCTTGCTGCCGTAGTCGTCCGCAGTACCGGTCATGGTACAACCGCCGCCGGCAATGGTATAGCCAACACCCTTCACCGGATTGCCTTCGGGTGTACTGCAACTGAACTCCACCTCCCCGGCGCATACATCATCACCACTGTTGTCCGGCGTGACGGCAGAACGAATAACCGGTGTGACAGGGCGACCGGTTCCGGCCATACGCAGCGAGACATCCGTCACACCAATAGCCGTGATGCAGGAATTTGATCCCCTCAGCGCAATTCTTGACAATCTTTTTCTGCCCGAAGCTCCGGCTTCCGGTCCGATAACACCACGAAGGGAAATATCCACGCGAAGCAGTGAGTCGGCAGAAGCTGACGAACCAACACACTGCCCGCCGGGACAATATTCGGAAAAAGTATATTCACTGATCAGCGCGAGACTGCCGGTATGCACAAAAATCAGGCTCAGCACAGCCTCTCCGTACTGTTCTGCCTGTGCTGTCTGAATAAACAGATCGAAAAACATGTCTCCGCAGCCCGCAGCAGCCGGAATGGAATCGAGCGCCCGCTCCACACTGATAACTGGCGAGGCGATCATAACCGCCGGCATACCGGGAGCCACAGGTTCCGGACAGTCCGGACGACCGGACGCGGTTATTCCGGCCAGCGTGATGGCGGAAAAAGTCTGAATAAAGAGGAGTGTTTGCCTGATTTTTTGATATGAGAGCATAGTAAACAGTAGTATAATCTTATTAAAAAGTGCTGTATATTCGGGATTACCGGTTCACCGCTCTCATTTTTTCCATCGTTCCAGCTTCGGGATACCCCTGGTGGCAAGCCAGGCAAAAATACCGTTCATGCCCGCCTGTTTCATTTGCTGAATACAGAAAGCCTGCATCTTTTCCGCCGTATCTATTTCGGGAGGAGAGAGAAACACTCCGTTTTCATAGCACATGGAGCAGTATTTCGGACTGACGGAGCCGTCCTTCTCTGTTCCTCCGCCTTTTTTGTCCTTCTTCAGTGGAAATCCGCAGCTCTGACAAAATTGGTATTGTTTCATGTGTATATATTGTTAGTTGGTTCGATTTTCCGGAAATCCTGTAAACCAGGTGCTGGTTTGTTGCCATTTCGGGGTTTTTCAGGACAAAGATAAACTTTATTTACCTTTGTCCTGATGCGCGACACTCAAACTGTTCAGGATGGTACTGAGTGGCAGGCTTCGGGAACAAAGCCGTTGCAAAACCATTCATCTTTCAAAAATAAATGCATGAGTGAGGAAGATATACGCTGGCAGCAGCGATTGCACAATTTCAACAAGGCGATGCTTCACCTGGAGGAAGCCCTGAAAATTGAACACCCTGATCTGGTACAAAAAGCAGGTATTATTCAATTCTTTGAAATGAGCTTTGAGTTGGCCTGGAAGCTCCTGAAGGACTTTCTGGAAGAGCAGGGCTTTCAGGATGTAAAATCACCAAGGACAGCCATTAAAAAAGCTTTTGAGGTGGGATTAATACAGAACGGACACGACTGGATGGATTTATTGGTGGACAGAAATCTGACCGCACATACTTATGACGAAGAAAAAGCAACAGAAATGGAAGCCCTGATTGAGCAAAAATATTTTCCAATCATGAAGGCACTACGAATTCACTTTAATCAAAAAATAATATGAAGGCTGATTTTGGACTGCAAGAGCGGGATTTGCTGGCCATTCGCAGTATTTTGGAAAAATATCCGGAGGTAAAACAGGCCTTCATTTTCGGCAGCAGGGCAAAAGGCAATTACAAACCCGGAAGCGATGTAGATATAGCCCTGAAAGGAGAATACCTTACCCTTCAGACCGCCAGTCATGTGGCTTATGAGCTGAATGAAGAAACCAACATGCCCTACCAGTTCGATGTACTCAACTACCACAGCATACAAGAGCCTGCGCTCACCCGGCATATAGACCGTGCGGGTATTTGCATCTACGACAAAAAGTAACCCCCAAATCAGGTATTTACCGGGGCTTTACTTCTTTACCGTTTGACGTGAAGACCATTTCACCCCATGGGCATGCTTCGTTAATCCGGAATGACACTACCGCACATATCATCTCTTTTTAGACGGCGACCGCTCCGGAATAATACCGCCGGGCGGGGGGCAGCATACATTCTACAGGTTATCTATTTCCTCGTTTGAAAGACCAGTTGCTCCTGCCACCACAGATTAGCGATGGTTGGGGACATGAATTTTTTCCGTGTGCACTTCAGATGAAGTCAAAAGGTATGGATATTAACTTGATAGTCGAAATAACCAGACGGTCATCCGGAACATTAAAAGACAGATCGGCGCGAATATGCCTCTCTCGCCGGCAACAGGGTATCATTCAGAGCATTTCTATTGTACTTTTGCTCCGAAAATTTCCTGCCATGCGCCATATCCGTATTTTCCTCCTGTCCCTTTCCGCCCTGTGGAGCGTATCCTCCGGCCTCGAAGCCCAGACTGTAATTTTCAGCGACCCGGGCGCCACTTACTCCAACACTGACTCCACTACCACCAATACTTACGGGCCGGTAAGTGTGTCGTCCTGCAGTTCTGTTTCCATTTCACTGAACTACAACTTTTCACTGCCATTCTCCGGCGCAGGAAATATGGAGTCGAGCGATGAATGCCCGTTCGGTATTCCTCCCTGTGCAGGTGATCCAACGATGCCCGATGAGGGTGGCTGCGACCAGTGTTGGGATTTCCTGTACGTGCAGTTTCAGGTCAATGGTGTCACCGTGGACACCCGGCTGATCGGTGTACCCGGCAGTATAGCCCAGTCGGGTACGCTGACCTACGGGCCAGTCTGTACCAACGGCGCAGGAACGGTGGGTCTCATCGTGCAAACGCAAACCTGGGCAGCAAACGAATCAGTCACATTCTCCAATATTGCCATCACCTGCTGGGATGGTTCCTCTACCGTATCGGCTAACCCGAACCCCGTATGCACCGGACAGCCCTTTAATCTTCAGGCGACACTAACCAACCCGCCGTCCGTAGGCAGCACCCTCTGGACTGGTCCCGGAAATATCGCCAACCCTTCCCAACTGAATACACAGGTAACCAACGCACCCACGGGTACGAACACCTACACGTTCACCGCCACCGACGACAATGCCTGCACGACCACCAGCACCGTGGATGTAACCGTGAATCAGGGTCCCGCCATGCAGGACCCACCCAACATCACTGTCTGCGGCCAGAACCTGGTGGAGGTAAACTTCACGCCAGTTACCGGGAACCCTGAATATAACTGGACCAACAGCAATACGGCCATCGGACTGGATGCATCCGGCACGGGCAATATCAGCTTCACGCCGGCTCCGGTAACAGGCACTACCACAGCTACCGTCACTGTTACACCGAGTGAAAATGGCTGCGTCGGGCCCGCCCAGACTTTCACCATCACCGTGAACCCGGCGCCGTTGGTCAATCAGCCCAACGATGTCACGGTATGCGGCGGAACAATCGTGGCGGTAAACTTCTCGGGCACTTCCGGCGCCACCTTTCAGTGGACCAACGACAATACTAACGTCGGCCTCGGATCCAGCGGCGCAGGAAACATTAACTTCATCGCCCTCAACGGCATCAATACCGAAGTGGCCAACGTTTCCGTCACTCCGGTGTTCAACGGCTGTGAAGGTACTCCGGTCAATTTCACCGTAACGGTAAATCCGACACCGGCCCTCACCGATCCGCCCAATCAGATCGTGTGTTCCGGCGATCCGGTACAGGTCGTGTTCTCCGGCACCGGAAACAACCCGGTTTATACCTGGACGAACAACAATGCTTCTATCGGACTGGCATCCAGCGGCAGCGGCGACATATCTTTCACCGCCGAACCCGTCGGCGCAACCACTACGGCCACGATTCAGGTCACACCTTCCGAAAACGGATGTATCGGGCAAAACCAGAGTTTTAACATCACCGTTAACCCCGTGCCCACGGTGGATCAGCCCGCCAGTCTGGTGGTGTGCAAGGGAGCTTCGGTCAGTGTAGCCTTCACAGGAAGCAATAACCCCGTCTATAACTGGGTAAATGACAACAGCAATATCGGACTCGGCGACAGCGGTACCGGCGACATCAGCTTCACCGCCAGCCAGGTCACCAGCGTACAGGTAGCCAATATCGTTGTAACACCCGTCGCCGGACTGTGTGAAGGAGAGCCGGTTATCTTTACCATTACTGTAACACCCGGTCCCACCATCAATCTGGTTCCGGACCAGACTGTCTGCTCCGGAGCGCCTGTCGTGGTTGACTTCACCGGCACCGGAAACAACCCCTCCTATGCCTGGACAAACAATAACACAGCCATCGGACTCGGCGCCAGCGGTACCGGCGACATCAGCTTCACTGCTGCCAGCGTGAGCAACTCCATCACCGGTAACCTGACTGTCGCAGCCACCGAAAACGGATGTACTGGTCCCGCCCTGAATTTCAATATTACGGTAACACCGGCACCGTCCATGAACCAGCCATCCGGCACGACTGCATGCGCCGGTACTACCGTCAGCGTACAGTTTTCCGGCTCCCCGGGTGCAGCTTTCAACTGGACCAACAGTAACACAGCCATCGGACTGGCGGCTTCCGGCACGGGAAATATCAGTTTCATTGCAGCCCAGAACAGCACCCAGCAGGTGGCAACCGTCACTGCCACCCCGGTAATCGGAACATGCAGCGGTGCCGCCGTTTCTTTCACAATCACTGTCAATCCGGCACCCACCGTAACCGATCCGGCCAACCAGACGGTGTGCGGAGGAACACCCGTACAGGTAACTTTTTCCGGTACGGGTAACTCCGTTTTCGACTGGGCAAATAATAACACAGCCATCGGACTGGCCGCCAGTGGAAGCGGCGACATCAGCTTCACCTCGGCCGGCGTGAGCAACCCTGTGACCGGAACAATCACCGTAACGCCATCTGCAGGCGGTTGCACCGGTGCAAGCCAAAACTTCGATATCACGGTCATTCCTGCCCCCACGGTCAATAATCCCGGAAATACCCTCGCATGCGCGGGCGCACCCGTGAGCATCATCTTCTCCGGAACAGGAAACACTTACTCCTGGACAAACGATAATCCCGCTATCGGGCTCGGTTCGTCGGGAACCGGAAATATCTCCTTCAACGCCGCCTCTCTCCCCTCCGATACGACAGCGCACATTGTCGTAATTCCAGACCTGAACGGTTGTACCGGCCCTGCACAGTCGTTCACCATCGGGGTCAATGCCAGCCCGACGCTGACAATTCTGTCGGTAAACTGTGCCCCGGATGCACTGTCCTACACCGTAGGCCTGTCTACTACCGGCGATGTGGTGTCCGCTTCCGATGGCACCGTAACAGGCGGCAACGGCTTATACACCGTCAGCCTGATTCCCATAGACTCCAGCACCACCATCACGGCAACCGATACAACCAGTGGGTGCCTGGTGCAACAATCAGTAAATCCGCCCAATTGCAACTGTCCGGCCGTACAGCCTCCGGCCAATCCGGTGAATGCCGTTGTATGTGCAGGAGCCCCTCTTCCGGCTCTTTCAGTAACCGTTGGTGCCGGTGAAACTGCCGACTGGTACGCAACCCCGCTCGGCGGAACACCCCTGCTCAGCGGAAACATCAGTTTCACGCCCACTGGCATCTCGGCACCCGGCACCTATACATTATACGCGGAGGCGCGCGAACTCGCTTCCAACTGCGTGAGCGCCACCAGAACAGCAGTCACACTCACCATAGAACCACTCCCGACACTGACACAACCCGTCAACCTGTCGGTTTGTCCAGGCGAACCCGTAAACGTGAATTTCTCCGGAAGCACCGGCGCTGCCTTCTTCTGGACAAACGACAACATAGCCACTGGTTTGTCAGTTTCAGGTGCAGGAAATATCAGCTTTACAGCACAAAACAGCGGCTCTTCGGCTATTACCTCCGTGGTGACTGTTACGGCAGCGCTGAACGGCTGTGTTTCCCTGCCACAGAGTTTCACCATCACCGTCCAGGCACTGCCCGTGGTCAGTACCATTCCCAACCAGACACCCTGTGGCGGTACGCAGGTCAGTATCCCGCTGAACGGCACTGCCGGGGCGGTATTCAACTGGATCAACTCCAACACCAATATCGGGCTCGGCGCCTCCGGAACAGGCAGTATCAGCTTCACCGCTGCCAGTGTAAGCGTCACCGAACTGGCGGTCATCTCCGTCACTCCAACAGCACAGGGCTGCACGGGTGCCCCCGTACAATTTAATATCAGCGTCAGTCCGCCACCCATCGTAACACCCCCCCTGAGCCAGACGGTGTGCTCCGGCACCACCCTCGCCGTAGGATTCAACGGAACCAGTGGCGCTGTATTCTCCTGGACAAACAGCAATCCGTCGGTCGGACTGGCTGCCAGCGGAACCGGTGGATTTACGTTCACCGCCACCAACACCAGTCAGATGACTCAGGTAGCCAACCTGGTGGTAACTCCCAGCCTGAACGGATGCTCGGGTATTCCCCAGGCATTCACCATCACCGTTAACCCGCGACCCACATTCACACTCGGCGCCGTTACCTGTGCGCCCAACCTGCTCACCTACTCCATCGCTGTCACATCCAATGCCGTCAATCTGACCTCAACAGCCGGGACAGTAACCGGCGGCGGCGGCAACTTCCAGATTGTCAATATCCCGGCTGGAAACAGCGTGGTACTGATCGCCTCCAATCCGGTAACGGGATGTTCTGTCCAGCAGGCCGTAAATGCCCCCAACTGTGTGTGTCCGCCCATCGCAGCTCCGGTATCGCCCAACGCGCCCGTGATATGCGAAGGCGCACCCATACCGGCCCTGACGGTCACCACAGGCCCCGGCCTGACGGCAGACTGGTACAGCACCCCGACTGGCGGAACGGCATTATTGTCGGGTAATACCAGCTTTACGCCAGCCGGTCCGTTCGGACCGGGCACCTACACGTTTTATGCGCAGGCTCGCGACGCAATAAACAACTGTATCAGTTCTACCCGCACACCGGTAATCCTGACGGTTAATCCGGTGCCCACGCTCAGTCAGCCCGTCAATCAGACGGTCTGCAACGGCTTTGTCATTTCAGTGGGCTTCAACGGAACCGCCGGCGCTTCCTTTAACTGGACCAACAGCAACCCGGCCATTGGCCTCGGCACCATAGGCACCGGCAATATCAGCTTTACAGCAATTAACACCGGCGCCGCACCGGCGACGGCAACCATCACCGTCATACCTGTGCTCGGCGCGTGCCAGGGCACTCCGCGAACATTCACCATCACCGTCAACCCGACCCCGCAGGTAACCATCACCGGCGATTTGCAGATTTGCGCCGGTGAATCAACAACCCTGACCGCCAGCGGAACCGGCAACTTCGTATGGAGCAACGGTACCACCGGACCGGCCATCACGGTGAGTCCGGCCATGAATACCAATTTCACGGTCACACTCACCTCCGCAGGATGCGCCACGCTGGCCACTGTCACCGTCAAGGTGGGCCAGCCCGTCAACAACACCATCAACCGGACCACCTGCGACCCGGCGCAAGTGGGTTCCGTTACCCAGAATCTGCTCAACAGCGCCGGCTGCGACAGCACCGTCACCACCGTCACCACCCTTGATCTGGCCAACTGTGCACCGACCGCCAACCTGAACAACGGCGCTGTGTCATGCTTCGGAGGCAGCAACGGCACACTGACCCTCACGGCATCCGGCGGACAACCACCGTATCTGTACAACTGGACAAACGGCATGCAGTCGGGCAGTGGCCTGATGCCCATCGGCACCAGCCAGACAACCCTCCAGAACCTGACGGCAGGCACTTACCAGGTCACCGTTTCAACGGCAAGCGGACAAACCGCCACAGCTGTCGGGATTGTCTCCTCCCCCACCGGGCTGCAGCCGCTGGCTTCAGCAGTCACGAATTTTGGCCAGTATGCACTCAGCTGCCACGATGCAACCGATGCCAGTGTTCAGGCGGCAGCAACCGGCGGCTCAGGGCAATATCTGTTCACCTGGAATACAGGTGCCAATGCACCCCTGCTCACCGGCGTGGGCGCCGGCACCTACACCGTAACCGTCACTGACGCCAACCAGTGTACTGCAACCGCCTCAGCTACCGTGGTGCCTCCACCCGCCCTCAGCCTTCAGGTAACACTCGACGAGGTCATCTGCGGAGAAACCGTACTCGGTACCGCCATCACCCCCAACGGAGGCGTTGGGCCTTTCACCATCGCCATAGACGGACTGGCCACTACCGGCGGCCTCAATCCCGAACTGAGCGCCGGCACACATACCATACTGCTCTCGGATGCCAATAACTGCACCGCCGATACCACCGTGCTGGTTGTCATTCCGGTGGCGCCAAGTGCCCAGCTGCCCGCCGAAGTAACGGCCGCACTCGGCGAAAAACTGGTAGTGGAAGTTCAGACCAATCTGCAGACATGGCAAAGCATAGTCTGGAACCCGTTGCCCGACCCGGCCTGTCCGGCCTGCCTGCGTCAGGAGTGGATCCCCGAAACCCCGGGCACATACACCGTAACCATTACCGACCAGTACGGATGCACAGCCAGCGCCTCCATAGTCGTCAGACTGCGCCGCGAGGTGGATGTCTATATACCCAACGTATTCTCGCCCAACGACGATGGTGTAGAAGACTTCTGGACCATCAGTACCGGAACATCAGTCATCTCCATACACACCGTACAGATATTCGACCGCTGGGGAGACGAGGTGTACAAGCTCGAAGCCCCCGCGGCCGTCAGCAACTGGCGCGGCTGGGACGGCACCTTCCGGGGAAAAGACATGAATCCGGGTGTTTTTGTGTATTACCTCGAGCTCGATCTGGCCAACGGAGAGCGGATTGTCAGGAAAGGTGACATAACGATTGTACGCTGAGGAGAGGATACCCGTTTACACGCTAAAGCAGGGGATTACTTTATTTTGCGCAGGTTTTTCTGTCAGAAATCTGCGCAAAACCCTGTTTGGGCTTGTAAACAAATGTAGCCAATTTCATGAAATACGTTAATAAACGGATCTCTGCCATCCTAAGCCTGACTCTTCTGGTTGTAATGGCCTCGTGCTCTGCCGCTCAAACCGAAGCAGATCGCCGGGAAACGGGCAAATCTCCCGGAACTCAGGCAAAAAATACCGCTCTGACAAACATGTACATCAGAGCCATCCGGGATTACATGGACGGGGTATATCAGAAAGACAGCACTTTATTTGATACGCTGTACCTGGCAGACCGGAAAACAGGAGGACCAGACGATTTTCCGGATGTTACACTGCCACGGGAAATATGAAGGTCCTTGAGCAGCGACAATAGCGGAAGACTTCCACTTGTCACCCAAACAGCATAGGAATCAAAATGAGCTTGTTGATTCCCGGGATAGCTTGAGCGGAATACTATTTTACGTCAAA
The DNA here is from genome assembly GCA_903836265.1 of uncultured Bacteroidota bacterium. GTDB lineage: Bacteria > Bacteroidota > Bacteroidia > Chitinophagales > Saprospiraceae > M3007. Next base: position 6,102 of record CAILQK010000118.1, on the reverse strand, counting down.
AATCAGATTGTTCCAGCACAGGGATAAACAATCGTACTTTTTTTTCATCGGATGCCTGGAAGAGGAAGTTGCGAACATCTATTACCATTTCTTCCATATCAAGGGACTGGCAAACCGCCCTGACGCGATCCAACAGTTGTAGCCGATTGGAAACGCCCAGTTTCATTTCCAAAAATGCATAGTTTGGTTTTACTGACCTTGAAAGGAGGAACACTATATCGAAAAAATCGCGCCCCTTACTTTTTTTTCGCTGACAGAGCGCTGTGAATTTCTGGGCTAACAGAATATCCAGTGGTGTAGTAAGAATCTGAGTAGTAATGTCAAATCGGTTCAGAACAAATCGGTCAGGTTGAAAACTGAAGTGCTGGGGTTCAGTATCCAGTTGAATAAGTATTTTTTCCTCCCTGTAGCCACTCAGTCCCTGCTGGAATAATAGTCCTGGAAATCGAATGTAACAATGATAAGCCCCTCTGATAATCTGCTTCATTTCCACATCGAAACCCTGTTGTTCCAGTCCTGTTCGAATCAGGTTGGAGGCCTCATCAAATTCTGCTTCTGTAATCTGAAAATTATCAAAATCAAGATCCTCCGAAAACCGGGAGTTATTGTGTACCAAACGCAAACAAGTGCCGCCCAGGAAACATAAACGACTGGCATAAGGACCATCAAATATTATCTCCAGAATTTTGCATTGCAGATACTCACGCAGGATAAACGACCGGTGTACACGCAATTCCACCGGATATGCATCCAACAGTTCAGACAGATTCATCATAATAAATAAAATTGGTAAATGAAAAAACCCGTTTATTCAATGCTACAGAGTCAAACTGCTTGTTGTAGGCCAACAGTTTTTCCCGGTCAATTTGGCCTCTCATCTGATCTGTATTGAATCGAAGTGCCTCAAAGTCCACTTTTGATTCAAGTTTCGGATGAAGATACAGGAAATCGAGCAGTGCCTTCTCCGGTTCAGCCATTTTTATTCCGAAATCATCTGTCTTTATCAGCCGGTAACCCCAGAAATGTTTAGGATTCAGGCTGGAGTATCGAAAACAGCCCACCGGGGTGTCAAATACCCTTGTTTTCAGGGTGGACACGGAGGTAGTTGTAAAGACGGCTTCGGGAATCCAACCGTAAAATGCAAAAGCTGTTTCAAGTGAAACATAAGAAGGATGGTAAATTTTATTGGCAACCCAGTAAAGGTGCCGCTCTGTTGTGATTCGGCCCGAAACACTGTACCAGCCATTTCGAATACGCACAATATACCCTTTTTTCTGCCAGTTAAGCAGGTTCTCTCGCTCAAAATGCGGGTATACCAACTCAATCGATCGCGTGGAAAACGCCGGAGTCAACTTAAACCTGGTTAAAAATTCAAGCAATTTCATTTCTAATTTTCCTAAAAATTTAGGTTTTTTGGAAACAAAAATACGTTTTTTCTGACAATTTGTGAAAAATATTTCCGGTGAATTATACCCGTAGCCAATGGATCCAGGCTCTCACAATTTTCAAGTAAAAACTGCTACCCCTGCATTCATCTGTTTGATGAAGTGCGCTGCATTCAAAGTAGTAGAGCCCTTTCAGAGAATAATAGTTGAGGGAGCCTGCACATGTATTGTTCAGCAGGCAGAAATACATGAAATATATGAACGGCATCCTGGGCTCAGCGCTGAGCTCAGGACGCCATTACAAGCTACCGGACCAAAATGCCGGGGAACTCTTGTGAAGCAGTAAACAGTCTGGATAACCCTCAGCGCTTGCGCACTTTCGGTCTTCCTATGCTCTGATAGTTGAACCCGTGCTCTTTCACCGTGTCCAGATCGTACAGGTTTCTGCCGTCAAAGATGACTTTCTCGCGGAGCAGGGTACCCATCCGCTCAAAATCGGGTGCGCGGAATTCGCCCCACTCGGTCATGATGGCCAGTGAGTCGGCACCCTCCAGTGTATCGTACATCGTTTTGCAGTAGGTAATACGGTCGCCGTAAATTACCTTGACATTCTCCATAGCCTCCGGATCAAATGCGCGGACTTTGACCCCCAGCTGCAGCAATTCGTCTATGATCACCAGCGCCGGTGCCTCCCGAATATCATCGGTATTGGGCTTGAACGCCAGTCCCCAAACGGCTATCGTTTTCCCTTCCAGCTCGTTTTTGTAGTATTTTTTGATTTTTTTTGTCAGAACACCCTTCTGAATCCCGTTCACCTTCATTACTGATTTCAGTATTTTGAAATCATAGGAAAAGTCGGAAGCAGTCTTGGCCAGCGCCTGTACGTCTTTCGGGAAACAGGAACCGCCATAACCGATGCCCGGAAACAGGAACCGCTTGCCTATGCGCGAGTCACTGCCCATACCTATGCGCACCTGATCCACGTTGGCACCCGTCTTCTCACACAGGTTGGCAATCTCGTTCATGAAAGAAATACGCATCGCCAGATAGGAATTGGCAGCATATTTGGTGAGCTCGGCACTCCGTTCGTCCATGAAATAAATCGGGTTGCCCTGCCGCACAAATGGCTCATACAGTTGCTTCATCAGTTTACGTGCTCGCTCGCTTCGCGTACCCACCACCACGCGGTCGGGTTTCATAAAATCTTCCACGGCTACACCCTCTCTCAGGAATTCCGGATTGGAAACCACGTCGAACAACTTTTTGGAAAGTTGTTCGGCCAGTATGGACGATACTTTCTCGGCGGTACCCACCGGAACAGTACTCTTGTCAACAATCACCTTGTAATCAGTAATTATTCCACCCAGGTCTTTTGCTACCCCGAGGATGTACGACAGATCGGCGCTGCCATCTTCTCCCGGAGGTGTGGGCAGTGCCAGGAAAATAATCTGCGCCTTTTCCACAGCTTCCGCCAGATTGGTGGTGAAGTGCAGACGCCCCTCCTTGGTGTTGCGCTCAAAAAGCACATCCAGTCCGGGCTCAAATATGGGAATCACGCCTTCGCGAAGGCTTTTCACTTTTTTCTCGTTGATATCAACGCATACGACGTGGTTTCCTGTTTCGGCAAAGCACGTGCCCGTGACGAGTCCGACGTATCCGGTACCAACAACTGCAATGTTCATTTTTTCCGATTTTTTTAGTATTGTGCGAGGAATGGCCGCAAAGGTAGGCAAAATACAGGAAAACGGGCAGGGATTACCTGTTTAGCCTTACTTTTGTGCCACTGACTATGAATTATACATCCCGCTACGCACAACTGCTAACCCACTACTGCCTGGAGGTACGCCCCGGCGACAAGGTTTTTATTGCCACTACCCTGCTGGCCGAACCGCTGGTCAGGGAGCTTTACCGAGAAATGTATGCCGCCGGCGCAGCCGTGGTGGAGTGTGATCTGGCATTCCGCGAAAGGGAACGCCTGTTCTTCGAGAACGCCTCCGACGACGCACTCCGAACTCAGCCACTCCAGCAACAGGTGGCCATGGAGTCTTTCGACTGTTACCTGCATGTACGCGCGCCCTACAACCTGCGGGAGAGTTCGGGTGCCACGCCCGAGCGCGCGAAACTCCGGACCGACGCGCTGGCAGCCATCCAGAAAAACTATTTCGAACGCACGGCCGATCGCAGGCTGCGGCGGAATTTGTGCCAGTGGCCCACCGATGCCGCCGCACAGGAAGCCGGGATGGGCCTGAGTGAATATGAGAGCTTCGTTTTCGGCGCCTGCAAACTGTTTCACGACAATCCGCAGGCCGCCTGGCTCGAAGTCAGGGAAAAGCAACAGTACATCGTTGACCACCTGAATACCTGTTCCACAATCCGATACCTCGCCGACGGCACCGACCTTACCTTCAGCACAGCCGGCCGCACCTGGATCAATTCCGACGGCCGCACCAATATGCCCTCCGGAGAGGTTTATACCAGTCCGGTAGAAAATGCGGTGAATGGCGTGGTTCACTTCTCGTTTCCCTGCCTCTACCAGGGGCATGAAGTGGAGGGTGTCACGCTGTGGGTGAAGGACGGGCTGATTGAAAAATGGGAGGCACGGCGCGGAGAAGAGTTTCTGGATTACATCTTCTCCATTCCCGGCACCAGACGCTTCGGAGAGGCCGCTATCGGTACCAACTACGACATACAGCGCATCACCAGAAATATCCTGTTCGATGAAAAGATCGGCGGCAGCATCCACCTGGCTATCGGACAAAGTTACCTGCAGACCGGCGGTAAAAACGAGTCGGCCGTACACTGGGATATGATTACTGACATGACTAACGGCGGCGAAATTCACGCTGACGGGGAACGGATCTACCATAATGGCCGTTTTCTGCTGTAATCGGCGTCTGTACCGCCCGTTTTTTCGGAATATCCGGAATTGAGGCATACCTTTGCGCACAATATGACCATTATGCGCACACTGTATCTGATCCTGATCTGCTCTCTTTTCTGGCAAATTGCCTGCACACCGCCTGATCCCGAAAAAAACAAGGTCAAGGCCGGCAAGGTTAATCTCGACCTGAACAACAAGTCTGTGCAGCGTCTCTTCGATCTGCGCGACAAAAGACAGACAGACAGCCTCACGCGCTATCTGGTGCATCCGGATGCTACGTTCCGTTACATTGCCGCGCTGTCATTTGCCTCCTCCCGCGATACACTCGGCATACAGCCCCTCGTACCCCTGCTGCAGGATCCGGTCGAGGAAGTTCGCATAGCAGCCGCTTTTTCAATGGGCCAGATTGGCCATGCCTCCTGTGAAGACCCGCTCATCGCAGCGTTCGACCGAAAGGATTCACTCTCGCAACACCAGCAGTTCAACGCCGTGGTACTGGAAGCTATCGGCAAGTGCGGCGGAGAGGGCTCCCTGCAGAACATAGCCGCTGTGAGTACCTACCGGCCCACCGATACGCTCCTGCTTGAAGGACAATGCCGTGCCATTTACCGGTTCGGACTGAGGGGTATTACCGATGAGAGTGCCACGGAAAAAATGGTGTCTTATGTGTCGGATGAACAGATTCCGGAATCAGCCAGGCTGATGGCTGCGCATTATCTGGCCCGGACAAAAGACCTCGAGCCCGACAGTCTGCAGGCGATACAGATAGCCGCTGCATTCGTCAGGACAGGAAACCCGGATATCCGGATGGCACTTGCCACGGCACTCGGAAAATCGTCCACCCAGCCGGCTTTTGGCCTGTTATCAAAAGTAGTAGCCACTGAGCAGGACTGGCGGGTGAAATGTAATATCATCCGCGCCTTGTCGAAGTTTGAATACGACACCGTTCGGGGACTCATAACGCCGCAACTGGGCGATGCCAATCAGCATGTCAGCAGAACGGCAGCCGACTATTTCGTGGCCAATGGCCGCGCCAAAGACGCTGACTGGTACTGGCGCCTTACCCGCGACAATCCAAACCTGCCCATGGCTACCCAGATAGGTCTGTTCCGTGCATCCAACAAACTGATGAGCCGGGCCGATTCTGTATCCAAGGGTTATGTGAATTACCGACTGAAGGAAATTTTTCAGCAGTCAAAAAGTCCTTATGAACGGGGTGATTGCCTGCGCGCGCTCGGCGAGTACGCGTGGAACTACCGCTGGATTCATGAAAAAGGCTTCGGCGACCCCAGCGGAGCGGTAAAAACAGCCGCGGCAGAGGCCCTGCTGGCTATCATGCAGCGACCGGATTTCTATGCATATTTCGGTGAAGCATCGCGTGGAGTGCGCTATGAGATGTATTCTTTCCTGCGCGAAGCTGTCAACTCCGGAGATCCGGGCCTCATCGCCACGCTCTCGGAGGGATATACGGTGAAAACACTGAGTTTCCAGACGCTGCGCGATTCCCTGCGACTCAATACACTGAAAGACGGGCTGGCAAAACTCAAGATGCCGCGCGATGTGGAGGCGTATATGGCACTCGACAAAGCTATTGCCTACTTCGAGGGCCGGCCGGCACCGGCCAAACCCGCGATTGGCTGGAACAAGCCCATTGACTGGGAACGCATGAAACTGGTGACACGAGAATCGGAGGCCGTCATCGAGACAGCCAAAGGAAAGATTGTACTGGAGTTTTACCCGCACATCGCACCGGGTTCGGTGGCCAATTTCCTGGAACTGGCAGGCACGGGTTTTTTCGACGGAAAGAATTTCCATCGGGTGGTTGCCAATTTTGTT